>PLLR01000113.1:0-42158 GCA_003141335.1 Methanoregula sp. | reverse complement strand
AACCATCTCATCAGTTCGCTTGCTGGCTGCTTTGGCGAGATCGCGTGGTGGCCGGGATACCCTGATGAAGAGACGGGCTCCTTGGCAGGAACTCAACGGCTCCGAGGGGGACACTTTCTAATAATTCCCCTATGATTCATGGATGAAGCACAACTTCCTTTTAGGATGGTCATTTGTGTGTTGACCTGCGGAGGGACTTCAAATGTAGGAGATCATCCGATCTTCAAATCCGGGGATAAGAAGTTTATCCCCGGTTATCTCTTTTATCATCCGTTTACATTTGTAAACGTCCTATCGCGTCACAAAAACAAAGTCGCATCTCCGAGAAACATAAAAATCACAACATTAAACATGGATAATAAATATTCTATAAATTGATTACAATGTTTTGTCCGAAATGTGGAAAAGAAAATCCAGATACTAACCAATTTTGCGGAGGATGTGGAGAAGGTCTAATAAAAATACCCTCAAATAAAACTCAAAAAAAGACTGTATACAAACCTATTATAATTCTAATATTATTTGGAATATTAATCATTTTGGCAATGTATCTGCTACCTGTTGTTCCCTGCCAATCAACTATATACGGTGCATGCAAAACTACTCTAGCAAAAACTTCGGAAATATGCGGATCGGGGATGCCGGGTACACAGTCGTGCAATGAACTAATTTCATGGACTTTTTTCATTGGTTGGGGTATTGGTATTATACTCATCGTTATGGGAATTTGCAATAAAAAGAAAATTGTGTAATTGTCATGGTTAAGGTCGTCTATGCCTGAAAAATCTGAAGACGGAGTCTCTTCTATAGTGGGAATTGCGCTAATGGTGCTTATAACCATTATTTTTGCAGCAGTTATTGCCGCTTTTGTTTTTGGGATGAGTGGAAATATATCTCGTATTCCTTTTAAAATGACCATTAACAATTCAGAAAATGATCATATCGACGTATATGTTTCAAATGTAACAACACAACAGGCTCTTCCAAATGTCCAAATTGGAATTTATGGTTATGATAAGGATACACTACTTGCAGGTCCGCTATATACAAATGAATCAGGGTTAGTTTTTTTTGAGATACCTAATGGATATGATAATCATTTTGATGTGCGGGGAATCTATAATGGAGTAAAATATACCGAAACTATTGATGAAAGACCTATTACTGTTAAAATCGACGAATTTTTTGGAAATTTCAGTATTCCATTATATACAGCTATTTTTGCAATTTTAGGTGTAATAATTGCTTATCTGAAAAAAGATTATTTCAAATCAATACTAGGAAAAATTGGAAAAAGGAAAGACGAGTTATAATGTAAATAATTATCAATAGTAACTTTTTCCGAGCGTATTTTAGAACTCAACCGAGTGCCAGAATGCTTTCTATGAGGCTCAAAAAAAAAAACAATCTCAATCATTACCTAAAAATTTGATTATAGTCGTTTAAACAATCTTTTAAATACCGTACCCTCTGAAATATTCTTCTCAAAAACCGTCCCCTTATCTGGATCCTTCTTTGGCGGAACCTTTTTCCTGCTATTAGACACAGTTGTTGTTGTTTTGGTTATTGTTGTTCTGGTTGTTTTTGGCATAATTTGTAATCGTTTTTAACTATAAAAATGGTTGGATATTTTTGGTATTCGCGTTTAACAGTGGATTGCGTGTGATTGTATCCCCTCTTTTAAATATTATCAAAAAAGAGGATTCACACGAATGGAAGCAAATACCAATCTTTTAACGATTTATGAGGTTCTCCTATCAAAATACAACAATCAAAACTGGTGGCCTGCCGATACACCTTTTGAGGTAATAATCGGGGCAATATTAACACAAAATGTTTCCTGGATAAACGTCGAGAAAGCAATAAAAAATCTAAAAGATGAAGATATCCTCGAACCTGAGAAGTTACACAAAAAAGAAGTCGATGAAATAGCACCTCTTATCAGATCCTCGCGATTTTATAACGAAAAAGCCAAAAAAATTAAAAATTTTATGAATTTCTTTTTTGATGAGTATAATGGGAATCTATCGAATATGTCGAGGGAAGATTTGGTAATCCTCCGACAAAAATTATTAGGAATAAAGGGGATAGGAGAAGAAACTGTTGATTCTATCCTTCTTTATGCCTGCAATAAGCCGATTTTTGTCGTTGATGCCTATACAAAAAGGATTTTTTCTAGGTATGGTTTCGCAAAAGATACTGCCTCTTATCAAGATATTCAAAAATTTTTTATGGAAAATTTACCTCAAGATACTGAATTGTATAACGATTTCCATGCACAGATTGTTCATTTAGGAAAAAATATTTGTAAAACCCTACCCCAATGTAATATTTGCCCGGTTAGAGAGATCAATGATAAGATTAAATGTCGATATTATTCGGAAAAAAGATAAAGAATGATTATCGTCTGAAACACTAAAAATATGTGCATATAACATTTTTCATAATGTGGAATATGCAAAAGAATTCTGTGGGAAAAAGAGGTGTCATGAATGTATTCTCGTGAATTCGAGCGGATAGGAAAAAGACTTTTTGCCGAGCACCTGGTAGGAGGAAATTTTGGGAATATCAGCGTCAGAAAGGGCACTGAGGGTTTTTTCATCAAACAGACCGGTGCATATCTGGATGCAGCCGCTGAACTGGTGTTTGTCCCTCTCCAGGGGGACGTGCCAGAGACTGCTTCAAGTGAATATCGTGTGCACCGCGAGGTGTACAGGAAGACAAAACATGAAGCGATTGTCCATGCCCATCCCCCCTGTGCGGTTGCAGCATCACTTGTCATGGATGTGATTGTGCCGGAAGACAGCGAAGGGGAGATGTTCTGCCCAAAGATTCCGGTTGTCCGGGGCGCACCCGGTTCACCGGAGATTGCGGATGCTGTTGCAAACGTCCTGTTATGTTCAAAACTGGTAATTGCGCGGGGGCATGGTACCTTTGCCGCGGGAAAAACACTGGATGAAGCATATGTCTACACTTCACTGGCGGAGTATTCCTGCCGGGTGCTTGCTCTGAAAAAACATCTCCTCCAGCGGTAAAAGGAAACGTAATCACCATTTTTTTATAAAAATTGCAGGGTATTATTTTGGCGGTTTCTGGGGTTGTAACAGTTGTATTTCCCGTATGATCTCCCGGTGAAAGATGAGCAGCATGTCACTGATCATGCCGAACATAAAAATTTCAATACCCACGACAATAAGGAGCACGGTAAGAATGGTGAGGGGAATGTGATCAATTCCGTGCATCCATTCAAGTAAAACATAAATACCCGTGAGGATGCCAAGAACCGAGGTGAAGAGACCCATCATCCCAAAGTAGAACATGGGGTTGTTCACCCGCGCCAGCCGGTAGATGGTGCTTACGATCTTGATACCGTCATGAAACGGTGAAAGCTTTGTAGAAGTCCCCGGGCGGCGGGAGTATTTGATCGGCACCACCATAGTGCGTTGACCATTGCGAACCGATTCCACCGAGATCTCGGTCTCAATTTCGAATCCTTTCTCTTTTAAGTTCATCTGATGGATGGCCAGTCGTGTAAACGCCCGGTACCCGGAAAGAATATCATGGAGATCACGGCTATGGGCAATCTTGAAAAGAAGGTTTAACATATGGTTTCCAAAAAGGTTAAGGCGTGAGAACGCACCCTCCTCTGAATTGATGAGCCTGTCACCGATAACCTGATCAAACCCTAAAAACAGGGGAGTCAGCATTTTTTCTGCATCTCTTGGCGTATATGTGCCATCCCCGTCGAGCATGAGGATATAGGGCTGCTCTATGATCTCAAACGCCTCGATAATGGCGTTACCTTTCCCCTTACCGGATTGCGTACGGACGTTAGCACCTGCCTCACGAGCGACTTTCACGGTGTTATCCGTACTCTTACCATCGATTACGAGAATATGGTTATACCCCAATGCTTTAAACTCCCGAATAATAGTCCCGATGGTCAGATCTTCATTTAATGTTGGGATTAAGATACAAACCTCATCTTTGTTAAATTTCATTGATATAGTATTTTTAATCGGGTAACATAAGTGCTTCTATGCATATCCCGAAAAAAGGGCTTCGGGCACTTGGTATTGCAGAAAGTTATTCCGGCCGATCAGTTTCGAGACTTGCAGGAGTGGTGATGCGAAAAGACCTTCGCATAGATGGTTTTACTTTTTCCACGGTCACTGTTGGCGGCATGGATGCCACTGCTTCTGTTCTCCGGATGGTGCATGACCTTGAACGCAATGATATTAACGTTATCATGCTTTCGGGGTGTATAATTGCCTGGTTCAATATTATTAATCCCGCCCAGATCGCACAAGAGACAAAAATCCCGGTAATCTGTGTTACCTACGAGGACTCTGACGGGATACGTGAGGATATCCTTCACCATTTTCCTGACGACACCGTACGAATTTCCGCGTACGGGGAACTGGGAGGACGCGTACCGGTGGAGCTTCATACACATCAGACAATCTTCATCCGCTGCTGGGGAATTGATTCCTATGATGGCGCCCGTTTGTGTAATGATTTTACCCTGGAGGGGAAGATCCCTGAACCGTTGCGCGTGGCACGACTTTGTGCCCGGAAATTAATTCCTGTTCTGTGAAATGTGAGGGGATACATTGCCCGGAGGGGAGAATTCATAATAATTCAGGAAAAACAAAGATGCACTGGTACAAGCTTAATGGAGATGAAGTAACAAAATGTCACCGGATGTAAAACACGCACGATGGGTCTGTCTTGAATGTCACTATATCTATGATCCTAAAAAAGGGGATCCCAAAGGAGGAATCTGTTCTGGTACAAGCTTTGAAGCCGTTCCTGACACCTGGCGCTGCCCGGAGTGTAAAATTCTCAAAGCAAAAAAAGGCGTATTTAAACGAATTGATGAATAATTTTTTCACCCGTACTAATTTTTATGAACACACTCCTGATTTTCACTCGTACCTGAACGCATGCCTTGATATGATTACATCAGTAACCTTGTCGATAACATCAATTTGTACTACATCACCGGGATGAAATGTACCATCCGAAAAATCAATGCAAATCTGCTCTTTGGGGCTCCATGTTTCCCCGGAACAGCCGGAACCCCCCATCCACTGGACGCCGGTATGTGATGTGCTGATGAAATCATGCCCGTTCATTGTAGCGATAATACAGGATACCGGTTCTCCGTTTTTTAAGATTTCTGCTTTAAGATTTCTGTTCTGATAATCTGCTGTACCTGTATGGAGAAGAAGCAGACGACTATCGTAATTCAGGTGTCCCGTGATTTCATCTACACCCTGAATGGCGGTAATCGTGAAAATCGCCGGGATTTCCCTTTCCATGTTCCATGCAAATGGCTGAATCTGGACCATAAGAAGAACGAGGAGAGCGAGAAGGAACGTGATTGCTACTAACAGGATAATGCCGACTGGATATGAGGACGCATCAGCATTTCTGTGGCCGGAGTACACTGTGGTATATAAATTGATAATCATTATATCCCTGTTGAAATTGATTTAAAAAAAACAAAAAACAACTTCTGCCCGGTTTTCTTTCTGACAAGGGTATACAGAGCTATAACGGGAACAATCCTGCGGTGATTACTCTGACGGATATGTTTTTTATCCGTTAATGTAAATATCAGTTAAACCAAGATTCTGATAAGAACCTCGTTTCATTCCATGGATTTCCTTTACATGATTGAATCGCCAGAAGTTTCAGAAAATATACCGTCCTCCCAGAGAGGCAGGGATTATTATCTTGAGGGTCTCGTTCTTGGCCGGGATGGAAGGCACGAGGATGCACTTTTGGCATTTTCCACAGCACTTTCCGTTGATCCAAATCATTCACGTGCATGGGTTGCCATGGGTTTTAACCTCGGCAAACTGGGTCGGTATGAAGAAGAGATCGAGTGTTGCGAAAAAGCAATCTCACTTGATCCAGTCTGTGTTGATGCATGGAATTTCAAGGGATTTGCTTTCGGCATGCTCGGTCGGTTTGAAGATAAAGTGGAATGTTGTGAGCGGGCATTGCATATCGACCCTGAGAATGCAGCAGCATGGAATAATAAGGGCGTTGCGCTGGGTATGCTGGGGAGATATGAGGCGGAGATTCAATGTTGTGACCGGGCACTGGAATTCAGGCCACGCTATCTTTCAGCGTGGGTGAACAGGGGGTATGCCTTTGGCAAGCTGAAATGGTACGAGGAAGAGATCATATGCTATGATCGGGCCCTTAAAATTTATCCATTTTATTTTTCCGCGCTCACCAATAAGGGGTTCGCCTTAATCAATTTAAAACGGTATAAGGAAGCGATCGATATTCTCGATCGAGCCCTTTCTATTAACCCCGAACATGCAAAATCTCTCTACCGGAAAGGCCTCGCGCTCAGTATGCTCAAGAAGCATGAAGAAGCAATCCCGTGTCTGGAAAAAGCACTTCAGCTCGATCCGACTATTGCCGATGCATGGGTTGTGTTGAGCAATTCATGTTTTATGCTGGGCAGACTTGAGGAATCTGCGCGGGCCTTTGACAAGGCCTATTACATCGATGCCAGGGACGTCCGCACCGGTATCGTGAAGGGACTCTCCCTTTTAAAAACTGGTAAGATTGATGATGCCCTTTGCTGTTTTTCTGAAATCTTTGGCATCCTTCTCAGATAATTGAGGGCTCTTTGCTGTTTTTTAGTGGNNAGAGGATTACAAAGATGGGGGCAACATGCCCCCATACCCCAGAAGATGATGAACGCCGCTGCACCCGACGGGACGCCCCCGCAACCCCATCAGGCGGGGGGAAACCTCATAAGTACATTGCTTCTGACGATAATCCGTTTGCATCCCTTAATGATACGATGTTTCCCATTTTCGTTATCTCAATGCAATAGTACTCCCCGTTATTCTGCATTATCCCCCGCTTTTTTATGTCTCTCGCACGTACAGAAACCTATGGATGTTGAGGAGTATGTTCGCGGGAGAATTGCGGACGGGACAGACGAAGATACCTTACAAAAAAGCCTGACCGATCATATTTTGGGATTTAAAAAGGTACAACCCTCCTATGCATCCGCTTTTGCCCGCGCGGTGATTGATGAAGTGAAAAACACCCGGGGTCTGACCGGTGATTTTTTTGAACTTGATCCGGCTGGCGTAAAAATGGGGGAGTTCGGTGTGGGATCCCGGGGAAAAGGGGATTTTTTTGCCCATCGCCAGATCGCACGCATCATCGGGAAAACTTCGGCATCGGTTGGTGTAGATGAAATGGATGATGCCGGAGCAGTATGTGCCGGGGGTAAGTACATCATCTGTACTGTTGACGGCATGCATTCCCGGCTTTCCGATTATCCCTTCCTTGCAGGATTCCATGTAACGCGCGCGACGCTCCGCGATGTCTATGTTATGGGAGCAAAACCGATTATGCTCTTTTCAGATATCCATGTAGCCGATGATGGAGATGTGGCAAAGATTTTTGATTACACTGCCGGTATCACGACCGTTGGAGAGGCGATGGATGTGCCGCTTGTCACCGGTTCCACTCTCCGTATTGGTGGCGACATGGTTCTTGGGAGCCGGCTTACCGGATGCGTTGGGGCAGTGGGTGTCGCCGAACATCTCACTGCCCGGAAAGCCACGCAACCCGGGGATGTACTGCTGATGACCGAGGGAGCTGGTGGAGGAACCATTGCGACTGCGGCAATCTATTCAGGATTTCCCGAAGTTGTGGATCAGACCATCAATCTTAATTTCCTTGTTGCCTGTGAAACCCTGATGAAGAGCGATGTCTTCCTGCGGGTCCACGCGATGACCGATGTTACGAATGGCGGGTTGAGGGGCGATGCATTTGAGATGGCAGAGACAGCCGGTTGCCGTATCGTCATTGATGAACATGCGATAGGGAGTTTAGTCGAACCCCATGTCCAGGACATGCTTGAAGCATTGCAGATCGATTATCTTGGCGTATCCCTTGATGCCCTTCTCATTGTCGCGCCTCCTGAAGTATCAGCAGAGCTCTGCCGGGTAGTGAAATCTGCGGGAGTGGCGATGCATGAAATCGGGTACGTTGAAAAGGGAAAGCCCGAATCAGTTCTTATGGTTGACGGCAAGGAATGCGATTTCTCTCCACGGTTCCGGGAATCGGCATATACACCGGTGAAAAAGGTTGTCGATACAGGTATGCGCGATTTTGAGGAGATGAGCAAGGGAGTTATGCGGGCTGCAGACTCTGCAATTCAGAAAAAACAGCGGGTTTTGAAGAATCTGGCCGGGAAGAGAAAATCCCCATAACTTTTTTGGTGTTTACTCAATAAAGACCACCATAAACCAGTTGAGTTAGACACCTGAATTTGTTAGAACCGGGACCAGTTACACATTTTTTTGGCTTTTCATCAAAAATGGGTGGATAATCATGATTCATCCAAATTTTCATTAATGGGGGGTGATACCCCCATACCCCTGTATGATAAACGCCGCCGCCGAAGGGGATTCTTTGTGCAGCGGTTCAGTCGGTTCAGAGTATGGGGCAATATAATCGATCAAACGGCTTTATTTCAACCATCCATGAACTAAAAAGTGATCGGGATAAACCGTCCTGCCCAGCGGCGACCCCATCAGGGGGAGAGAAATCTCATAAGTACATTGCTTGACGATAATCCGTTTGCATTCCTTAACGATGAATCACCTTTTTTTTATTTTCGTGGTTTTTTTCCGCTCACACAGATGTTATAGGCAAGTTGCGGGACGCTCTTTTCAACGAATGGTTCAATCTTCTGGGCAAGAAGGAAGAGGGGACCGATCATGTTGATATGGGCAAAGGAACACCATTTAATCCTGACATCTGAAAATCCAGCACGGGTAAAAAGGTCAGACATCTCCTCCTTGTCATAGTAGCGCTCTCCAAAATCCTTCATAACGAGATGTTTCACATTGATTTTTTCACTGATCTGGTAGATCACCGGTATTCCCCGGGTGATGAGTTTTTTTCCCAGCGTGCAGACTGCAATTGCACCCCCGGGTTTTAAAACCCGGTATGCTTCCCTCAGCATAGATTCCGGATCTTTTATGTAACTGAACACAAGCAGACTCGAAACCGCATCAAATGAATTGTCACAAAAAGGAATTTTCTCCCCGGTCCCGACCATATAATCGCATGTTGTGCACCTGCGTTGAGCCCGTTCGATCATTTTTCTGCTGATGTCGAGTCCGATGGCACTGCCGCCCTCATCGATATATCTCTTTACAAAAAGACCCGTTCCGCATCCAATATCAAGGAGTTTTCCCCCTTTTGGCAGAACATCCATGATATGGGTGCTTATGTGGGTATGATAGCATCGTCCCCGGCGCTGGTCGTAATGGAGATCATAGATATCAGCAATGGTATCATAGTGCTCCTGGATTTTCTTCTGCTTGACAGCACTCATAGGAAGACCTCACGGATTCCGGAGGCAAATGCCCCCATCTGGACAAATTCGTTGTTTCCGTGGTGTATACGGTACTCAGCGTCGGCAAGCGCAATTGCGAGGGAGGGATCGTTATACTCGCGCTGCGCAATAGTACGGATTTCTAAGAACACTTCGCTGCCGGAAAGCCCGTAGTCAATCATCAGGGATTCGAAGCGGCGGATCGCGTTGTGCACATCGCCATTTTTTAATGCATCAATCGCAGAAGCAGCTATGTTTGCTGTTTCTGACTGGGCGATCGTAAAGAGATCCTGGCATAGTCCCGCTTCAAGAGCTGCCTGGAGGAGCAGGATTGCCCTGCGCATGTCGCCCTGGGCTGCATGTGCAATCAGTTCAAGATCATCATCTGAACAGGAGTGCCTGCCGGAATTTTCCTGTTCCCTGATGGTACGGAGGTGGCGAAGCATGATATCCTGGTTGAGCGGTGAAAAGAATAGTGGCAGGCAGCGGGAAGTGAGAGGAGGGATGAGTGCACTCTGGTTCGTTGTGGTAAAGACAAACCGGCATGTAGTGCTTGCACGCTCCATAATCCTTCGCAGTGCCTGCTGGGCATCCCTTGTGAGGGTATGGGCATCTTCAAAAACCATAAGTTTGAATTCAGCATCAAGAGGGCGCAGGGAAGCGTACCACTTGATAATATATTTAAAATTCGTGATCAGGGACTGGTTTTTTTCATAGAGATGGGCATACCGGTCATCCTGTTCAAGGTAGGCTTTTCCCTGCAAAAAGAGGTCGGCAGTCTGGAAAACCGAGGTATTTAACTCCCAGTTTTCCTGGTACAGCGCCTTTGCGAAGCATTCAATTGCCGCACTTTTCCCGGTACCGTGCGGCCCGGTGAGGATCAGGTGGGGGACGGTTTTGGATGCTGCAAAGGATGAGAGGTGGCGGACGACCGGATCCTGTCCTATGATGTCAATAAGTTTTTCCGGGCGGTATTTCTCAATCCAGAGCATGGGAAAGCCTCGCTGTCATCTCACGTATTGCCTCTGACAAAAGATAATGATTGTTAACTGAATGAATGAGACGCTCTTTTTCAGTATCAGAAATCTCACGACAGGCTTCGGTAATCCGGGGAAGTGCCCGGGTTAGTTCGTCGACAATGGTAAGGGTGGCTGATCGGGCAGTGCGTGAGAGGGGGTTGAGATCAATGGCGATCACCGTCTTTCCCATGTCCACGAGCGCTGCACAACGGTCCCCATCCTCAAGAGGTACGAGCACAACATCAGCAGAGAAGATTCCCCCGCGCCTGCACCAGGCACGGTCATGGGACAGGGGGAGTAACCGCTCTGCCTCACCGGAGAATATGTCTACTCCTGCGTCAATAAGCAGATTTTCTATCATCCCGATACGTGCTTCTGTCCGGTGGAAAAGGTTCACTTCAACACAGGCCCCGCATGCCTTTTGCAATGCAGCAATCCTACCTGCTGCAAGTGCTGCAGTGTTACCGTTCACCGAGATGACCGGGTGGCGGGCAGTCAGGAGCATCGCAGCTGCGGTTCTCTCGGCAAGCAGGGCACTTTCGGTCGTCCTCTCTCCAATCAGATAATCAAATGCTTCACCGCGTCCATGGGCGGTGAGTCCCTCCCATGCTACAATTCCCTTTTTTGCACATTCTGCAAGGCGTTCACGGGTCAAGAGCGAGCGATAGCGGGGGTGATCAGCGGGTATCATGCGAGGCCCTCCACTACATGAGCGCCGGTAGCTGCCACGTGAAATTCATAGACATGACCAAAGGGCATCAGCAGATCATGTGCTTTCCTGCCATAGGCAAAAACACCATTGCCCAGCATCGTCATACTTGAGGGTACTCCTGCAGCATCACAGAGCCGGGTTATCGTTTTCACTTCCCGTGTAATAAGCCCGCTGCGCTCGCTGAACAGGCGCGAGAACCGGAAAAAATCCTCAACATTTTCCGGTGTTGTTTTGGGAAACGCGGAGGATATGCGGTCCATCCGGACAGGTGAACCCAGGACTGCAGGGGTGGGGATCGGCCCGAAACTTACTGCATACAATGGTTCAGGCATATCAAATCGCCGTTCAATCAGTCCATGGATCCCCGGCCCGGACCTGATGACCCTCCCCCCTCCCTGGCAGGCTGCTACGTCGCCAAGCCCGGTCCGGTGGGTAACCTCTGCCGCGTGGGCATACTGTGCGATCTCCTCCGCACTCATTCCCCGATCAAAAAGGTGGTTCATGGCAGTAAGGGTGGCGAGCAGTGCAGCAGCAGAGAGCCCGAAACCGGCACCAATCGGCAGCATGCATTCGGTAATAACAGACGCGGTCACTCCAAGCTGTTCCATGACATGGGTCAGGATAGGCGAACCGGAAGCCACTTCAAAGGATGTACCCATCGAACTTCTTTGTCGTATGCTGATGGATGTTGTATCCGAGGGTCTGACGGTTGCCGTGACCCCTTCACTGATGACAATTCCGGCACCGATACTTCCGGTGGATGCAATAGTATCTCCTGAAATTTTCTTGAAATAGCCGGAGATATGCCCCGGACAGAAAGCGGCGACGGCAGAAGGCTTCATGGATTGGTGCACGAGTGTAGTAAAAGATAGGGCGTTTTTCCTCTTTAAAGAATCCCGGTGTACATAATTTACTGGATTACAGCCTTCCAGATCGCTGCGGAGATCTCATCTTTTGTTCCGCTCAACGGCTTCTTCCCGCTTTTTGTCAGCAGCACATATTCGCCACGGGAGCTTCCCATGCTCTCGGGTGTGTTCATCAGCACCATTGCAGCACCTTGTGCAATCATCGCTTTTGCCATCTTTTCCGGAGTATAGCCGAGTTTGAACGCGATAGTCAGGGGACCATAATCCTGTATCACTTCAGTAAGTAATTTTTTGAGAGGCTCAAGTACAAGATTTACCGGTTTGCCGCTTGGGATTTTCCCCGGTACTCTTTTTGGCGCAAAATCAGAAATTGCCGCAGCACTGATGTAGATGTCAGCTCCCTCTTTTGAAAGGCAGCGGTGCACCGCAGCCCGCATATCGTCTGCAGTTTCCACAAAAACATTGTTCACGCAGGGAAAGGAATCCCGGTGGACAACGGTTACATCGGCACCGAGCCGGAACGCCTGCAGTGCAAGGGCCCTGCCCATCTGCCCTCCTGACCGCGTTGTCAGTATGCGGATATCGTCGACCGGTTCCCGGCAGGGTCCGCTGGTGATGAGTACCTTTTTTCCCCGGAGAGGTTTTCCCAGAACGGCACGCTCACACCTCAGGACAATCTCTTCGCTGTCAGCAATTTTGGCTTTCCCTTCTTCAATCCTGGGATCGACAACCTCTACACCCCATGTTTTTAGTTTTGCGATGTTGCCGGTAACTGCAGGGTGTCGGTACATGCTGTGGTGCATTGCAGGTACGATGATGACGGGTTTTTTGCTGCCAACAGCTGTTGTGGCAAATGTGGTAACCGGTGTATCGTCAATACCGCACGCTATTTTACTGATACTGTTTGCGGTACAGGGAGCAACCAGTAAAAGATCAGCACTCCCCCCGTCCCCACAATACAGTATGTGCTCGACCCGGCCGGACAAACGGGTGATGGTCTCCCTTCCACTGGCATAGGTCAGCGCGTCCGGATGGATAATTCCTGCTGCTGCCTGGCTCATCACTGGTTGCACCACCGCCCCGCGCCTGCGGAGGGAATGAATCAGTTTCACCACTTCGATAGCAGCGATACTCCCGGTGACCGCGACAACGATCTGTTTTCCTGCAAGTGTTTGTACCAGGGTCATGAAATGGTCACGTCCTGCACCATGTGCCATGCATGGGGGCGGTATTTCTTGACTTTATGTACGTGAATGGTTGCAGAAAAACCTGCCCTATCTGCCAGATCTTTGATAGTAGCTTCTACCGTTCCGATACTATGGAGATGAATGATGCTGCCCTCATGCACATGTAAAAGGGCTGACGGAAGCATGAAGATCGCATCAAAATGTCCCATCACAATCCGGTCATAGATGCCCGTGAGAAGATCCCTGCAATCTCCCAGCGAGGTCTCGACCCGGCCGGAAAGGCCATTTTCGACTATGTTCCGGTTCAGGTATCCGAATGCAACCGGATTTAACTCCATTGCATGAACACAGGCACCACTGCCAGCCGCTGGGATGGTGAAGTAACCAATGCCGGCAAACATGTCAGCTACTCTTTCATCAGGAGCATTGCTGCACACCATCTGTGCGATCCGCATCTTTTCTTTCCGGTTTCCCTGTGCAAACATCACTTTGCCGGGATCGAGAATATACGTATACCCGTTTTCGTGGTGTCGCACCTCCCCGTCATCCCCCCACAGGAGTTCCGTGCATGGTATTCGTGTTGCATCATGAAGGGATTCAATCCAGAGTACACCCCTTGGGTGACGAAACTTAACGATCTCTTCAACTTCTTCCCGGCCGGGTTTTTTACCATGGATAACAGCAACGTCACCAATCATAAAAAAACCTTTTCCCCTGTACCGGATTCGTGGAGGGATCTCGCGTTCGCAGGGTTCATCGTCCCTGACAGGAACCCATGCAATGTCCCCTTCTGTATACGGTCTCCGGGCGTGGTCAATCCAGGCCTCGCTGGCGATCTCTCTGAGCTTGTCTTTTGGTACTGCCCTTACCCGCATTGGTTACCCGACCACGACGAGTTGATCGCCATCACGAAGGATAAGCACGTGTTGGCCGGCTTTGGTATCCTGCCACTTCAGCTTCCTGAACTCCTTTGTCTGGCAGGTCTCAGGATCGAGGATGCCAATACTGTGGTCATCAGCAAACACCACCAATGCCGATTCTGCATCCCGCACATTGCCAATAAGGCGTTCAACGTCATCTTCGCGCACGGATCTTTGTATACCCTCCGTAAGATCGAGAACCTTGAGATGACTGGATTCAACACGTATTACCTCAACATACCGCCCACGGGTCAGCACAATATCCTGTTTCTGGTACCGGGGGAGCCGGACCGAGTAGGTAATACGGTAAAGTTGTCGCCCCTTTTTCTCACCTACCAGTTTTGGATGGGTAGTGAACCTGCCCCCGAGTTGAGCGATAATGCCCTGGGATATAAGTGTCCCGATATGCTGGGAGCCAATCGTGATGTCCAGTCCTTCACGGGTCTGGTTCATGTCAACAATAAATGACAGGCGTTCCCCCCCGTCCTGCAGGGAGTCTTCCACGGCTTGGGCAATTCCTGCTGACTGCTGAAGTTCATAGGTACTGGGGAGTCGCCCATCAGCGCGGACCTGCACGTTTCCCTCATAATAACTTCCGCTGATCCGGTTACACCGGTCGCACTGTTCCTTATGCCAGATGAGTTCAACGGTGCATGTGCCTTCAACGGGTGTGTTGTACAGCAATCCCTTCAGTGCGATAGTTGCCGTTGAGCGGTTCAGGGTATTGTCCTGTACCTTTACCACCATGGATGGTTTCCGGACATCGGGGTGGAAATGGACTGCGGTCTTTGCGAGCTCAGGTGCCAGAACGGCACGTTCCCGGTCAGTGTCTGTCCACGTGTTTACCTGTTTTATTGCACCGCAGCTCGGGCAATGGGTGCTCTTTACGCGGTGATCACATTCAAACCACGGGGTATTGCCGATCCTGCAGTGGTTGCAGAGCCCCTCTTGTTCCAAGGTTTTACCACATTTCGGGCAGAAACAATCCGTGATACTCATAGCGAGTAGACCTGTGCATGGGGGATTTCCCCGATCATTATACAGCCTGATTGAGTGACGAGCCCCAGTTCAATGGCAAGACGCACGGCACGATTGCCTATCAGGTTGATGTTTCCTGCCTTTTTAAGTGCCTCTGCCACGAGCTCTTCACTGGCAGGACAATTACCATAGAACCATTCGCTGACCTGGATGGAAAGCTCGCCATGGCGTATTGTTGTGTTCAGCAATTCCCGATCGCACACCGCCACGATATCACCTGTACCCGGTGAATGATGAACCTTCAAAAACATTGAATACCTATTGGCGGGGTGGAATAAAAAAGGTGAGTTGGAATACGTTTCAGAGCGTGATTACCACACCGTATACTTTTCCAATGGTTTCGGCATGGATCCTGAAGCAGTCCTCCTGGGTAATCAGTTCGTCGCGAAGCAGCTGGTTGGTGTACCGGGGTACTGATTTCGGGCCGATCACCGCACCCGGTCGTGAGTTTTCATCCATGTAATCACTCTCCATAGTAAACACCCGTCGTTCGCGTGTCAGCTGCGGTATTGCTTCATGTTTTGCGATAAGCGAGGGATGCAGCGGGGTATCGGGCGAACCGTAGTGTTTGACCACACGTTCGACCGGGAAGCCGGCATTCCGTGCCATATCTGCAATATCTGTGCACGGGCCGCTTTCAGCATGGACCTGCAGCGCGCACCTGCATCCGGCTGCCCGGTTCAGGGCATGGGTAAGAACCTCGTTGGATGCCGTCCAGACTTCCGGGCTCACGTCGTAATGAGGTCTCCCGCTTTTCAGGGCAACTGCTTTTCCTTCCTCTACATATGCTGCCGCACAATCAATCCCGGCTTTCATGACCTCAGTAGCTTCCGGTAATGGCATGCGTTCTGAAAGCCTGCTGATTTCAGCGGGATGTATCCCGAGAACCGGAAATACTACCACACCGATCTCTTCAATCATCCTTGCAACGCGGAGGGTTTCATCAAAAACTGCTGCATAGTCCGTACCACGGGAAGGGTAGACGGAGAGTGACCATGAAGGTTTTGAGACTAAAAAGAGGTGGGTCCCGCCAGATCGCAGAAAGTCTTTTGCTGCCTCTATCCCCCGCCCGTTTACCGGGTCAATATGGATATGATCGTCAGTGATGGGAAAGGCCGGGGATTTCATTGCACTCCGCAATCTGCATGAGTGGGTAACCGTCTTTAGGAGCAAGCCGTGCCCTGCAATAAGTAAACCCGACCCGCGTTACGATATCAACATCAAACATGAGCCCGGACAGTTCGCTATAACCGAAGGCGTTCGGTGTCATCAGGGTATGATCAAGCCTGACCGTGATCTCTTCTACGAATGGCTGGAGGATCACTGCCTGTTCAATAGCCTTCTCAACACTTGCAGCGGAATTCCGTGAAATGGGGGTACCAACCCACTGGTGGTAGAGTGCCCCCAGCTTTATCCCTGCCTCAAACACTGCATGATCCCGGTCAGTTATCATTCTCTCTTCCTCTCAGATCAACTGCAGGATACCCAGTTTGGGCTCCATTGCTTCTCCCGATCGTACGAGCATGTCAATTCCTGCTTCAACTTTATCCCGCGAAAACCCTTTTGACACTACAAGGTCAATAACCTGATCCTTCGAAGCACGCCGGCCTTCACCGCCAATGTCACGAATTGCATCCTTGATCACCCGGATAATATCCCGCTTCTCTTTGGATATGCCCGTTGCTATCTTATCGATATCAAAACTGCCGCTCCTGGCATCGTATGCAATCTGGCGAAGGCAGGCATCTACGATATGGATCACCCGTTCAGCATCGTGCTGTTCGATGGTATTCGAGAGCCGTATACGTGCGCTCGCTTCTGCAAGCCTGACCAGTGCTTCGAGTTGCCGGGCGGTAACGGGAACCGGCTTGTTTTGTTCGGCAATCCCCCTGAGCTTGAGGTAATAGCTGACAAGTGCGTCTTTTGCCTCAGTGGACAGTACGGGAAAGCAGGATCGTTTTGCGTATGCGACATACTTGCGGAAAAGTGCGGGCTCGATATCCGGCATGATCGGTTTGAGCTGCTCCCTGATGTATTCCTCAGTAATACCCGGGATCGGTGTCTTCCTGTTCTGGGCAATCAGTTCCCCGATACCATGTGATCTGAGGATATGTTCGGCGATGGCGAGGTCACGCTTCTGTTCGGGCTGGTCGGTCATGATGAATATCAGGTCAAACCGGGAGAGCAGGGTGGGGGGCATATTGATCTGGTCGGAAATATCGCCCCACATATCGAACCTTCCATATTTCGGGTTGGCCGCACCGAGGAGAGCACAGCGCGATTTGAGGGTGGCTGTGATCCCGGCCTTGGCGACACTGATAGATTGCTGTTCCATGGCTTCGTGCAGGGCAGAGCGGTCCTCTTTTTGCATTTTGTCCATCTCATCCACCGCTGCGATACCCATGTCGGCAAGCACGAGCGCACCTGCTTCCAGTGTCCAGCGTCCGTCACCAAATTCATCTTTCACTGCAGTTGCGGTTAAACCGGCGGAGGTTGAGGACTGCCCGCTGGTATAGATTGCCCGCGGTGAAAGTTTCACGACATACCGGAGCAGTTGACTCTTGGCAATACCCGGGTCCCCGATAAGCAGTATATGAATATCCCCGCGAAGGTGGCTCCCGTCCGGCATCTCCTTTGCGATGCCGCCGAAAATCTGGAGTGCGATCGCCTCTTTGACATCCTCGCTGCCATAAATGGTAGGGGCAATGGAATGGGTAATCTTCCGGTAGATCATCGGATCCATGGACAGAGTTCTGATCGTATCCTCGTCATTTTCGTTGATTTCCACTTCCTCAAATTCTTTTTCTGCGAATTCAAGAGAGTTGCACTCTAAAAAAATGTCAAAGACTGTACTCTTTTCACCTTTTACGATCCGCTGCTGAGATCGAAGAATCCCGTTTATTATGACACGGTCCCCCGGAGTCCCTATTCCGGAGAGATCATCCGTTACATCCACATCAAGTGTCTGGGGTTGTTCGCCCCCGCGAAGCCCCTCAGGAGACTCCTGTATCCGCAGCTTCTGCGAATCAACAAACTTTGATCGTTTAGGTAATAGTTCCAGTTTCTTGAATGTACACCCGTCAGTTGCACACCCCTCCGGCTCGATGAATTTCCCGTATTTCTGCTTTTTTATGGTGAAATGCCCTGCAGGGCATTTGAATGCTGCTTCAACTATACGCGGCCTGACTTCCGTGGTCTTGCGCAGGATACCTTCAACCGAGAGAAATTTGTTGATGTCATCTGACCTGATATTGCGGATGCCTACTTTTTTTGGGAGGTTGATGAACCTGATATTGATGCCCTTGGGCTCTTTACCATCCTTGATCCTGATCAGCTGGCTGTTTTTTATTGCATCCCATACGTCTTCGAGCACTTTTCCGGGATTTTCCAAAAGTTCGTCAGCGAGTGCAATACCAACCTTGCCAAACCGTTCGATATCCCGGTAATCAATTTTAAGGGAACGTTTGTGGGGATATTCCCTGGAGATCTCTCCAATCTCTTTTTTATATTTGCTTTTTAACAACCTGCTCCAGTCGTCTGTCTTATCGGTATCGTGCTGGTCCGGGTTTTTATCCATATCGTTACCTCACCTGCTCTTCTGTGAGGAGAGTACGAACCGGGCGATAAGTGCCTCCATCTGGATATCGCTGCTCGACCCTTCCGAGAGCCGGAAGTCGGTTTCTCCGAGATGGTCGATCAGCTCCACTTTTAATCCCCGGTCCATATCCCGTTTGACGATCGTACGGTAACACTGGTTAATCAGTTCATTAGGAGCGATCCCGCGTTCGTGGAGAAGATGTGCAAGGAGCGATTCGGCGCCATCAAAGTCTCCTCCCAGGGAGCGCTTCAGGAGGTCTTCAATTTCATCCGGACGGGCGGTTGAGGTTATTGCATATACCATCTTTTCGTCTATCGTGGAACTGATGATCGCTGCACCCTGCAGTGCATTGATCGCTTTGCGCATATCTCCCTGTGCAATATAGACAATGGCATCCATTGCCTCCTTTGTTATGCTGAGCCCCTCGCGGCCGGCGATTCGGCGCGCTTCTTCTTTCACCGCATCCGGTCCCAGAGGTTTAAACCGGTAAATTGCACACCTGCTCTGGATCGGGTCAATAATCTTGGAAGAGTAATTACAGGAAAGAATAAACCGGCAGGTCTGGGCATAGCTTTCCATGGTCCGGCGTAACGCAGCCTGTGCATCGGTGGTCAGTGCATCGGCTTCGTCTAAAAAGAGGATCTTAAAGCTGGCCTCGCCAAGGGGCGTCGTACGGGCAAATTGCTTGATCTGGTTGCGCACTACATCAATCCCACGTTCATCTGAAGCGTTCAGTTCACGGAAATTCATCTGCCAGGAATCCTTAAAAAATTCCCGTGCGAGGGCCACGGCAGCAGTAGTCTTGCCGACACCGGCACTTCCCGTGAAGAGAAGGTGCGGGAGGTTTCCGCTCTTTACATAGGATGACAAACGCTCCACAATTTCATCCTGCCCGACGATATCATCGAGTTTTTGTGGCCGGTATTTTTCAATCCAGATGGTATGGTCCTCTTCCATGGTTACCCTCTCATCTTGTTATTGCCCGTTAGTTCCTGCAGCGGAAGTATGGCTGGTTTTTCTCATGAGAAAACACTTGGGGAAAATCAAGCGCTCTTTTTAATGAATGTCATAATGTTTATCATAAGGGTTTTGAAATTACTTTCCATGCAAGGAAAAGTTTGTGTACTCGCACTTGTCGTTATTTTTATGTGTACTGCACCGGTGGCGGGCAGTTTATCCCAGATAGCGTCGGGTGCTCCTGTTTATATCGGTGAGGGTAACCTGGATATTTCCGGTGCATTGAACGGGTGTCATACAATCGCGTGGTGGAAAAACGGCACTGATACCAGCGCGCCTCCCGGAAAAAACATTACCATACTGGAAATAAATACCGCATCGGAAACCGTATCGGAAAAAATATTCCGGTATACTATCAGCCCGGAGATTTTTACCGGTTATACGGGCAGGTGGTATTGCGAGGATAAACAACCTCACTTTGTGGTCTTTGAAGTTATGGAACCGCAACTTGATATTAAAGTCTGGGACCTGGATCATAACCAGGATGTGAGCGGGAAATCGGTGCCGGTCTCAACAAACATCACCTACCGGATTGATACTAACCTGTTTGCTGCGCTCAAGCCATTAAACCGTCCTGATATTAATCCGACAGATTCATTTTTTACCGTATCATTGACTAATCCCCTCGGGCAGGGAATCGGCAATATCTATACCGGAAGCGCCGGAAATGCCAAAACGCAGATTCTTTCATTTGATAACCGGCCCTTTATCACTGCATCTCCCTATTACTGGAAAAGCGGGAAAGACTGGGACCGTAACGCGCGGAATGTGTTTGCTGAACCTCTCTATCCCGTCGGGACATATACGTTTACGATAAGCCAGAATCTCAACACCATGAAGGAAACATACCTGAGCAGGAATATTACGAATATTACAGGAAAGATTACCCAGACAGCAACAGTCACTTTCGTTAAGGTGGACACACCTGTTGCCACACCGGTATCTGCGCAGCCGGACGTGACAACGATGCCTGTTACCACCCCCCCGCTATCACAAACTGCGGTAGTAACTGGGATACCTACTTCTTCACCAGTACCAAAAAAGACAACCTATTCGCTCCTGCCCGAATGGATTACGCTGCTCGGTATTGTTGTGGCGGTTTTGTTCATCATCCCCAAAAACCGGTAAGGATTTTTTAATCCGTTTTTTTATAGGATGTAACTCCAATACTTAGAACCGGAGAAATCGCATGAATTATACAAGAGTTTTAATGGGTGTTCTTATCAGTTTCAGCTTGATCATGCCGGTAATGGCTGCCGATACCTCTGATCAGCTGAACTCTGCCGGGGCCCTCTACTCAAAAAGTGTCGATCTTGCTAATGCCGGGAAATATTCAGAAGCTCTTGAAATATCAGATGAAGCTCTTGCCATGAATGTGACCTCATTGATTCCCCTTATTCAGGCCAACAGGGCCGGGATCCTGGTGATGCTCGGTCGATTTTATGAAGCCAATGCGGCAGCGGATGCGGCGCTCAATACTGAAGGAAATTTAACATCTGTCCATTCTATCGCCTGGTATAATAAGGGTAATGCACTTCGGTCACTTGGCAGGCTTGACGAAGCAAAAACGGCATATGCAAAAGCCTACGAGCTTGATAAGAGCCTTGTGCCCCCGGACCTGAGTTCAGTTCCCGTCCCCCCGACTCCTGCCAAATCTCCTCTTTTGTGGTTCACTGCACCGGTGGCTATAGCGCTCGTCTCTCTTATCTACGGCCTCTTTTACCGGGGCAGGAAATAATATTAAAAAAACGGTGGAACCACCCGGGATGCTTCAGGTGCGTATCGGGTGGGTAAACTCCGGTATACCGCTGACTATATCTTGAATAGGTTTACCCGACCAATTCTGGTACGACATATGGAAGGGACAGCACGGGTATTTGCCGGGGAATATTGCAGTTCTACGCTCTCAGTACAGGATGATGATCCCGGGAACTCCGCATGGGTGGTGACCTGTGGAGGGGCGTGGTGCCGGTTCATGTTCCTTTCCGGTGCCCTTACCGAGGTTGCAGAGCGCGGGGATATGGTGTATACCCGCATTGCTGATCCGACCGGAGTATTTGATCTGGTGATTGGCGGCCGGAATACTGCACTGGCTGAAACATTCTGCAAACTCCCCGTGCCGTCATTTGTTACGGTCACCGGGCGAGCCCAGATGTACCTCAAAAAGGGCGAACTGGTGCTGTCCGTGCGCCCTGATAACATCCTTGTTGTGAATCGTCTGGTGCGTGACCAGTGGGTGCTTGCAACAGCAAAATCAACCCTTGAACGGCTTCACCGGATGAACCTCGCCCTCCAGGGCAGATGTGAAGATGAACGCATCCTTGCTGCGGTTCGCCACTACCCGGTAACGAAAACCCGGCTCCGGGAACTGGCCCTGATGGTCGAGGGTGCAGTTCAGACTGTTCGCCCCCCTGGACCTGAAGCCCCCGCACAGCCGGATATCCGTACGCTGGTGATGGAGCTCATAACGGCGGAAAGCGGGCTGCGGGGGATTGCCGTAGAAGAGATAATTAACCAGGCAGCGATGCGCGGTGTAATGCAGGAGACCGTTCTTGCCGCGATCGAATCGCTCATCATCGATGACGAATGCTACCAGCCTCAGAAGGGATTTGTTAAACCGTTATGAACCTGGAATTTTTTGGTGACGGCCCGGCACTTGTCATTGAAGGTGAACAGCGACTGCTGGTTGTTGCGGATCTCCATTTCGGGATTGAGGCAGATCTCGCTGCCCACGGTCTGCATTTCAGGAGCCATAGTGCTGACCGGCTCGAACGCTTATTAAAGATTATCGATGCGGCAGACCCGGAGATGCTCATACTTCTGGGCGATATCAAGCATAGCATTCCATCGCTTACCCGGCAGGAGTATAATGAACTACCAGGGATTCTCGATGCGATTCGCAGCCGCATTCCCCTGAAGGTATTCCCCGGCAACCATGACATTGGTATCGAACGATATCTCGCCGGTACCGAGCTCCAGCCAAAAGACGGAGCTATCATTGATGGTGTCGGATATCTTCATGGACATATGTACCCCTCCCCCCTCCTTGCAGGACACCTGATTGTGATCGGGCACCACCATCCCCAGCTCTCGCTTAAAGATGAGGTGGGGTGTGCCCTTCAGACCCCTGCATACCTGCGGGCCGGTCTTGATACGGAAAGGCTGGGGATGGGTACAGATCCGGAAAATATCACGCCCACCCGCGTGCTGTTCATGCCATCTTTTAACGAGATTGCAGGCTATGATATCTTTCGAATCATCAAAAACCCGTTCTCGCCCCTTTCGCGATGCATGAAAAAAGAGGAAGCAGAGATTATCCTTGCCGACGGGACGTATATCGGCCCCCTCAGTTCGCTGCAACCAGATGAAACCGATTGAAGTGCTGGATCCAAAGGTCCAGGCATGTATAAAAAAGCGCGGTTTTTCCGTGCTGTCCGATGCCCAGAAGCAGGCGATCCCGCTGATCCTTAAAGGAAACCATGTCGTCCTGATCGCACCGACCGGTACTGGAAAGACCGAGAGCGCGATGTTTCCGGTCTTTAATGCCCTCATGTCAATGCCCGCTGGTGGAGGTATTAAGGCGCTTTACATTACACCCTTGCGTTCACTCAACCGTGATATTCTTGCACGAATGCAATGGTGGTGCAGCGAGCTTAAGTTGTCGGTCGGTGTGCGGCACGGGGACACACCGATGGGTGAACGACGTAAACAGGCACTGTCCCCTCCCGATCTCCTGATAACCACTCCCGAGACGTTGCAGGCACTTTTCATGGGAAAGCGGCTCCGGAAGCACCTCCCGCAGGTCAGGTTCGTGATAATCGATGAGATCCATGAACTCGCCGGAAGCAAACGCGGCGCCCAGCTCGCTGTTGCGCTTGAACGGCTCCACGTGTATGCCGGTGAATTCCAGCGCATAGGTTTGTCGGCAACCGTGGGAAATCCTGAGGATATTGGGCGTTTTCTCTGCGGTGCACGCCCGTTTTCTGTAGTCCAGGTTCCCGTTGCAAAACAGCTGGATATTACCGTTCAGTACGTTGGCGATAATTTCCTGCATCAGACCACGATTCTCTCAAAAGCGCTGCAGCGGGAAGGATCGACCCTTGTCTTTGTGAACACGCGGGTGACTGCCGAAGCGCTGGGGCATGCCCTGTACGAACGCGGGGATGTCGAAGTGCACCATGGTTCACTCTCAAAAGAGGTGCGAATCGATGCCGAGGAACGGTTCAAACGCGGTGAGATCCGGACGCTTATCTGCACCTCATCGATGGAACTCGGTATTGATATCGGGAGGGTTGACCATGTGATCCAGTTTGGATCCCCCCGCGAAGTCGCGCGGCTCGTGCAGCGGGTTGGACGTGCCGGACACCAGCTGAACACGATCTCGCGGGGGACAATCCTGGCTACCGGTTTTGATGACCTGCTTGAATCCTTGGTCATTGCAAAGATGGCCAAGGCGAACGAGATCGAACTGGTGGTGCCCCACAGGAATGCTGCGGATGTGCTTGCCAACCAGGTTGCTGCTATCGCCGTGGAGTATGGTGAGATTGAACGGGAAAAAATCCGTGAGATTCTCGAACGCACGAGCATTTTTACCAATGGTGGCACGCTCCTTGATGATGTCTGCCGGCAGATGGAGGAGCACCGGTTAATCCGGATTGACGGGAGCCGGATTGTCACGACGGCACGCGCCCGGCGTTACCTTGCCGGGAACCTCTCCATGATCCACGATGAGCGAAAGGTGCCGATCTTTGATATGGTCTCCCGGAGAATGGTTGGAACACTTGACGAATCGTTTGTCGTCGGGTGGGTGCATACCGGGGTAGTTTTCATCACCAAGGGGCAGCTCTGGCGTGTAATTGAGATTGCTGACGGGAAACTCACGGTAGAACCTGCAAAGAAAGCACAAGGAGAACTCCCGTCATGGGAAGGCGAGCAGATCCCGGTACCCTTCCCGGTCGCCCGCGAGGTCGGGGCGATGCGGAGACGGCGTGATATCTCAGAGTATACCACGGAGCGGGAGGGTATCACCTTTGCCATGCACTTCCTGGCCGAAATGGACAAAAACCGGTCCCTGGTCCCTACCGATCAGCTCATTACGCTGGAAAATACCGATGACGGGGTAGTCTGCAATGTCTGTGCCGGACACAAGACGAACGAAGCCCTGGGACGTGTACTTTCCATACTCATATCAGCCCGGTATGGTACAACGGTCGGGCTCGAACTCGATGCATATCGTATGCTCCTGCGCCTGCCTTCGTCCATCAGGGCTGCAGATGTGCGGGATCTGCTGCTCTCCCTTGACCCCGCACACCTGCCGGGAATTCTCCGGCTTGCCCTGAAACGCACCGCACTTTTTAAGTGGAAACTGGTACAGATCGCAAAGAAATTCGGGGCGATCGATCCGGATGCCGACTATGAAAAGATCAGTATCCAGCGTCTGCTTGAATACTTTGAGGGTACGGTTCTGCAACAGGAAGCGTACCGGGAACTACTCTCGGAATATATGGATATTGAGACTGCAGCAGAAATTGTCCGTCAGGTCAGAAAGGGAGAGATTTGCGTTGCACTGGGACCCCATTCGATGATCGGTGCCGGGGGATTGCTTTCATCCCGGGATCAGATCCCTCCCCCCACTGCCGATCAGGCAGTGCTTGCCACGCTGAAACGCAGGCTTGACCAGGATGATGTACTGCTCGTGTGCATGAACTGCCGGGACTGGAAGAGCCGGACGGTTGTCTCCCGCGTACCCGATCACCCGCAGTGCCCGAAATGCGGCGCACGCCTCATTGCGGCGCTCAAGCCGTATGAAGATGAGTTGTATGCAGCTATCCGGAAACCCCGGAAAACACAAAGTGAGCGTGCGATCGAGCAGCGTCTCTTAAAAAATGCCAATATTGTCCTGTCCAGCGGGAAGAAGGCGGTTATTGCCCTTTCGGCACGGGGTGTTGGGCCGGAGAACACGTCCCGCATTCTCGCCACCCTGACTGACGGCGATGCCTTCTATCGCGAGATCATGAAAGCAGAACGAAATTTTATCCAGACCCACCGCTACTGGTCATAAATACGTAAAAAAAAGGAAAACGGGTGATTTTTACCCTTTTACATAATACTCTCGAGTTTCTGCTCGAGAAAATCAAGTCCCTTCTTGATATCTTCAAGGTTCTTGCCACCCGTGAGGATGATCTTTCCCGAAGAGAAGAGAAGCGCGACGATCTTGGGATCCTTGATCCGGTATACAAGCCCGGGGAACTGTTCCGGCTCATATTCGATGTTTTCGAGGTTAAGGGTGATGACCACCTTGTTGAGATTGATGTATTTGCCGATATCGTAGGAACAGACTATATTTGTTATCGCTACTTTAGGTTCCTTGAAGGTATCAACACCAGCCTCCTTAAGGGATTTCATGATGATTCTAAGCCCGTCAGTAAGTGCCTTTTTGTCCCGGATACCGGTGAGTACGACCTTACCTGATGAAAAAATCAGGGATGCAATCTTCGGGTTCTCGATGCGGTAGACCGCGCCGGGAAATCGCTTCGTATTGAGTTCGCAGCTTTTTATCTTACTTGAAACATCAGCAAGATCAATGGAATTGGCAATAATGCCAGATGCTACGATATTCTCAATTTTTAATGATTCGTACTTTTTATCAGCCATCCACTATACTATACTTTCCCCTGAATCATAATACTAATGGACAATCTTTATGTCCTGTCGGTGGAGATCTCGTCACTAACGTTTTTTTTAGGTAGTGTCCAGATAGTGTTATGAAAAGATGAGATCAGCATCGGTCACGAAGTTTTTTTGTATAACTACTTCCAGAGATCAGATTTTTTTTGCTTTGACCGGGCCCGGGCACGCCATGACCGACTATGAGCAGACCTGTGTGGATTTTTCCCTTGATATTCCTCAAATATTCTGCTTTTGGGAGGGTAAAAAAGAACTGCACCACAATTTTGAATTGTTTATCTGCCAGCCTGACTGGCAATGAGATCCTATTACGCAGGAGGGATTGAGATATCCTGTACGCCGGGATGCATTTTTGCTGGTGCACACAATAATCGAAATACTCATTAAGCGCACCAACAAACCGATCTAGAATGGTGCGATACTCTGTCACGATGGACGATACTCTCACGGCTACTATCGATAAATCATGTGAAATGAGAAAAATCTCCCGCTCAGAATGGATCAATGAGGCGTGCACCACACACCTCTCTCCGGGTACTGGTACCAGTACAATTGGTGCAACCTCCCTGCCATCTGCAGTTCCGGTGCTGGGTCATAACGATCACAACATGCCCGATTATGATGCGATGTACCGTTCGTTTAACATCGATGTTCCCGAGTATTTTAACTTTGGTTTTGACGTTGTTGATGCGTGGGCGAAGAAAGACCGGAACAAACTTGCGATGATATGGGTGAACCAGGAAGGTGAGGAAAAGAAATACACCTTCTGGGACCTGATGCGCCTTTCCAACCAGATCGTAAACATGATGATCAAGTTTGGTCTCAACAAAGGCGATCGTGTGCTGATCATGTTGCCGAGAGTTCCCGAATGGTGGACGTTTACCCTTGCGCTGATCAAGCGGGGTGCCGTGTACTGCCCGGCACCCACGATGCTCACGCCAAAAGATCTGAAATACCGGATTAACATTGCTGATATCAAGATGGTCATCACAAATGAAGAGCAGGCGGATAAGATCGATGCGATCGCAAAAGACTGTCCCTCACTTTCCTGCAGGATGATGATTGACGGTAAACGACCGGGATGGATCAGCTACCCTGTGGAGCTTGATTATCCTGCACCCGTTTCGGCAAAACTTGTCAACCTTTCCGTTATGAAAAAGACCAGGAATACCGATCCGCTCATCATCTTCTTTACTTCCGGAACAACCGGTGAGCCCAAGATGGTGGTGCATGACCAGAGTTATCCGCTCGGGCATATCGTAACCGCCCGGTTCTGGCACGATCTGCGCACCAACGATGTCCACTTCACGCTGTCTGATACCGGCTGGGCAAAAAGCGCCTGGGGAAAATTCTATGGGCAATGGATCGAGGGGGCGGCGATCTTTGTCTACGATATCCGGAGTAAATTCAATCCGACCGAGATCCTGCCTCTCATTGAGAAGTACGGCATCACCACGTTCTGTTGTCCCCCGACCATCTACCGCATGCTGATCCTCGCTGACCTTGACAAGTTCGACTTTACCGAGCTCCGCCACTGCGTGAGCGCCGGCGAACCGCTCAACCCTGAGGTAATCAAAGCGTGGAAGGATGCGACCGGCCTTACGATCTACGAAGGCTATGGGCAGACCGAGACCGTTCTCTGTATCGGCACATTCCCCGGCATGACACCGAAATTTGGTTCTATGGGAAAACCGTCACCGGGCTGGCAGATTGAGGTGCATGATGACCACGGAAAACCGGTTGGCCTGCACGAGGAAGGACGAATTGCCATCAGGCTTGAACCCCGTCCGGTTGGCATGTTCCGGGAGTACCTGAACAATGAAGAAGAGAACCAGAAGTCCTTTGTGAACGGTTTTTACTACACCGGTGACAAGGCGTATAAGGACGAGGATGGCTATTTCTGGTTCATCGGCAGGGACGATGACGTGATCAAGGCATCGGGCTATCGTATCGGACCATTCGAGGTGGAGAGTGCATTGATGGAGCATCCTGCAGTGCAGGAGGCGGCGGTTGTCGGATCACCGGATGATATCCGGGGGCTCATCGTCAAAGCGTTTGTAATACTCAACCCCGGTATCAAGCCATCCGAGGGGCTTATCCGTGAGATCCAGAACCATGTGAAAAATGTTACTGCACCGTACAAATACCCGCGGGCGATCGAGTTTGTGGACACACTCCCCAAGACCGTATCAGGAAAGATCAAGCGAAATGAGCTCCGTGACCGGGAGATAAAGAAATCCCTGAACGGGAACAACGCCGGTAAGGGGGTGTGATCCCCTATCTTTATGTAATTTCATACATAATGTATACAAGCGCGAGGGTAGCCAAGCCAGGTCAACGGCGTCAGGTTCAGGGTTTCCTGCCTGATCATGGCATCTGAGCGCATTGTAATAAAATTGTAATAAAATTGTAATAAAAAGGCGAGGGTAGCCAAGCCCGGTCAAAGGCGCTGGATTCAGGGTCCAGTCTCGCAGGAGTTCTTGGGTTCAAATCCCATCCCTCGCATTTCTCACTTTTTGGATTTCCACCAATCAATCGTTTCTTTAAGTCCTTGTTTCAATGTGTATCGCGGATACCACGTCAATTCATTATTTATCCTGGTTATATCGGCAAGATACGTTACACCAGGGGGGCATCTGAATCCATATATGGTATTCCGATCAGTTCGTGTATCTCGTTCAGGACTGCCTTTGATGATGTCGCAATACCGGATCCAATATCAACATCACCCTCAATATCCGAATCCAGTATTGCAACGAGAGCACTGGCAACATCTTTCACATAGAGGTAATCCCCCACATTATTTTGCCGTAGAGTAAACGGTTCTTTATTTAAGAGAGATTTTATTATGCCCGGGATTAATCGGTTCCCTCTCTCATTCTCGCCGTACAAATAAAATATTTTCCCGTACGCATAGGACAGCCCTACCCGTGCCGCATACGTCTTTATGGATTCATTCAAGAGGTGTTTACAGCTGCAATAAAATGCTTCACTGTTTTTGCATCCAGTACCGGCAATGACTAGCCGTTTCCCCCCGCATTCGGCAAAGGATTTTACTAGTATCTGGCTTTGGATTAACCAATCAAAATTATTGATTGATGTCATATACCCATCCGAGACATCCCATGCTATGTGCAGAAGGTGGGTGGGTTTAATTCGTTCCATTGTTTTACGGATATCGTTGTCATTCAGGATGTCGCAGGGGATCCAGCCGTTTCTTGAAATCCCATAAGGTTCATAGTTCAATTTTTTAAGGAGGGGAATTGTGTTGGATCCTATAAACCCTGTCGCACCCGTAACGAGGATCTTATTATGCATCATCAAAAAAAGAATTGGATTTTCCGAGTCGATAAAACCTTACTCTATTCCCGCAGGGGTTCGCCGGTTCAAATCCGGCTCCTCGCATGAAAAAAGGTTAGAGGCTGTTAAATACCGCGATAATTGCCGTCTTGCCGTCCGGCACGCCTTACAGAAATCGTAATTAGTATCTCCCGCATAATAGACAGTCAACTCTCTGGATCTCAAATATATCAAGGGGGCGACTCACCGAATTTTTGTATCGTTAGGATTGAGCGATTCAAATCCTTTGTTTTTAGGTTCTTTGAGAGCACTATGCCCACTGGCATCTCCTTTATTGCGAGTATATCCACATCTTCCGGTTTCTCTGTATTCTGTGGAATGTCCCGCAACGATTGCCGGTACACCACCATTGATTTCTTATCTTCATCCGATAATGGGGAATCTGATAATTGTGTCCAATCGGTTGTTGCCAGTTGTGCGTTCCGTTGCGTCCGGATGGTCGCCCACAACTCATCGGTTGTGTATTGAGTGAGTTCCGAAAAGAGTTTCGGAGTTCGTATCGGGGATCCTTCATCATCCATCGAATCAGTATATATGCACTGTCCCGGCACTTCAGCAAATGCGGAGATGGTCATATTGTTATTGACCACCTCATCCTTGAAATATGCCCGGTTATCCGTAACTGTGATGTCCGATAACGTGCAGTCGATTGAGAGCATACAGGTTCCGTCGTTTTTCGGGTAAAAGACTATCATGGTTTTTTCTCACCTCACAATATATACGAATAATTCCACGGATATGTTGCGGGAGTACTTTGACCAGATGCCGGATTAAGAGGAGTTGTCGCCTGATTATTCACGGTTGTCCTTAATGCAATTGCATTTTGGAGTACTACAATCCCCGTTCCGGTACCCGTCACAACGGTAGTGGTAATCAGATTGATGCCCGATACGCTAAATGCATATGCACCATATCCCGTACCTACAGATTTCAGGATGACGTTCCGGCAAGTGACAAAACTGCTATACATTGCCGCTATTGCTCCCAGTATGGATGCGGTTGCCGCAGAGTACAGCACACAGGTATATAAAACGCCATACGATGTGGTTGAACTCTTCACCGGTCATTCCCTTTGACCTCTTTTTCTCCAACGATTACTATCTCACCGGCGGCCTTCCACCGCTCAATGTCGTCAGATCCGGGGTATTTTGCATTATACCAGTCCACTGCGGCCTGATTGACGGTGCACCGGATGGTCTCGGTCATGCTGCTACTTTCTCCCTGCGGGCAAGCAGCCGGATACCCTGCCGGACGATCTCGCTGTCAGAATACCCGATATCGTGTAGTTTATCCACAGTATCGAGCAGCGGGGGCCTGACCTTCGCGGCGATCATTCTTTCATCATTTTTACATGGCATGTATCAGTTCCCCCATTGGGCGGGCATACGCGGTCTCGCGCCTGCGCACCATCACGCCTTCCTTATCAGAGCAGCACCGGATCCCTTCCTTGATGATTTCCGTCGGGGTATATCCACGCTCATAGAGGAGAGCGAGTTCGTCCTGCAATTCCAGTGGCACACGGCCACCAAGGGAATCGAGGGGTTTGCCCTCCACCCTCTCAACCTGCGCTTTGTTAAACATAGTTGAACACTGTTTATTTATACGTGCCAACTATAAAAGAATTGTCCTTTTTAATTTAACATGGTTTAACTGTGTTAGTCGGGCAGAACTTTTATTAACGCCGGAAAACATGGTATAACCAGTACCATGGGGATGGATGATGGAAGAGAAGAATATTGGATTCAGGGTATCGTTGGATCTCCTTAAGGAGATAGATGATATCGGGGATGAGATGCATCTGAACCGGACATCCATCCTTGTCATTGCCTGCCGCGAATTTGTAGATAAACGAAAAAATCCCGATCTTATTAAGGAGCAGATCCGGCAGGCCCTACGAGAGGAGCCGGCGCTTGTGGCAGAGGCTGTTCAGATTTATGCGGCGCGGCAGCTGCAGAAGAAAGAATAACAGCACCGAACTCATCCTCTGACAAAACCTCTTTTATTGCCTGTAAAAATATATCATCCATGGAATAACACCGGCAATGTTGCATCAGTGATAGATGACGTTAAGGATCAAGGTTGCGCAGTGCGAAAGTGAAAAATGCTAATCGATCTTTCCCTTCTTCCGTTCCGCAATCATTTCATCCAGGAGCCGGTTCCGTTCATCCTTCAGGGTTTCGAGATCCCGCAATGCCTCCTTTGTCAGCGCCATGCTACAGCGACGGCAATACATCGAATCATTAGCGTTCAGTGTCTCGCAGCGCGGGCACTGGATGGCATCCAGTGGCCTTTCTCCCGCCTGTTTATCCGGCTCGACCAGCCCGGCCTTCTGCAGGATCTTCTTTTTGACATCCGCTCCTGAAAGGTGAATATAGGTGGCTGGCATGTTCGATGACTTTGACCAACCGAACATGATCCGGAGTTCCATCTCGGTGAATCCCTCCCGGGCCCGGTCTGTCGCCCGGGCATGCCGGAACCCATGCGGGTGCACCCGTGTCGATACCCCGGCCCGTTTCTGCAGCAGCTTACAGAGGTTCTGGACGGTCCGCACGTTCAGGCGATGCGAGCCGAACCCGTACCGGGTATACGTCAGGAACAGCGGGAAATCCGGCTTATCTTTCCCAGGATGAACATTGATCCATGCCTGCAGGTCCGGCATGCAATCAATCAGCCAGAGCTCACGGTCCCCGGTCTTGCCGGATACCTTCACCATGCCGCCATACTTATCGAACCGGACTGCAGCAGTGTTCAGGGAGAGTGCTTCATCCACCCGGCAGCCGGTATCCCAGAGGAACATCACGAGGGCGCGATCGCGGATGCTATTGCAGGCACCGACTAACTTCTGGATATCTTCCCGGGTGAGCGGGTCCGGGAAGGTGGTCTTTGGCCGCTGCATCTTCTCATCAGCCGGGAAAAAGAGGACCTCTTTCTTCGGGTCAAGGAACCGGAAGAAGATCCGCAATTCAATCATATCCCCCTGCAGAGTCCGAGGGCTCACTGTCTTATGGCGATGGATGATATAATCTTCAAGGTCCTCCTTGCGGATATCCCCCGCAGGCTTCATATCGACGTATTTAAGGAGGGTATAGACCCGCCATACTTTATCCCAGATGCTTGACGGCTGCAGCTGTTTGAGTTCCTGCCGCCGGATGTAACCCTTTAGGATCTCCCTGTTCACCGCATCCAGGAGCGGCAGCCTTTCCAAATAGTCCATGCCCCTGAGTGAGCCGGACAAGTATATATTACGCCATACTATTGCATAAGGTTCAGGACCTGATCTCGCAGGAGTTCTTGGGTTCGAATCCCATCCCTCGCATTCTTTCTGGTTTTTTTGGGATTTGATATCTGTTTGCTATGAAAATCGTCATTGACAATTTTCATGCGTCAGGCATGTAACTGCAGATCTCATGGATGTTTTTTTTAAAAACCGGTAAATGTATCTAAAAATACTTAATTACATGAAAAACTGTACTATTGATTTATGAAACAGGTTGTTATCCGTATCGTTTGCTGTATATCAATTATCCTTATTGTTGTTGCATCAGGATGTATTGCACCCCCAAAAGAAAATGCAACCGCATCAAAAACGGGGAACTCTGCCGGGGGTAATCCGCTCATCCCGGGGACTACAGAAACACCAAATTATGTCACGGAAGTAACCCCCTTTGTAACTGTCACGCCGACAAGTGGATATCATACAATTCCTCCTACCCCTATCCCTCAGAATAAATATTGCCGTATTTATTCCATAACGAATACCTATGCCTATAATAAAACAGCGGTTGCGTTTAACCTCCAGTATCCACCGATGTACATCAATTATACGGTTAAACCGTCTAATATCACTTATTACAAATCATATACTTCCAAAATTACGGATCAGGGAGATCAAATCGTTTTGGTTGATGACTACAGTCCCTTTTCCTGGTTTGAAGTCACCGTCAGAAGTAAATTAAATCCGACCGATATCTATCTTCAGGACGGATTTGGAGCTGCGAAGGGGTATAATGAGTACCTGAATCGTACCCTTAAAATCGTCAACCGTGATGATATGCAGATTGAATTCTACGGTAATAACATAACTGCAACTGCCAGTGTGTGGGTGAAACCGGAGGGAAATTTCAATGATACCACGCAATTCAATATGACAACAGACTGCGCCTATTTTGCGTCTAATCCCAGGGATAGTTTAGGAGACCTTACCCCTACTCCAACTCCCACTCCCACCTGGACACAAGCATAATAATATCCAAACACTTTTTTTCACCATATTTTTAAAATAAATCAAACTTTTGAATTTATTCCGTGCGAACCTGTCGTTTTCGTTGTTCTGGAATTATTTTTTTAAAAAACGGTGAGTTATATAAACGATAAAAACGATTTAAGTAGGCAGGCAGTAGACACCTCCTTGTCCCGGTGGGGTAGTGGACATCCTAGAAGATTGCGGATCTTTTGACCCGGGTTCGAGTCCCGGCCGGGGCGTTTTTTGTTTTTTTAACGATTTTCTTGTTAGGACAAATGCGGTTCGACAAAAAAGAGAGATTGATGTTAAAGTGCCGGTTTATGTTTCAGCGCTGCAACAAGCAGTTTTACCCCGGCTTCGATATCTTCGATGTCAAGCACTTCCACGGGTGAATGAATATACCGTGAAGGGATGCTGACGGTTGTACTGGGGATTCCACCCTTGGTCAGGTGGATCGCTGTTGCATCCGTAGTTCCCCCGCTACCGACTTCCATCTGCACCGGAATTCCCTGGGCGTCGGCGGTATCCTTGAGCCACTTCACCACTTTCCGGCTGGCAATAAGTCCACGGCCGCTGCTGTCCACAATGGTGATAACCGGGCCTTTGCCCATCTCCACAGGAGCATCCTTCATCTCAATTCCCGGATGGTCCCCCGGGATCGTGACATCCGTTGCGATCGCACAGTTGGGATCAAGGGAATAGGCACTTGTGCGTGCACCTTTCAGCCCGACTTCTTCCTGGACGGTAAAAACACCGAAGACCGTGAGGGGGGAGTCCATCTCTTTTAAGGCTTTTATCAGCATGGCAACACCGGCACGGTTATCAAACGCCTTTCCCGATACCCGGTTATAGGCAAGTTCGGCAAACTCGCGGTCCACAGTCACTGGCGTTCCAACTTCGATACCGAGATACTCAACCTCTTCGCGGTTCTTAGCCCCGATGTCGATAAACATATCATCGACTTTAACGCCCTTTTTGCGTTCCTCATCATCCATCATGTGCGGGGGTTTACCGCCGATGACACCCAGGTAATTCCCTTTTGCCCCATGCAGGATAACCCTCTGGTTATAGAGCGTCGGACCGTACCAACCTCCAAGAGCGACAAACCGGATAAAGCCCTTTTCATCGACATACTTGACCATAAGCCCGATCTCATCCATATGCGCAGCAAGCATCACTTTGAATTTATTGCCACGTTTAATTGCGATCAGGTTGCCCATCGGGTCTTCCCGTATTTCGTCAACATACCCTTTGAGCTCCTTTTTTATGACCGCAAATACACCACTTTCACTGCCCGATACACCATGTGCATTGGATAATTTTTTCAAAAGTTCTTTGACCATATCAACCACTCATTACCTTTTGTATCCTGTTAAGGGCCCGGTTTATGTTTTCCTGCGAGGTTGCATAACTGAAACGGGCATATTCCGGGGCATGCACCCCAAACGCTGTGCCGGGGACAATGATAATGCCATTTTCTATGATTTTTTGGGTCAGCTCCGGTTTCATTGGTACAAAAGCGTAGAATGCACCTTCAGGAACCGGGAATACAAATCCCAGATCTGCCAGTCCTTTGCAGATGAGATCCCGTCGCACGTTATATTCGTCCCGCATCATTATGACCGGACTCTGATCTCCTTCATAGGCTGCGACAGCAGCATACTGGGAAATCGACGTAGCGCATGCCTGGCAATACTGGTGAACCTTAACGCACTGTGCCACAATTTCTTCAGGAGCTGCAAGGTATCCCAATCGCCAGCCGGTCATCGCATAGGTCTTGCTCGTTGCATTGATGGTAATTACATTCTCACCAAACCGGGCAGCACTCCAGTGCTTTTTGCCGTAGATGAAATGCTCATATACCTCATCGGAAACAACCGTGACACCTGCATCATTTGCATATTCAACGAGTGCTTTGATGGATTCTTTATTTTCAACCGCACCTGTCGGATTTGCCGGGGAATTCAGGACCATGATCCGTGCACCGTCCATCAGTGCCTTTGCTTTCTCCACATCAATATGAAGGTTCCGTGTGAGCGGCATGCTAACCGGGCGCCCGTTCGCAAGGGTGGTAAGTGCTGCATAGGAGACAAATCCCGGGTCCGGGCAGAGTACACGATCCCCCTCACCAACCAGCGCCTGCATGACGATGTGAAGTGCCTCACTTGCACCGGCTGTCACAATCAGTTGATCCGGGTTATAGGAAAGCCCGTTCTCTTTTTTGAATTTTTTACCGATAGCGAGCCGGAGTTCAGGAATCCCGGTATTATTTGTATAGCCGGTTTTTCCCTCAGAAATCGCTTTAATCGCTGCATCCTTGATGTGCTGCGGCGTATCAAAATCTGGTTGCCCGAGTCCCATGTTGATCGAATCCGCACCCGCAGCTTCAAAGATTTTCCTGATTCCGGATATTTCGATACCTTGTACCCGCTCTGCAAATTTCAATTTCATATCGTCGTACTCCTCATTTATTCGATATTTGTGTGACGGTTCTTTAGTGCAATCTCATCGGTCTTGGTGATCTCCATCAGCCGGGAGATAACTGCATCGGCAAAGATCATGGCCGTAGTTTCAAAGAGAGTTCCCAGTGGTGCGAACGACTTGTGATCCCCCATCATCTGCCGAATCTCAAATTCAACGGCTTCATCTCCCACGTCGTCCCGCTGGTGCTCGATAATAACAATACAGTCTGATATCTTTCCGATTCTTGAATCCGCGTTGGATGTGATCAGGCAGATTTTTGCCCCAATCTCCTGTGCTGTTTCCGCGATATCGGCGATTGTCTTGGTTCGGCCCGAACCTGAGAAGATGACCATGATATCCCCCGTGTCCAGCGCCGGGGTGATCGTCTCCCCGACAACAAATGCCTGCATCCCAAGATGCATGAGTCGCATGGCAAATGCCTTTGCAACGAGTCCGGATCGTCCCGCCCCCATGACGTAGATGCGCTTTGCACTGAGCAGTTCGGCTATGAATTTCCCGACATCTTCGTCTGATATTGTAATGGCGATTGCCCGGATCTTCGATGCCATCAGCAGCATCATATCCTGTACCCTGTGACTTTCCATGTGTCTCTCATAAAAAGATGCAATCACATAGTAGATGAGAATTTCGTAATATCTGGTCTGTCACACATTCTTTTTTTTTAAAATTTCTGTGATCCGGGGAGATCAGCCGGTGGTTGCACACGTCACCTGCAACGAGGGGGGATATTCCTGATGCAATAAAAATATTGTTACTGCTCTCCTGACAGTTGAGATACAGTGATGATGCATGATTTCCCTTAAAACGCATCTTTGAGCGATGCGGGAACCGGTACATTTGATCCAGTAGAGCCAGGGTTGCTGTTTTTTACCGTTGAATCTTTATACTACCGATACTGCGATAACAAAAATATTTATCTTCAATAATGAAATGCTGTTTAACGAGAGGCTAGAAATGGATATTTTGCGTTTAAATAAATGGTATTGCTCCTTTGTCATGCTCATTGCTGTGATCTGCATCATCCAGCCAGTGCTTGCTGATGGGGGTACTTTGGCTATCTCCTATCGTGGTGCGGGGGGATATTATATCGGGGATACCATCACCTTTGATGGAAGAGATACTACCGGAAATACTACGTTAATGAAAATTACCGGCCCCGGACTCCCCTCCCAAGGGGTTCCGCTCTCTGATCTCAATGGAATCCCCGGTTCGGGAAATACCGTCGCTGTGAACCGGGATGGTTCATGGAAATTTATATGGTACAGTGCAAACACTGCAGGAATCGAAAAACTGGTGACTGCACGCTATACCATCATGGCGATGAACCTGTCAAATCCGGAAAAAACTGCAACAACATCAATTCTCATGAAAAAACCCGAATTTTATATTGATGCACAACTGAGTCCAATAAATCCCGGAGATTATGTGCAACTGAACGGGATTGCGGAACGAGGGGTAACCTACGTGAAGATTGATGTTACCGATTCCAGCGGCATAACCCTGCGTTCATTTATCTCTCCCGTCAGCGGTTTAGGTTCCTTTCAATATGGGTTCCGTGGTGATATGCCTCCCGGGCGATATGTTGTCACTGTCAGCAACCCGTCCATGAAAAATACACTTATGACGATTCTCACCGTTGTAGCTCCGGTGAATCCCATTCCGACTTCATCTCCACCAGAGAACGTAACGTTAGAATCTTCACCCACTCCTGCACAACCTGTCACACCGGTTGCTACTCTGACACCGGCGATTCCCCTGTCACCACTCCCCGCAATTGCCGGACTCTTTATATCCACAGTCATTGCTCTCGTATGGTCAACAGGGCACAGGAAGTAATGCCGTACAAAAAACCTCTAAAAAAGTATTTTTTTCTTTTCCGGTGAACACTCCCGTGAATTTTTGCCAAGCGGGTAAAATCTCTTAAAAATTGTATGGTTTCTACCGTTATCTATATCGGAACCCGCACCAAAGGGTAAAAGCACATCCGGGGGATATGTTTGAAGAGATTTTCTTTCATCGCTCATATGCCAGATGCTCCGGGATCACTCCACAGGGCAGCAGAGATCCTCAAGAAATATGAAGGCAATATCAATCGGATACAGTATGATCGACGCATTGATCCCGCAACAGTCTTTTATGAAGTTACCGCTTCTGATGAAGCATTTGGGAAAATTACCCGTGACCTTGCGAGGATAGGGTACCTCCAGACTTCATTGAAACCGTTAAATTTTTTAAAGTTCTGTCTTTATCTCCCCCACCAGCCCGGTGCGCTCTATGACTTCCTGAACTTTACGACATCGGTGGGAGCAAACATTGCATTCATCGATTTTGATGATAAAGGGAGACATCCTGACCGTCTTACCGTCAGTCTGAACCTCGAACAGAGCCAGGTGGTTGACCAGCTTTTAGACCAGCTGAAGTCTCGCTACCGTCTTGAAATCATTGAATATGATACTACCGGAAAACATCTCGATGACACGGTTTTTTATGTCAGGTATGCCCAGGCCCTCCGTGAACTCATCGGAGAATCAGAAGAGGATTTTTTACTCTCGTTCCTTGCTGATACAAATCACATTGTGCAGGAACTGATGGACCGCGGGAATGACCCCCGGAAAGTATTCGAAAGTATACTCTTAACCGGGCAGACAATGGGGGCAACAACACAGGAAAAGTTCTATGCAGAGGTCCAGAGATTTTCCCTTACAGAATACTCAACCCTTTTTTGCTTCCAGATGCCCTGCGGTGGGAATATTTTTCTGATTACCACTGCCGGGGAGAATGTTATGATTGATACCGGATATGGCATTTATCACCATGATGTAATGTCAATGCTTTCGCGGTATGGTTTTTGCGATGAGCGACACGTATCGCGAATCATCATAACTCATGCGGATGCGGATCATTGTGGTGCTGCAGGGTTTTTCACTGCCCCGGTTTTCATGCACAAAGGCACGCTTGCAATCATCAAAAAGAACAATCGCGCGTACGGCTCGCGTAGCGAACACTCGGTTCTCGAAGAGTTCTACACCAAGATGATCAACCTTTTCTCAAAGTTCAATTCCCCGCCACGGGTTCAATGCTTTAATGACCACCCGGTAGCGATGCGGGGAATTTTTCCGGTACTCGGTACCGTCACTATCGGGGATCTTGAGATGGAAGTACTGGAAGGACTTGGTGGACATACGTACGGGCAGATCTACCTGTATTCCCAAAAACAGGGGTTGTTATTCGCTGCAGACAGCGTGATCAACTTTTCAAGTCTCACAAAAGAGCGTGCTGACTACAATTCACTTGCAGCATTTCTTGTCACTTCGGTAAATGTGGATAGTGAGCTTGCGAAAAAGGAGCGCAGGGCACTGCTGGATCTCGTGCAGGAAACTGATGTCGTACTTGCCTCCACAAGCAGGCGATGCCTTCTTTGCGGTGGTCATGGTGCTGTGTCTGTCCTTGAAGGAAACAAGCTTATTGCTCATGGAACTATTGAGCGGTATCAACCCCATAATTCATAACCCGTTGACAGGAAAAATGGTAAACCGGGCGACATTTTTTTAAAATTTTTCATCTCAGATCTGCAAAGATACTTTTTTTAGGGATTCGATTCTTAAAAAAAAGGCTCATCGTCATTTCGTGTGGGTCAGATAGGGTATCAAATTTCGTTTCTGATGTCTCCCACCCCTGATGAGGTCGCTCTGCCGCCTCGTTTTTTAGCCTCGCTGGGCAAGGCTGTTTTTTTAGAATCACACTCATAAAAATGCTCTCGAACCGCTGCGGGGGCGTCTGTTTGGGGGTGGCGATGTTTATCATATTTTTAGGATATGGGTGTAGAAATTTCAAAAAAAGTATCCCGTATGATAATCTCCGCGGGCACATACCCTCAAATCAGGTCAGCCGTATGAGATTTTCCCTTCCCTTTTTTACTTTCTGGATAACACCACGCCGGTGGAGGTCGTTGAGCGTGGCACTTACGGTTGATTTGGGCAGTCCAAGGTTTTTGACGATCTCGGACTGGTGTTGTTCCCCACCGGCTGCTTTTAACAGCTGGACAATTCTTTCTTCAAGGCTGACCAGGTCCGCTTCAGACAACGGAACTGCCGCACCATCCGGTTCACTATGGCGTCTTTTTTTAATGACCAGAAACAACCCTGCGATCACGATAAGGACAAGGAAACTACCCAGGAGGACTGGCAACCAGGGAAAACCGGATCTTTCAAAGACCAGCCGGGGCTCTCCAGCCCCGAATGAACGCTGGCCATACCAGATAAGCCCGTCACGCACCTGGTCGGGTGCAGGCTCTGCAAGACTGACAGTATACCCGGCGGGATACCGGATGATGAGGGTATGGTCTTTTGCCAGGTACAGCCCGCCGGCTAATGCATCCCCGATTGTAAGCTCGTCTCCTGTTTTTGCAAACCCTCTCCAGCTGAAGGAATAGAACACAACCCCGTACCTGCCCGTAGGGGAAGTCTGGATAACTGCATCGCCGGAAAAATCAGTAATTTCCATCTTCCGGGACGTGGCTGCTCCTGCCTGTGCAGCAGAGCGCTGCATCAGGTCCTGAAACTGGGGAAGGTAGAGGGCTGATACGTTTTTGGCATAACTGTCAAACACCCCCAGGTCCTCATCGGATGTAAGGAGTGTCCGGTACTCCACATGCCAGACCCCCGTACCATCCTCCTGGACCGTGATTGTGTACGTGATCGATGAATCCGGAGAAACAGGTGCCGCACCTGCAATACCAGGAATACAAAAAATGAGAAGTACGGTGAGGGCAAAAATGCTGTACCGGGTCATATAATTTATCACAAGCCTGTTGATTATTATTACGCAGGGGTATAAACATTATCGAAAAATTTTAAATTTATCCCGTATCACTGTCATGGATCGGGATGCATGTGGTATTGATTGGGATAGTTTCCCCACTCATGATCGCGTAACTTCTTTAGTCACGTCATTTTTTCCCTTGATCCCGTGAGGAACCCTTGTCGTCCTGCGGGGATATCGTTCCTGACGGTGTGTCATTCCTGCGCCCGGGTTGGGTAGTGATCGTGGTGTTAACCGGAATCATATCCTTTTGATCTTTTATCCTTTCCCGGCTCTGATTTTTGTCCTGCTCCATGGTTTCGACAGCCGTGGAGTTGGCATCGTTAACACGGTCCTGTTTCCTGATCTCCAGTCTCACCGCTTTAAGAACCGTTTTATTGTTCTTTTCTATGAAACGGGTAAATCTCATCTCGGTCTTATTCTCAAACTTCAGTTCAAGTAATTGACTGTTGTTGTATGCCTGGGCAAGACCCGTATTGTTCGGGTACAGGAGTACAAGACTGGCAAGAACTTCCTGGTGTTTAGTGATCATTTCCTGTGCATGCAGGAGCCCGGTTGCATTGGATGCAAAGGGGGTTAAGGACCCTCCTGTCAGGTTCAGTTTCTGCATGTACAGCTCAAGCGCCCGCTCTGCTGTATCTGTCCGGTTGAGTTGCAGTTCCCGCCGAACTTCAGCGATACGGAGTGTTCCATGGTCAAGACGTTTTTCCACCCGCTGGGTATCATTGAACGTGAACGTCTCATCAAGATCTTCCATGGCAAGCTTCAGCCCATACAGGGGACTGTCTGCACCGATGGGGCCGTTATACGGT
>PLLR01000058.1 GCA_003141335.1 Methanoregula sp. | reverse complement strand
GCATTGCGCGAGAGTGAGGCGACTGCACGTGCACTCATTGATGCACTGACAGATTCTGTCATATTAGTGGACACTCAGGGAATAATTCTTGCACTGAATGATACCGCTGCTTTACGATTCGGAAGACGGGCCGATGAATTGATTGGAGTCTTGGCAGATGATCTCCTTCCCGAAGAGATTGCACGATCGAGACGATCGCTGGTTGCTCAGGTCCTTGAAAAGAAAAAGATGGTGCGCTTTGAGGATGAACGCGACGGCAGTTGGTATGACACGGTTGCATATCCCATAGTGAGCGATACCGGAGAAGTAAACAGGATCGCGATTATTGCCCGTGACATCACGGATCGAAGGAATACTGAGGAAGGGCTCATCCATAGCGAACAGCGATTCCGAAATCTCATCACAGCTATTGGGGATATCGTCTGGGAAACTGATGCACATGCACGTTTTGTATACGTAAGCCCGCAGGTGGAAACAATCCTTGGCTATAAACCAGATGAACTGATCGGACATACCCCATTTGAATTTCTCCATCCGGATGCGATCGATCCAAACCAAAAAAAGTTTCAGACTGTGGTTGAGCGACATGAGAAATCTGTCCTTCATGTGTCCCATTGGATTCATAAAGATGGCCACGAGGTACATCTCGAGAGTAACGCAATCCCAATATATGACAGCACCGGTTCGTTTTCGGGCTTTATCGGGATCGATCGTAAACGATAATGATTATGTATTCAAAGCAGGGCAGAATAGACCACTATCTCATGAGTAAAAGAATATTGGGGGAGAGCATTCAGAATGAGATTTTTCCAGAAAAAACCGTTGTCGCCGGTCCTTCCATCTTGGCACCATCTTTGAGATAGATGGTGAGGGGACCACCCCGTGTTTCCACATTAACGGTTTCACCGGTATACCCCAGTTTATGAACAACCGCAGCTGATGCAGTGGCGCCGGTACCGCAGGAGAGCGTTTCTTCTTCCACACCGCGCTCGAACGTGCGGATCCTGATGCTGTCAGGTCCGGTTCTCTCAACGAAATTCACGTTCGCCCCTTTTTCGAATGTTGCATGGTGGCGGATTGCCGGAGCTGCTGCTTCAACATCGATGGCATCGACCGCATCAACGATGATAACCGCATGCGGGACACCGTTGTTTACGGCATAGACATCGAATTCCCCGATCCGCTCCTTATATTCCCCTTCACCGGTTGCCGGGATATCCTTCCGGTCAAATTTTGGTTTGGGCATCGTGATGGTAGCAGAAAACACGTCGTCCTTATACCCCATTGCGACGCCGATCTCACCTGCAAGGGTCTCTACCGTGTAGGATTCTTTCACGTACCCGGCATCAAAAGCATATTTGGCAAGGCAGCGGATGCCGTTGCCGCACATCTCCGCCTCGCTCTCATCCGGTTGGAGGATACGCATTCTGAGATTGTTTTTTTCAGATTTCGAGAGGTAGATAACTCCATCAGCCCCGATCCCGAAACGACGGTCGCAATAAATGGCAGCAAACTGCCCTTTCATATCATCCGGTATGATGATTTTTTCGTGCTCATCAATCAGTACGAAATCATTGCCGTTTCCTTGCAGTTTGGTAAATGGTATTTCCATGAAGGTACCCCTCAGTTACTGCCCCAGTGTTTGAGCGCCCGTTCGAGCTCGTAATGGTCCTTTGCGTACTCTTCGGCGGTCTTTCCTTCCATGAAGGCATCGACTGCCTGTCGCATTGCCCGGGCACCCGCCGCAGTCCCGTCCGGATGGCCATGAATACCACCGCCAGCCTGCAGGACGATGTCGATGCCGAGACTCGCAAGTTCATGAGCAACGTTACCGGGATGCAACCCTCCGCTCGATACAGGGAAAGTCGGCTTCATGCCATGGCAGTTGCAGGTCAGCATATCGATACTCTTTTTGACTTCCGGTGTAGTGTGACTCATCTTGCCACTCACTGTACCGGTATGGAGCTGATCGGCACCCAGCATCCTGATGATATGCGCCAGCGGACGCATCGCGATTCCATGCTCCGGGTTCCTGGTGAATGCGGCATGCATGGTGCGGTGGACATGAATTGGCACCTTAATCCGTGAATCTTCTCCCAGTGCCTGCAGGGCACCAAATCCTGAAGTAAAAATATCTATCATGATCATATTTGCACCGAGTTCGATTGCGTGAAGCGCACGTTGAACGATCCTGTCTGCACGGGTTGTGATATTCACTGCATACAGGACCTGGCGCCCGGTCTCATCTTTTGCCTCCTCAAGACGTTTCATCACAAGTGGCAGGCGTTTATCTATAGGGCAGAATGCCTGGTCCGTCAGCGTCTCATCGTCTTTTATGAGATCAACGTTTCCCATTGCTGCTTCATACGCTACCGAAGCGGTATCAACCGGGTTGAGGCCAACCTTTGGTTTGATGATGGTGCCGACATGCGGGCGGTTCTTGCTCCCGATCATCTTCCTGACACCGGAAATTCCAAACTTTGGTCCCTTAAACGGGATGATAAGTGAGTCCGGATATTCAATATCCAGAAGACGGACCGCGTCCAGTCGCCCCAGACCAAAGAGATTGCCAGCGCAGACCGAGAGGTACTGTGCAACGTTACCCGGCTCAAAGATCTCGGCAGGATAATGAATGCGGGTGATGTATCCCTCACCCTGAGGCGTAACGCTCTCCACAGTACCATCGAGCTGTTTTACGTACTCTGTGCGCGTGGAAATGTCAGTCCAGGTACCGGTCGTCTCCTCATCACAGATAGCCCGTGCGGCCTGGTCGGGTTTTGTATCTGCCCTCGGGCGGAAATAGTACGTTGCAATGACATCTTTCATACACTCACTCCTCATGTCCGGTAGGATTCTCAAAGGTTTTATGGAATTCTTCGATACCCCATCCAAGATACTCCCGGATGATGATATAGGCCATTTGTGGTGGAATCGCACCAGCTTCCGTAACGATAAGATCGATATACTCCGCGGGAGTCACATCAAATGCGGGATTACGCACAGTAACATGCGGGAGTGAACGGGAGATCTCGTCAGCCAGCACCTCGTTTCCAGCACGCTCCTCAATCTGGATTAGTTCACCGAAAATTGTCCGCGGAGCAAACTTGTAGGTCTCTGCCGCAACAAGAACATTCACCCGTGCCTCTGCAGCGGTGTGTGCAACCTGCGAAGTTCCGATTTTGTTTACCACTGCGCCATTAACGGTAACCGCATCAGCTCCCACGATTACAAGATCAACGTCGTGGATGAACGAACGAACCGCCGAATCAACAATGAAATTGGTTTTGATCCCGGCATCATTGAGTGTCCTGATGGTGACCAGTCCCTGGTTTCGCGGGCGCACTTCTGTTGCAAAGACTTCAATCTCTTTTCCGCTGCGGTGGGCTTCTATGATGCACCCAAGGGCAGCTTCAGAATTGCAATGCGTGAGGATGGTATCCCCGTCGCGTATATGGCGTGCGCCGAACTGCGCGATCTTTTCCACGGCGTGCTGGGACGAGTATATGAACTGCTCCGCACGAACAATCACCCCGTTTCGCGCCTCATCGAGGGTTACTGCCTGCTCAAGTCCCGACATAACAAGGTGAACAGCATTCGGGAGCGAGACCGCGGTTGGGCGCGTGGCGACAAGAACCTGCGCAGCACTCTCCATTTCCCTCCGGAAAGACGCAAGATCACCAGCCCGGGACTCTGTGGCATGGCGTCGGAGTGCTTCAGCACACGCACGCGCAATCCGGCCGGCACCCCGGATCTCCATGCTCTTTATCTTCTTTACGGTTTCAGTTACGAACATCAGCTTCAATGATTCAATGTTCAGAAAAGTACATAGAGTTTATCACCGGGTATTACCATGTCGGTTGCAGTTGTTTTTGACAGTGCGGGAACACTCCTGAACACCTACCGGGTTGCAAAGGATATCAGCAACAAAAAACTGCTGCCCGGTATCGAGACTACTACCCTGACGTTCAGTTCACCGGATCGCGTGCTCGTTGTTTTGCCCGTGCACTCAAAGGATATAATGAAAACGCCGGGCGAAATGCTGCTTTCTTCCTACCTTGTAGAACATAATGTTGGATTCGGGGTGAGCTGCACCAGAAAGATTGTTACCGCAGAAGAGATCGGGGATATTCTCTATACTGACCAGCGGGTCCGCGTGAGTGATCTTCAGGAATGTATCCGGAATGTCTGGACTGTCTGTAAAGCAGAATCGATCGTAACCTTAAACAGCGGTGCGATTGTCAACATGGCAGACAAGTGTATAGAATTTGCCATAACTGCCGGTGGCTGGCCATTCGACGGTGCAAAAGAGGCGATCACCGCCCTCCACCGCATGGGAGTGCCAGTCTTCATCGCATCCGGTGACAGGGTTACAAAACTGGAAAAGATGGCAGACCACCTGGGGATTCCCCGCGACAGGGTGTATGGCGTAGCAACACCGACGGTAAAAGCGCAGATAGTCAACGATCTCCGGCAGGAATACGACAAGGTGCTGATGGTTGGCGATGGGATCAATGACTTATGTGCCATGCAGAATGCCGATATTTCAATACTTACTATCCAGCAGGCCGCAGACCGGCCGGAAGAACTCTACAAGGAAGCTGATTATGTGGTAAAAAACGTGAGTGAAGTGGTTACTATTGTGCAGGAGTTGCTCACATCGACAGGACATTTCGATCGTGACGACTGTAATGCATCATATAAAAGGTAATATGCCACAAGTATCACATTTAGTATAAGAGTACTATGAAGGCTCCACTGATCACGATCGACAATCTCTGCATGGATTTTGATAGCACGAGGGTACTCAAGAACATTTCTTTTGAGATTGCCGAAGGGGAGATCCTGGGAATTATTGGCAGGAGTGGCGCAGGTAAGACGGTACTCATGCATCTCATAAGGGGCGTGGAGCAGCCCCCGACAAGCGGGCGGGTTATATACCATGTAGCGGCGTGCAATGGTTGCGATTACATGGATGTCGGGAGTGCCGCGGGAAAAACATGTCCTCATTGCGGTGGCATGCTCTCAGCATGTGATGTGGATCTCTGGAACGAGAGCAACGAGACGCTGAAACGCCGGCTTATGCGGCGGACCGCGATCATGTTCCAGCGTACCTTCGCACTGTACGGTGATGACCGGGTCATCGAAAATGTGCTCCATGCTCTCGATGATATCGATTACCCCCCGGAAAAGGCCATCAACCGTGCTGCTGACCTTATCGATGAGGTACGATTATCCCACAGGATGATGCATATCGCCCGTGATCTTTCGGGCGGAGAAAAACAGCGGGTAGTCCTCGCCCGTCAGCTTGCAAAGGAACCGTTCATGCTCTTTGCCGATGAGCCGACCGGCACACTCGATCCCGGTACTGCACGGATAGTGCATTCAATGCTTTCAGAGGCGGCAAAGACAAACAATATGGGAATGGTTGTCACCTCCCACTTCTCCCAGGTAATCGAGGATGTGGCGCATCGTGCGATCCTCCTGGCAGACGGTGAGATTGCCACGATCGGAACGCCAAAAGACGTCATCCAGCAATTCATGAAGGGTTATGACGACAGTGAGAAGTATGAAGAGGCCGAGTTGGGTGAGAAGATCGTTGCTGCTTCAGATCTAACCAAACGATATATTTCCGTTGACCGGGGTGTTGTAAAAGCGGTCAATGGCGTCAATTTCGATGTCTACACCAAAGAGATTTTTGGCATCATCGGAAAAAGCGGGGCGGGAAAGACAACCCTTTCACGGATCATCGCCGGTATCATCGAACCCACCAGCGGTGAGATCAATATTAAGATCGGGGAGGAATGGGTCGATATGACAAAAGCCGGTATCGATCAGCGTGGGAGAGCAAAAGAGTATATCGGACTCCTCCATCAGGAATATGACCTTTTTCCCCATCGTACGGTCCTTGACAACCTCACGGATGCGATCGGGCTGGAGTTCCCAAAAGAGCTCGCTATGCGAAAGGCGCTCGTAACCCTCAAAATGTCAGGATTCTCTGATGAGAAGAGCAGGGAGATCCTTGAACGGATGCCCGCGCAACTCTCCGAGGGAGAACGGCACCGTGTGGCTCTCGCCCAGGTCCTCATCCGTGAACCACGGCTTGTGATTCTTGATGAGCCGACCGGCACGATGGATCCCATCACCAAGATCGATGTGAAGCACTCAATCATGCACTCACGCGAAGAGATGGAGGAAACCTTCATTGTCGTTTCGCATGACATGGAATTTGTGCGGGACATCTGTGACCGGCTGGCACTTATGCGTGGCGGTAAGATCGTGCAAATAGGCAAGACAGCAGACGTGCTCGCGATCCTCACCGAAGAAGAGCGCAAGCTCATGAGCCAGCCTGCTGCATGAGGAGAGCAATGATTACCATCCACCTCGATGGAGAGAGGATGGAAGTCGGTGAGCGAAGTACACTCGGTTCTATCTTTTCCCACCATCCACCTGGCTGTAGTGTGGGGATTATTCGCCCTGCAACCAAGGAGCAGGCAAAGACGGGTAATCTTACAATCAGTACCACCGCGGGGGAAATTACCATTGAGATTACCGGGTGGAATGATGATTTCCTTAAATCTTCGGAAATTGTGCAAAAACTCACCCTCCACTGGGAAGATCGTTACGCGGCAGCGTTCGGACCTTTCCCCTCTCCTATTCATCCGCTGCGCAAACCCCACGTCTACGAACGGGGGGATGTGATCCTTGGTTGTGGGGGCTATGAACCGGCACGATCCTATCTGATTTTTTCCAAAACCCGTCATTCTGCAGATCACGGGGCTGACGAAAGTGGAGGGATCTTTGCAAAAGTCGTAAGCGGTAAAGCGGTGCTCGACCGTTGGGCAACAGGAGACCGCATCACGGGCATTGAACCAGTCATAAGCTGGGCGGACACCAGCCGTTCCTTCACCACAACTGACATGAACATTGGTATCGAAGACGGGATGCAGATCGTCACCCACGTGAAGATTATGGCTCAGGGGTACACACCCGGCAAGATTACCACGGAGGCTGCAGGCAGCGTGGAACACATGCTCCTTGCACTCAAGTCCGGGAGGTTTATGGTCGGGCGGGCAACGAGCACACATATCCTCGATACCCGGCTCGCCGGCACTTCGGATATTGATACAGAATACCGGCACCCACGCAGGGAGGGAACGGTTACCGTGCGAACCACGGGGAAACTGGCTGGAAGTATCTATATTTACCGGGATGATGTGCCCAGCAGTTTCGTTCATGATGTAGTTGGCCAGGTTGTTCATGGCATTGAACTGGTAAAACTTGCAAAAGAGCAGGATATCCTCACCATCAGTGTTCTGCCACAACGGATAGACCTTCTCGGACTCCCTCTCACGAAGGCAAAGGAGATCGCCGCAGCAGAGAAAATTTCACTTAACGTTGATAAAGAAGAGGGTGAGAGGATTGTTGTTTCGCAGGATCCGGGTAATACCCTGGATGTCCTCAAAGAGCGGATGGTTACGGTAACGACAGCCTCTCTGGAAAAAGTGATAGATATTGAGCTGGATGACGAAAAAGCACCCGTCAGCTGCGATATATTCCGCCGTATTACAGGACTTAAACAACATGATGCCGGGATGATACCGGTCTTTTTTAAATTCGATGATGTAGTTCTGTTCAGATCAACCATCCCGCCAGGGACAAAGATCAATCCTGAGAATACACCTAAGGAGGAGGTCCCTGCAGCAGCACTTGCAATAACCAATGATTCCCGAAAAGGTTCCGGATTAGTGGGTGCGCGCCTTTCGGCAAATAAAGAGTTCGGTCCCACATCCGAACCATTTGAAGGTACCAATATTCTTGGGCGTGTTATCGATACGGAAAAACTGAAAAAAGTAAAGGAGAAGGAGAATGTGTATATCAGGGAGGTAAAACGGTGACCGAATATGCTCCGACACATGTAGGTACCGTAACTAAGTACGTGGTGGTGGAGTCGTTTGACGTTACTCCGGCTGATCTTGCTCTACATGCCTATGAGATCTCGCAGGGTGCAATGATCAAGGAGACCTGTTTTGGGATTGTCATTAATGGCAAAGAGGAAGAGGTCGACCGCATTATCGCCGAACTGCGGAAGATCGATCCCGATCATATCTTTGTAAAAGACCGGGGCTTCCCTCCCGGCGATGCCCGCCGCTGCCGGGCGAATCTCGGCGGTGCAAGGCCCGGATACAATGGTATGGAGCACGAGATGACCATCATCCCCTATATCTCGCACGGGCTTGAGGAGCTTAAAAACCATGATGAGAATTCAATCCCTGCACCAGAAAATCCGATGGAGCATAAGGCACTGGACATCTATAAACTCAAGAAACTGATCGACGCACAGGAGTCCTGACATGGTAAAAGTATTCATCTACCCTGCAACGAGCCTGATCCTCTCTGACATGGTGGCACGCTTCGGGCACACGCCCCTCTCGTCCGCCACAGCCATCCGTGAACGCATCCAGACTGCAGGACTCGAATCCGCCCCACTCCAGATCACTCCCGATGAGCCCAAAAAAGGACTGAAGTGGGCTGCAGTCGAAGTACCTGCCGGTGTTCGGGGCCGCATGTCACTCTATGGGCCGATGATCGGGGAGTGTGAGGCGGCGATCATCATCAACGATGCAGACCTCGCATTTGGGTGCATGGGATGTGCCCGCACCAATGAGCTGATTAAGTTCCTCATTCATCAGAAAGAGATCCCAAAGCTCGAGCTGTACTACCCGAAGAATGAGGAGGAAGGCGTGAAATTCGTTGCTGCCATCAAACGATTCCTCACGGAGCTGGGAGCTTCGAAATGACACCCCCTGTACGCATTGCACAACTCTCCTGTGGTCCGGAATATTCTGGTATCCAGCACGAGATCGATGCCGCGGCACGAGAAGTAGGCGGCGAGATTTTTTTCCCGGATGTCGCCCTCAAAGACATACGCCGCGATTTTGATAAGTTCGGGCTGGATGTGAGGAGCCCGGACTTAAAACTCACCATTGCCAGGGCTATGGCACTCGTGGAGGGGCGGGTGGAGGCAGACGCGGTCTTCATCGCCACCTGTTTCCGGTGCGCTGAAGCAGCAATTGTAAGAAACGAACTCAGGCGCTACATTCATGAAAACTCAAAACTTCCGGTTGTCAGTTACTCCTTTACTGAGCGGACTACCTCCGGAACACTCCTTACCCGTATGGAAGCTCTCACCACCATCGCCCGGCGTCGCGCACTGCTCGCCCGTGAAACCCAGCAGGGCATAACACTGGGGGTTGACTCGGGTTCCGCAACTACAAAAGCGGTCGTGATGAAGGACAACAGGATTATCGGTACCGGCTGGCAACCCACAATCGAGGTCATAAAAAGTGCTCAGGAGGTGATTGCCCATGCCCTACAGGAAGCGGGAATCACCCGTGATGAGGTGCAGGCAGTCGGAACTACGGGTTACGGCCGTTTCCTTGTGGGGAGAGAGATCCATGCTGACCTCATCCAGGAAGAACTGACAGTAAACTCGAAGGGAGCTGTATATCTTGCCAACCGGCAGCATGGGCCCGCAACCGTTATTGATATAGGCGGGATGGACAACAAGGCGATCTCGGTGATGGATGGCATCCCGGGTGTGTTCACGATGGGAGGCATCTGCGCCGGTGCAAGCGGCAGGTTCCTTGAGATGACGGCAAAACGGCTCGGCGTCGATATCACCGAGCTCGGCCCGCTTTCCATGAAAGGAATCGGCGGGCGTGTGCCTATGAACAGTTACTGTATCGTTTTCGGGACGCAGAGCCTGGTCAACGCACTCGCAGCAGGTAGTACCCGCGAGGATGTGGCTGCCGCTGCGTGTCACAGTGTAGCCGAACAGGTTTTTGAACAGCAGCTGCAGGAAGTTGATATCAAAGAGCCGGTGATCATGGTCGGGGGCACGTCACTCATTGAGGGGCTTGTGTTTGCAATGGGTGAACTGCTCCAGACAAAGATAGTCGTACCTCCCTATTCACAGTATATTGGTGCTGTGGGGTCGGCGCTGCTTGTATCAGGATTTATAAAGGACGATTAGATGCTTGCCATTGAGTACTTTGAAGTCGAATGCACCGAGCCGGTGGGCGCTGAGTACTACAGGCAGATCACAAACGACGTCCTGCTTGACTACAACCTCCTGAGAGTTATCCATAAGCTGCATATCTATATCGATCCGAAGGTGCCGATCTTTGTTGCAGTAGGCATATTGAAAAAGATCACCACACGCGTCCGTGTAGGGGATTTTGCCAATGTGAATCCTCTGGAAGGCAAGATCACCCTCGTTATTTCAGATGAAACATACCTTGCACCCATGCTCAAGATTTTCTGGCAGAAATTCGGCAAAGACCATGTGGAACAGCCGGACCGTTTCACCGTGATCCTGTATGATGTCAAGGCAGAACTCAAAGAGATCGAAGAGATTATTGTTGCCGATCCGAGCGAGTCGCTCTACAAGGATCTCATCTATGCATTCCGGTGTATTGCACCGGAAGGGTTCCGCCTGCGAAGCGAGACATTCAGCAAAGAAAAATTCTCATTTGTGGCAAGTGAGAACACCCTTCCCGAGAATATCGATGAGATCATCAGGGAAAAATTTGCGCTTATGGGGGAAGTGCCATGACACTTGTCCCAATCACCTACAGGGGAGGTATCTACCAGCACGATATAGTTACCGATCTTATTGAGGATCTTGGCGGGTATATTATCCAAAAACACGTGATCGCTGCGGAGGTCGTACTCCAGTGCTTTGTTCCCCGTGAGGATATCGAACTTATCCGGCAGGTCGCAAAGCCGATTTTTGGGGAAGTGACCGATACGCCACTTGTCGGCACAGAGATTGCAATCGTCAGTATGAGCCTTGAGATCCACCACCTGCCACACCCGTCCTGTGATATCGCGGAATATGTGCGGCGGATCGGGGCCAAGAGCAACATGGTCAGTCTCGCACGCGGCCCGGGAAAAAGGATCGCCGGATTAAATGATGAGGAACGGGATGTCATCAACGAACACGATATTGCAGTATACCTTATGGGTAATTTTGAAACCTGTATTGAATACAAAATGCCCACACTTCTAAGAGGGATTGAGGTACCTGTCGTGGTCTGCGGGGGTCCGGACAAAGAAACCCTAAAAAAGATTATTGATCCACCGGTAGACGGATATGTCGGTAATGTCGGCAGGTTCATGCGCCGGACGAAAGAGGCCGATGAAATTGGTAAGCTTGATGAGATCGTTGCCGAGATCACACGGGTTCTTGAAAAAAAGCGTGAAGAAATCCAGAAAGACCCGCTCTCTGTTTCTCCTGCGAGACTTATGGGTTTAATTAAAGAAAAGGTACCTGCCATTCATGCGGTCACTTCTCCAACACCCCTCACGGTGCAGATGGCCGGGCTCCGGGTTAAGCTGCCTTATGATACGTTTGCCGGGGATCTCAGGAAGCTCGAGGTCGAGGACGGGATATTACTCGGGGATATATCCGAAGTTGTTCCCTCCCGAATGAGGGACTATATCCTTGTAAAAATCCTGCCCTTCTCAGAAACGAACATGGTGGTATGATGGAAAAAACAACCAAAGAAGAGTTTGAAGAGCGGCTTGCGCAGATTGTGGCGCAGGGCGCAGATGTCACTGCAGATGAGTGGATGCAAAAGATCGAAGTGGAATATGGGCGTGTACCCCTAATCTTCAAAAGGATGGGGGAACGCCCCGAGGTACTCATTTCCCATCTTCTCTACAAGGGTACGGTGGCTCAGACCAGCCCTCTCGATCCAAAATATGTGGAACTCATCAGCCTGGCCGTGGGAGCAGCACTCAAATGTCCACACTGCACAGGATACCACATGCAGGCTGCACTCAAAATGGGTGCGAGCAGGGAAGAGATCCTTGAGGTCATTCTGCTGGCTGGTATGATCTCCAACTCATCGGTGCTCGCGAACTCTTACCGTATCTTCGATGAGAAGATGGAACGGTGCATACCTTGTGAGACAAAAGAAGTGAGCAAAGTAAAATCCAGACGAAAAACAGCGGCATCAACAAAGAAATGATATTTCTTCCCAAGGGAGATTATCCCCCATCTTTTTTAATCATACAGGGTCTATTTTTACCATAATGTGCGGGATCGAATCCTATAAATGGTGACTCCGGACAGAATTATGTGATACATTAATGAACGCTGGTGTACCTGCACACCCGTTCAGGTTTACAGGAGATCATGAAATCCATCATTCTTGCCGGGGGTGTCGGGACGAGACTATGGCCGCTCTCCCGCGAGTATTATCCCAAGCAGTTCATCCAGCTCGACGGTCATTCGCTTTTTCAGAAGACCTACGAACGGGCAACCCGGCTTTCGGATCCTGACGGGATATTTGTGGTGACCAGCGAAATCCACCAGTACCTCGCCCGTAACCAGATTGAGGAGATGGGATACATCATTTCTGATGATCATCTTCTTGCAGAGCCGGAAGGAAAAAACACGTTGCCTGCCATCGCATGGGCTATGCAGAGAATCCGGAGTATTTTTTCCTCTGGCACCGCGGTTGTATTTCCCAGTGATCACATTCTGGGGGATACTGCACTCGATCAGATCCGCGCTGCAGAACCACTGGCCGGAAAAAATCTTGTCACGTTCGGTATAAAACCAACCTCCCCCCAGACAGGCTATGGGTATATCAAACCGGGAAAACCACTTTTCCAGGGGTCTGTTGTTGACGTATTCAAAGAGAAGCCGGATGAAAAAACCGCAAAAGAATATGTCCGGAATGGATATCTCTGGAACAGCGGGATATTTCTCCTCTCCACCGACTGCTTTTTTGAGGAACTAAAGAAATTTCGCCCGGAACTGTCCGATACATTCGCTGAGGGATGCGTTGCGGATTATAAGAAGCTTGAATCAATCTCCATTGATTACGGGCTGCTGGAACACTCAAAAAGGGTTGCTGTTGTAACTCTTGAAACCGAGTGGAGTGATCTGGGTACATTCAAAGCCCTTTACGATGTCGAACTGCATGATAGTGAGGGGAATGTTGGTAATGCGGAGTATTTTTCAGCGAGAAACAACTTTGTGCATGCACCGGGTAAACATGTAGGACTGATCGGCGTCAATGACCTGATTGTCGTTGACACCGATGATGCACTCCTTGTCTGCGATAACCGACATACGGAGCAGGTAAAACATCTGGTAACCCGGTATAATGAGCGCAATGATCCGGTCACCAAATTCCACCGCCAGGTGCACCGCCCGTGGGGATCTTACACGGTCCTTGAAGAGACTGAAATCTATAAAATTAAACGAGTCAGCGTCAAACCGGGCCAGAAACTCTCGCTCCAGCTGCACCATCACCGGAGTGAACACTGGGTTGTGGTAAGCGGGACGGCGGAAGTCGAACTGAACGGGGAAACCAGGTTACTCAGGCAAGGTGAAAGCACGTTTGTCCGCAGCGGCATGAGGCACCGGTTGAAGAATCCCGGCATCATACCCCTCGAAGTCATTGAGGTACAACTTGGGGAATATCTCAAAGAGGATGATATCGTCAGGTTCAACGACGATTATGGAAGGACGTGAATTTTTTTTTTTAGGGAGACCACATGTTTTTAGATCACCTTATTTTTTAGTTCCATCATGTTTTATCGCGTAGTGGTGAACCCCTCTGTCATGGGAAGGTACCAGGAACTGCCTGCCGTTGCCGATGAGATCGGTTCTTCCTGCAGCAGTAAGGCCTTCAATAACTAATTCCCTGTTATGTAATTCACGGTACTGCATCAGTGCACGCTGGATCTTCTTTTCATGCCCCTTCGGCACGTGGACCGGCTCGAGAGTGAATGGATTGAGACCGGTATAGTACATACAGGTCGAAACACTCATTGGTGTCGGTGTGAAGTCCTGCACCTGCTCAGTATAGAGCTGGTGGTCACGGATATAGACCGCAAGATCGACCATATCACTGATGGAACAGCCGGGATGTCCCGACATGAAGTACGGGAGGATGTATTGCCGTTTCTTTTTGCCCTGCTGCTCTTTTTCGAACCGGTCGCAGAACCGATCAAAAACTTCACGATCGGGTTTGTTCATGGCGTCCGTGACTCTTTTTGTCACATGTTCCGGCGCGACCTTGAGATGACCAGAGACGTGATGATCGCAGATCATTTCAAGGTAGCCGGAATCATCTGCAAGCGCAAGATCATAGCGAATGCCGGAACCGATGAAGACTTTTTTCACACCCGGAATTTCGCGGAGTTTTTTGAGAAGTACACCCTGATGCCGATGACTCGTGTTCAGGTTTTTACAAGACGGGCTGCATCGTTTGTCCCGACAGGCTCCATATTTTTCCCAGAGATCACATGAAAGGCAGTACATGTTCGCTGTCGGACCTCCGACGTCCTGCACGATGCCCTTGAATTCCGGCATATTAGTCATTCGCGTTACTTCGCGGATGATCGATGCCATGCTCCGGCTCTGGATGATCCTGCCCTGGTGATGGGTTAAGGCGCAGAACGAGCAGGCACCAAAACACCCGCGGTGGCTCGTCACGGAGAACTGTACCGGTTCAAGTGCGGGGACCCTTTGTATATATGACGGGTGTGCACGGCGGGAGAAAGGCAGGTCATAGATATGATCGAGCTCTTCCGTCGACAGAGGTAATGCCGGAGGATTCTGGATTACCACCGTTTTTGGGTGCGGTTGCGCAATCGTCCTGCCCCGGACTGGATCCTGCTCATGGTAATGCATCGCAAACGCACGGGCATACGAGATTTTGTCCTGTGCTACCTCGCTGAACCCGGGGAGTTCAATGATCCACTCCGGTCGTTTACTTCGCCATTGTGCAAGGTCCAGGGTAAATGCAGTTCCCCGGACATCCCGAAGTGATGCAACAGTTTCGCCGGATGCAAGCCGCCGGGCAATCTCCACCACCTGCCTCTCCCCCATACCGAACACCAGAAGATCTGCCGGGGCATCAGCAAGGATCGCCTGCCGCACGCGATCCTGCCAGTAATCGTAATGGGCAAACCTGCGCAGGCTTGCCTCGATACCCCCCATGACAATCGGGGTGTCAGGGAACAGTTCGTGTATCCGGTTGGTATAGACAATGGTTGCCCGGTCAGGTCGTCTTAGGATCCCGCCGGGCGAATAGACATCATCACACCGCCGTTTAAGGTTAGGAGTGAAGTTATTCACCATCGAATCGACGTTCCCGGACGATATACCAAAGAACAGTCGCGGTTTTCCAAGTACGGTAAAATCAACAGCGGTGGCCCGGTCAGGCCGGGCAATAATTCCAACCGTAAAGCCGGCATCCCACAGGACCCTGCCAATCAGGGCAGTCCCAAAAGAAGGATGATCAACATATGCATCTCCTGTCACCAGGATAATGTCAAATTGCCGGATGCCGAGCTTATTTCCCTCATGAAAGGACAGGGGAAGAAACACGGGCTGGTGTATCATAGGGAGGGGAAAAAAAGTTGGTGTATATTCTGATGAACAAAAAGGATCTTCATGGTGGCGGGCGACGGGTCAGGTCACGGATGATTTCTGCAAGGCCTCCCGGCAGATCATCTTCCTGATCTATTTTTTCGTCATGAGGCGATTCTTCCTTTTTTTTCGTTGGTTCTCCTGGTTTTATTTTATCCGTGGGGACCGAATTTTCTCCTGTTCCCAGTACCGGAAGATGAACCTGCATTTTTTTATCAAATTCTCGCCGTGCAGAAAGACCGGTGAATTCCAAAATAACTGCTTCAACAATCAGGTATGTGGTGGCTTTTTCCCTGAGACAGCCGGTGAGGGCATGCCCGGAACGACCTACTGATGCGTGATAATGGATGTGCGGACCACCTTCTCCCATAAAGATGGTTCCTATACCAAAGACTTCCCAACCTCCCTCAAACATAACAAAATGAGGAGTCGGGGGAATTACCGGCTCTTCTGGTCCGGTCACCATCCTCCCGTTCATCAGGGCGCCAAGGAAGAGGATCGTACCGGCATGGATACCTTTGTCGAGGATGAACTGGTGCAGCGAGACGAGCATATCTTCGCCGTCATCGATCCTCACGACAAAGACCCTGCCGAGCTGACCTTCCGTATATTGCATATAATCAGATTCCCTTTTTCGTATTCATATGGTTTGTGCGGAGTTATATCTTATATGACCGTCTCCCGAACGGAATTTTGATTTTTGTGCGGTAAGGTACGGGCTTTTCATCCGGAATAAAAATTTTCACAGGTATGGTGGCATGAGGTTTATCGTCCCCCGGCACCACCACCACCAAAACCTCCGCCTCCGCCAAACCCTCCTCCGCCGCCGAATCCTCCACGGAAACCACCTGAACCACCGCGGACGGGCGGGGAGAAGAAAAGGAGGGGAGTAAAGGCATACCCTATTCCCACTGCACCTGCAGGGACTCCCGTCTCAGCTACATTGATGTTGAGTGCTGCCATTGCGCTCTCGACCTTGTCACCAACGCCTAGGGCGGTCCCATAGACCAGCCATTCTCCCCACATTGAGAGATCTTCCGGGGCATATTTCCGTATCAGCGCGAGATCCGAGAGGAAGTGGGCAAATGCGTCCCATTCGAGCTTCTCTTTGTATTTGTCACCTTTCCAGTGACCGAACAGGGTTGATGGCATCGCGATTGCGATCACTACCTGCACAATGACGACTCCCCATAATGCCGTGGCCGGGATAAGGATGTATGACTGCATGGGTTCCAGGAATGCAAATATGAGCGTGACAGCAAACACGGTGATGCTGACAAGCAGGAGCGGAACGATATGATCTCTTCCATCCACGATATACTGATTGGCAAGTGATGGATCTGCTCTCCTGGTCACATCGGTCAGCATCCTCTGGTAGCGGAGCGCGATCTCTTCTGATGCAATATTTGTCCTTGCTTCTTGTGCAAGCTTCTCAATGTGACTCTCATCGAGGACGCCATTCTCAGCAATTTGTCCAAGAACATTGAGGACTCTCTGCTCGTACGGGTCATCGGAGGTGGTTTTCAGGATACGGATCTCGAAATCTTTGGCTTTTCCTTCCTGCTTCGAGGTTATCGTTATGAATTTTCTCCGGTGGAGATCGAGAAGCGTTGCATGATACCCACTCTCATCGAACTCCAGTGCATCATCCTTGAACAGCAGGTTGACCTGCCAGGGTTTGAGCGCCGGATTTGGGACAGTGCTCAGGTATTCGGGTACCGTAAACATCTTTTCCCTGCCGTACCAGCGGTAAATCAAAACGAACAAGAGGGGCACGAGAATGACGGCTGATTTTGCCAGGTAATTCAGCAGGTACGAGAGCGTGTAGATTGTATTATACCAGAAACTTCCTGAGGTGGTTTGTCCTGCGAGACCGGTAACCTGAGTCCTGAACCCCGGGATCTGGCTGAATACCGTTGATCCACCCAGCATCTCGATGGCAATATTTTCATCTGCCGCTGCGCTACCGCTGAAGGTATACGTATTTCCCGACAGAACCGTGATCAGCGTCGGAGGATAGGCAAATACCTGTTGAATGCCATCTGAAGGAATAGTGATTGTAATGTCATGGTACGGGATGTGGGATTGCCCGGCGAACTTCAGGTTGAGATGGGTCACACCAGTGTCGTACTCAATCGGGGGATAAAGGACGTAGGTATAATCCACCGTGTATTGCCCTGCAGGAAAGGAGCCGGGATTGTAGATCCCTACTTCATCATTCTGGGCTGATTGGCCAATGGTTGATTTGTAGGAAGCAGCTGAGGAATCACCATACACAGCTACATCGCCCGAATTATCTTTGGCGTACGCAATCGTTCCTGACGGTGGTGTTGCAGAAACCATCATAATGGATGGCTGGGCTGGTGTGGTAAAAAGAAGCGGCTCTTCCCACGAACGGTACAGCATGTGATACTCACCGGACGTTTTCACATCGTAGGTATACTGCTCAGTGAGCGTCCCGTTATTATACAGGGTCGCCTCATACGACGTGACTGTGAGATCACCTTCAAAACGCGGGGGAAGTATTGTAACAAGTGCAATACCGATAACACCGATGATCAGACATGCGATAACAAGTATCACCAGTTTTTTCGTTTCACCCATGGCAATTTCCTATCAGAACTCAATCTTCGGAGGTGTCTTAATCGCTTCTTCGAACTGCAGGTACTCAAGCTTGATAAGCCCAACCAGACGTCCGATGAATTTTGATGGGATCGTGTCCATCATCGTATTGAACTCCTGCGAGATGTTGTTGTATGTATAGCGCTGCCGGGCGATTTCATCCTCCAGTCCTTTGACGGAGTCCATCATGCTCATTACGGTAGCAGATGTTTTCAGGTCAGGATAATTTTCTGCTACTGCAAGCAGGCGGCCGAATATCGAACGGGATTCTGCTTCGACTTTGTTTAAATCACCGGGCCCTGCGGTGGCGACACTTGCCCGCATGGCAGTGACTTTTTCCAGGGTCTCTTTTTCGAACTTGGCGTAACTCTTCACTGAGCCAAGGAGTTGTTCGATCATGTCCAGCCGTTTCTTCATGGCCACGCGGATCTGTCCAAGCGTTGCCTCGGACGAATTTTTCAGGCTGAAGAACCGGTTATAGATACCGATCGCCCAGAGGATCAGTCCTACAATGACAAGGGCTATGACGCCCAGTACAATCCATCCTATGAGATTCTCAAACATTGTTACTCAGAATAGTGATGATCGTTCAGAAAGATAAGATCATGGGGCAGGTGTGATGAGAATCACGAAAAAAAACGCACGAAAAAGTAGGGTGATGGACATTATTGTAGGGTGAGGGCTCCCACTACCCGAAGCTTGCCGCCTTCGAGATAATGAAGCACTACCCGTGCACCGGGTGGATAAACAAGCGCTTTTTCCATAGTCAGGGTAATGGTCGGCATCCTCCAGTCACCGTCAACTATGATTTTCTCCAGACGTGTAGGGAGGAACTGCATCCAGTGGCCGGCGTACAATATCATACCCTCCTTGAGCGGGGCAGGCCAGTATTTCACGAGCTGGGCTTTTCCTGAAATTGTGGTTGCGTGTTTTATCGATGGATCATTGGTCAGGACAAAACCCCGATCCAGATCTTCTGATTCAATATTTTTCAGGGCGAGTCCAACCCGATCACCGGTTATGGCACTCTCTGCATCATCATCATGTTTCTGGATAGAGCGGATCTGGGCAGTTTTTTCAGTCGGAAGGACTTTGAGAGTATCATGTTTTTTTATACTTCCCTGTGCAACACTGCCAAGAACGACAACTCCGACTCCTTTCACATTGAAATGCGCATCCACTGGAACTGTCCCTTTTCCTGCGGTATCGTGCACTTTCTGGTGAGCGGTCTGTTTTACGGAAATGTCGAGCAATTTCTCGCGAAGGCCAACGATATCCTCCTCAATTACTTCGTAGTGTTCCAGAACCGTGCCCTTGATAAGCGGGGCGATCTGATCCGGCGTGATATAATTTTTCAAGATGAGATAACCCGTGGATTTGCCGGAGCACTGGAGCATCAGCACACATTCACCGAATGTAGCGTTGATTTCATCGACTACCAGAACAACGCGATCTGCAAAGGATACTGCGAAAAACAGTGAGGATAGTTTCTCCGGATACCGCGTTGGTTCAATAAACGTGACGGTTGCGTCACCTTTTTTCAGGTTATAAAAGGTGATATCGCTTGCTGTACCCTTCTTTCCCAGATCTTTGGCATAATCGGGAGGGGCGAGAATTGCGACGGTGAGATTGGACATACAGGATCAGGTTCTGTCTTCGTGCGTATGTAGTTTCTGGAGGGTCGGGTGATGCATGATCTGGGCAGGGAAGATGGAGCCGGATAAACCTTCGGTATAAGAAAGTCGTTTAAATCCAAGGTGGAAGATCCGGGGCCTGCGGACAATCGCTCGATGTTCCCCTGCGGCTACAAAAAACCAGCGACAAAGAGATGGGCGAACGAGAAAGCCACCAGAGTATGAAGATAATTTTATGTAAAACCGTACAACTACTAATACAGCCACAGGTGATGCATGGAGATCTCACAAAGAACCAAGCGGATTTTCCAGTTCATCCTACTTCTCTTCGGTCTCCTTCTCCTCGTCTATATCATCGGCACGTCGGGTATCATCGAGAACTACAGGATGTTTTTTGCGGTCAGCATCCCGCTCCTGGTCCTCGCATTCATCCTCTCGAACCTGAATATCCTGACCAAGATCTACCGGTGGAGCTACTTAAGCAGGCACTATGACTGCCCCATCAGCCTCAGGGACGCCTCGATCGTCACTGTCTCAAGCTTCTATTTTGCCAATATCACCCCCGGGAAGATCGGCGATCTCTTCAAGGCGTATTTCATGCAGAAGCGCTATCTTATGAACTTCTTTGACGGTGTCTCGATGCTCTTCTACGAGCGCTTCTTCGAGCTCCTGATCCTTTTTCTGACGGCCGCGGCCATTGTCTTCATCGACCTTCGGGGGATCACGTTCATTGTTCTTGAGCTGAGCGCCCTCATCCTCATTCTCCTCTCCCTCTTCTACTTTAAATCCGAGTTCTTCTTAGGTTTCATCGAGAGGATTGTCGTCAGGCTTCCCCGGGTCAAGATCCCTGAGGTTAGTTTCCGGATCCGGAAAATCCCCTTTTCGAACATATCATCAGTATTTGCCATCACCCTCATCTCGCTCATCTTTGAATTTGCCCGGTTATGGGTCGTTGCTCTCGCGTTCGGTTACACTCTCAACCCCCTCCAGGTCTCCATCTTCTTCAGCCTCGCAATCATCGCGGGGCTCATCTCGCAGATACCACTTGGGATCGGGATAACCGAGGGATCGCTGAGCCTCCTGCTCCAGCAGACTGGCATCGCCCCGGTCAGCGCGATGTCGATCGTCCTAACCGACCGGATTCTCTCGATGTATTATGCCCTTGTCCTCGGGTTTGTATTCTCTAAATTCTCACTTGATCAGCTCAGCGAGGTCCCTCCATGATCTCCATCATCATCCCACTCTTCAATGAGGCAGAGAATGTCAGGCACTATGGGAAGGATCTCTTCCCGGTAATCGATGCGATCGCAAAAAAGACCGGAGAGACGTTCGAATTCATCCTTGTTGACGACGGGAGCCGGGATGATACCGTTGCCCAACTCCACAGGATCGCTGCGATGCGGCAGGACATAAAAGTCCTCGAACACGGGATCAACCGGGGGATGGGGAACGCAATCAGGACCGGGCTCTCGGCATGCACATCCGAACTTGTCGTCACTATGGACTCAGACCTGACCTTCCGGCCCCAGGACGTGGAACAGCTCGTCGAAAAATTCCGGGTGACGGGGGCCGACCTGATTTCGGGATCGCCATACCTTGGTGAAGGGTTGATGGAGGAGGTCACTCCCTTCCGGCTCTTCCTTAGCAAATCCGTGAACTTCCTGTACCGGCTCCTTCTCGGAGAGAAGATCACGAGCGTAAGCCCCATCTTCCGGCTCTACCGGAAAAGTGCTCTGGACGATATCACCATATCAAGCGGCAATTTTGAGATCAACGCGGAGATCATCTCCAAGTTCATCATCGCGGGGAAGAGTATCGTTGAGATCCCGGTTCCTCTCATGAGACGAAAATATGGGGTCTCCAAGATCAAGGTGACCAAGGAGATCAGGAATAATATTGTTCTCCTCTCAAAGATATTCCGAACCAGGTACCTCCATGAGGAATGGAGATAAGGTAATAAAAACCAGGAAAACTGTTACAACTCCTTCGTTTTGTCACATTTCTGGTGGCCGCGTAAAAAAGCATACTTGTATATCAATGAAATTGCTTGAACCCCAGGCAACCCACGATTTAGAGGCCAACAAAAATTAAGCCGAAGGCAATGGCGAAGCCTCAAAAGAGAGATCTATCGGGATACGAAGAGGACGATCCCCCCATTCATGCCAGCAGATTTCGTCTGGTTCTGCAACCATGCTACTTCGTCGCCATTCGGGTTGACCGCGAAGATGTCGCTCGTGACGATGTAAAACATCGTACTGTTACCCCGTGCTGCGCTTATCGTCTGGAGATCTTTTACGGTAGTGGCCTGATACTCAAGGGTCCTGTCCGTCGCGTTCGAGTAATAATAATCAAAGGGGAGGGAGATATAACCTGGCACAAGAACGACCTTGTCACCCGGCTGGGTGAGGTTTGATATCTGCCCCGAGAATCCCCGCCAGTCATCCTTGGAATACTCCGTGTAGTAGCTTGCAAGCATAGGCAGGTTGACGAGGACAAGGACGGCCATCAACAGGTACACGATCCCCCGGGTGTTCCACAAACGGTAAAACATTCCATACGACGAGGCCACACCGAGATACACCGGCACTATTACAAATATGAGGTGCCTGGGTTCCATTGGCATTTTGTATGACATTACATACGTTATGATAAACGTGAGAAGGAGAATCGATACAAGGAGCAGCCCTTGTTTTTTATCGGTGAGATACGCCTGGACAATGCCCACGATGAACAAGGCGGCGAACAGGACCAGCAGGATCTCGCTGGCGCCTGAGATAAGAACGAGAATCTGGTAAATGATATTAAATCCCTGGAGCCCGAAGGTCGGGGGGGCGGCGGTCCTCGTGAAGAAGAGCTGGATGGTGACCAATATAAGCGGAAGGCTTGCGAGGGAGAACAAGACAACCGCGAGGAGTATCGTCCCGATATTTTTGATATTCTCCCTTATGTTCTGTGCCTGCAGAGCGAGGGCATAGACGACCAGCGATGCGATTAGGACAAACACGTAAAAATGGGACCAGAAGGCAAACGCTGACAGGCCGCCAAACAGTGCCCAGTTTTTGATATCATTTTCTTTCAGGGCTTTGAGATAGAACACCATTGCAAACGCGATAAAAAAGAGCGCCATCGAATAGGCCCGTGCTTCCTGGGAGTAGAATATCAGGAACGGGGAGAACGCCGCAGCAGCAGCCGCAATTATACCGACGTTTCTGTCCATAAATTCCTTTCCTGCGAAGTACATCACCGGAATTGTCAGGATCCCAAAGAGTGCGGGTACAAACCGTAGGATTACTTCATTATTCCCCACCATGAGCATGACGTGCTCGATCCAGTAGAAAAGGGGAGGATTGAAATCTCCCGCAGCCATGGTCTGCCAGATCCCGGAGAATGTTCCGAGAGAGGCGTTATAAGTCGCAGCTTCGTCAAGCCAGATCGAGTTGAAGCCAAGGTTAAAAAATCGCAGGAATAGTCCGGCAACGGTCAGGGAAAGGAGGAGTTGCGCGTACCTGCTGTTGACAAGCACGCTTTTTATATTGCCGGCTGTGAAGTCCCTTATCGAATGGAGTGGAGAAATAAACTCTCCATCAAGGTTGCATTCCCTTATGTCATGTGATTTTTTGGATTTTTTTGGATCGTCTCGTTTCTTGGCCATGTGCACTCATACCTGTTTTGTAAAGATTCTATTTAGTTTGTCAGTCGGCACCAGTCAAGAATTTTGCCATCCGGGATAGACATTACTAAAAAAGGTTTAGAGAGCGTTCAGGGAAATTTTTCAGACGCACAATGGCCCTTACTACCTCATCTGCTGAACCGCTTTGCGAGATGTCAACCTATGGATATCATAGGATAAAAGAGAAGACTTTCCCCAGGAACAAAAGCGGTTATCTTTCTTTCGCAGCAGAGAGATAATCATCCACTTTTTCCACGATATATCACTCACGATCTTTCTGCGCGGAACTTACGATCCGATGCCGCTGAAGCGTACAGAGAGAGATGCTGTATCGGCAAGAACAGCTTATGCATTTTCACTCAAGATACTGACGATCTTTTCCGAGGCCGTACCATCACCGAACGGGTTTTTCCAGTCCCGCGGCACCCCAAGCATGGCATCAGCGGCTTTGAGGATCGCGTCGGGCTCTACCCCCGAGAGTATATTCGCCCCAACATCGACCGTCTCCGGTCGTTCGGTGTTGTCACGAAGGGTTACGCATGGAACGCCGAGGATGCAGGTCTCCTCCTGGACACCACCCGAATCGGTCAGGACCAGTATTGCGTGTGCCTCGAGCTGGAGAAATTCAAGGAAGTTCTTCGGTGGGATGAAGGTAATTCCGGTCGGCAAGATGCCGAACTCCCGGAGCTTTTTTTCTGTCCGTGGGTGAACGGGAAAAATTACCGGTAGTGCGTATTTTTTCCCGATAGTCATCAGGCCGGCGATAATCTTTTTCAGCCGAGGCTCATCGTCGACATTTTCCACCCGGTGTGCGGTGACGAGGAAGTACTTTCCGTGTGAAAGCCCGAGTTTTAAGAGGATGTCCCCCCGTTTCTGTGCGATTTCCAGGTTCTGGAAAACGGCGTCGACGATGGTATTTCCCGTGACAAAGATTTTCTTTTTGTCTATTCCCTCGTGCAAGAGGTTCGCACGTGCGATTTCCGTGGGTGCAAAAAGGTAATCTGAGATATGATCAGCAACCACGCGGTTTACCTCTTCAGGCATTCTCCTGTCAAAGCTTCGCAGCCCGGCTTCGACGTGCCCAACCTTCACGTGGAGTTTTGCAGCGGCAAGAGCTCCGGCAAGCACCGTGTTGGTGTCCCCCTGAACAAGGACGACGCCAGGTTTTTCTTTCTGGAGGACGGTTTCTATGCCCAGCATTACCTTTCCAGTCTGTTCCGCGTGGCTCCCGGAGCCTGCATCGAGGTTGTAGCGCGGATCCGGCAGCTCAAGGGTATCGAAAAAGGACTTATCCATCTCGTAGGAATAGTGTTGGCCGGTGTGTAAAATGAAAAACTCATCCCCCCTTTTTGTGAGGTTCCGGATGATGGGGGACATCTTGATTATTTCCGGGCGGGTTCCCAGGATTACCGCGATCTTCATCAGATAAGGATAGGATTTGCTTCCGTCATGAAGGTTCCTTCAAGGGTTTTCGAAATAAACGATCAGTTTTCGTGTCTGTTTAATTAACGGGAAAAAATCACCCGACCGATCCAGCAGCATTCTAATCACGGGTTATGGCGAGGGCTTTCTGACCGAGAAGGGTGCGAGTTCACGCATGAGATCTTCCCTGCTGGTCACAACGGTCGAAGACTGTTCCAGCATCAGGTTTACCTGCTCGTGCATTCCGGCCTTGCGGAAATCTGTGCGAACTGCAATCACTGGTTTGTTATGGGCATACGCATACCCCATCTCCCATGCAGTGCCCGAATCGGCATCCGCGCCATCGATAATGGCAACGATTATGTCGGCATTTTCAAGAGCTTTCAAATTTTCTGAAAAGATCCGAACCTGTTCTTCTTTATTCCTTGCAGGTGAATCATCACCCGCTTCCTGAGGCAGATATACATCAAAAAAATTATTTCTCAAATGCCCGGCAATCGATAGATTATAAGCACGTTCAGCTTCTGAAAAAAGAGGGGCTGCCAGATAAACGTGATATTGAGAAAATGTCATCACGTCCATCGCCCTGATTGTTGGAAACCGTGCAATAAAAACCCCCCGTCCCGTCCGTTTTGGCGGTTGTTTATCCTCACTCCCATAATAGGTGCTGGTTACTCCGCAGGTAGGGGAAGAATTGACACCAAGGATGCAGAGGGGTGGACCCCGTTCATCTATGATATCCTGCACTTGTAATTCAAGCTTGTCCATCAAACTAGCAAATGCCGGGGTGTTCAGCCGTTCAAGAAATGTCCCGGGTTTTCTATCAGGACCAAGGTACAACGTCTCCGGGCACGGCAGCGGCACCATTTCAATACCAAAGCGTTTGCAGCGTTCGGTGCATCGCTCGAACAGCACCAGATCAGCAGGTTTCGTGATCCCTTTTGCACGCAGCGCCGGTTTAAGAATGCAGGGGCTGCAGAGGACGTACATTGATACAGTGTGTGCACGCACAGATGATCAATGATGCCGCTGTATGCATATCGGGATAACAGTTGTGACCCCCGGAAGTGTACGGTCAAAAAACTTGAAAAAGCTGGTTTTTTAAAAATTTTTAATAAAATTTCGCAAATTCCAAGAAATACCCTGCTTCTTGATCCTACTGCCGAGCAGGCGCTCTCACCTGCGGATAAACATGTCAGATCCATCACGGTACTGGATTGCTCATGGGTAGTACTGGACACCGGGAAAGTTCATTCGTGGAGAATTCGGCGTGCACTTCCTTTTTTAGTGGCAGCAAATCCGGTAAATTTCGGTAAACCCTGTGTGCTATCATCTGTTGAGGCACTTGCTGGAGCACTGTATATTATTGGTGAAAAGGAGCGGGCGGCAGAACTCCTCTCAAAAGTCAGCTGGGGTATCCGCTTTTTAGAGGTGAACCAGGAGCCGCTTGACCTGTACACAACCGCAAAGGATAGTACAGAGATAATAAAAATTCAGGGTCTCTTCCTTTGAGGTGTCTTTTTTTGGAGGACAGTTAATCCTCTGAATTGCATAAATAACAGGAATTCCGGCCGATTTTTTCCCAAGGATGTGCAGGGAATCATCCCTTCATAATTTCCTCAATGTTTTGGAGGGGGGGCCAGGAATTTTTGACCGTGGTGGATACAGGTACATTTTTTCCGCATAGCTATTTTTTTTATATACGACCGCCATGTAAGATTGTATGATTAAGGTTGCCATCAATGGTTACGGCACTATCGGAAAGCGTGTTGCCGATGCGGTTGCCGCCCAGAAGGACATGAAGGTGATCGGGGTATCAAAGACCCGCCCGAACGCCGAAGCATTTGTAGCAAAACAACGAGGCTACCCGCTCTACATTGCGGATCTGTCAAAAAAGGCCGCGTTCGAAAAAGCCGGGCTTAAAGTTGCCGGATCCATTGAGGATATGTGCAAAGCAGCCGATGTTGTCGTCGATGCAACACCGGGGGACGTGGGGGCAACGAATAAACCGCTCTATGAAAAGCTCGGGATAAAGGCACTCTGGCAAGGTGGCGAAGAGCACGGGATAGCGGGTTTCTCTTTCAACTCTTCATGTAACTACAAAGATGCGATTGGCAGGCAGTTTGTGAGAGTGGTTTCATGTAATACAACCGGCCTTTGCCGGATCATTCACGAAATTGATAAGGAGTATGGTGTTGCGCATGTCCATGCAGTCATGGTCCGGCGGGGATCTGATCCGGGAGAGATAAAAAAAGGACCGATCGATGCTGTTGTTCTGGATCCCGTTGGTGTACCCAGTCACCATGGCCCGGATGTCCAGACAGTATTACCTCACATTTCTATCACCACAATGGCGATGATCGTGCCAACCACCATGATGCACATGCATGCAATCCAGATTACTACTAAAAAACCGGTCAACCGTGACAGGGTTATCGATCTCATAAAAAACCACCCGCGCCTTGGACTTATCAAAAAGACGCTTGGGATAAAAAGTACTGCCGAACTTAAGGAGTTTGCCATGGATCTCGGCAGGCAACGCTCTGACCTTTGGGAGAACTGCATCTTTGAAGAATCAATCTACGCCAACAATAACGAGCTCTGCTTTTTCCAGGCAATTCACCAGGAGGCTGATGTGGTCGTCGAGAATATTGATGCAATCCGCGCGATGGTGGGACTTGAGAAGGATGCGACAAAATCGATAACTACCACCAACGACGCTCTCGGTTTTTCCCCCATCCAGAATAACTATTAACACCCATTATAACCCATATTTTTTAATGGACGCGTACGAGCAGGCAACCCGTAATACTGTGGAGGTCGTCACAGAAGACGACCTCCGCGCACTTCTCGCCCAACCACATAAAAAGGTCTATGCAGGATATGAACCCAGTGGTGAGATTCATCTCGGCCATCTCGTCACCATAAATAAACTTGTAGATCTTCAGACCGCTGGTTTCGAAGTCATCGTCCTGCTTGCCGATCTCCACGCCTTCCTCAATCGAAAAGGAACAATGGAAAAAATCCGGGAGCTTGCTGATTACAACAAGCGTTGCTTTGAGGGGCTGGGCCTGAAGAATGTAACATATGTGCTTGGGTCCGATCTTCAGCTTAACCGGGAATATGAACTGCTTGTGCTCCAGCTCTCGCAGCAGATTACCTTAAACCGGGCAACACGGAGCATGGATGAAGTAGGGAGGCAGATGGATCATCCAACGGTTTCACAGATGGTATACCCGATCATGCAGATGGCGGATATCGCTATGCTGGGTGTTGATGCTGCAGTCGGAGGTATAGATCAGCGAAAGATCCATATGCTGGCCCGTGAGCACCTGATCAACTTTGGATACAAAGCTCCGGTCTGTATCCACACGCCCATTCTTAACGGGCTTGATGGAAAAAAGATGTCGTCTTCGCAGGGCAATTACATATCCGTTGCTGATACAGAAGATGAAATTCGGAAAAAATGTCAGAAGGCGTTTTGTCCTCCTGAGATTCCGGAGAATCCGGTTCTCCAGATATTCCAATTTCATATATTTCCCCGTCTTCCAGAGATTACCATTAAAAGACCGGAAAAATTCGGCGGTGACCGGACTTTTACAACCTATCCGGATCTTGAAGCGTCCTATGGCAGGGGTGAGGTGCATCCGCTCGACCTGAAGAAATCCTGTGGTGAGTCCCTTGTTGAAATATTTGAGCCGGTACGGGAATATATACGGTAAGATGCAAAATTACCTAGTGAATGATGGTGGCTCTCTGTGAGTTTTGAGAAACGACTGGATCAATTCGATAAGAGATTAGAAGAGATGGGTGTCCGCATCAAAGATGCTGACCAGTTCAAAGTTTCCGAAGATGTTTTTGACGATGTCACGCTTCTTGCACTCTACAAGCTTGTCCATAAAAAGTGGTTGTCGGTAATTGGTGGATCGATCAGCACCGGTAAAGAAGCGAATGTGTTTTACGGTGAGCGTGAGGGGGTAGGGGTTGCCATCAAGATTTACCGGATCCGCACGGCAAATTTTACTACGATGAGCTCCTACATCACGGGAGACCGCAGATTTTCCCGCGTAAAAAAATCCCGTAAAGAGCTGGTCTTTGCCTGGACAAGAAAGGAGTTCTCTAATCTTGCACGGGCTCAGGAGGCGGGTATTCCCGTTCCCGAGCCACTCGTATGGGACCGGAATATTCTGATCATGTCATATTTGGGGGAGGATGAAATTCCCTACCCCCAGCTTAAAAATGCCGATTTTGATGACCCGGCGGGATGCTATGCAACCATCATGAAGTATATTGATCTCCTCTACAACAAAGCTGAACTCGTGCATGGGGACCTGAGCGAGTTCAATATATTATACGGCGAAAAACCCTATCTCATTGATATGGGTCAATCGGTCACCCGTGATCACCCCCGAGCTTACCAGTTCCTGATGCGGGATATCCGCAATATCAACAGGTTTTTTAAAAACCGCTGCGATGTGCGTAATGATGTCGAAATTTTCAATGCAGTGACCGGGCTTGATACAGCTGAACCATGATAACTACGAACAACGTTATGATATATACCAGAACGGTGCTGTGAAATGCACAATTATATCCCATATTCGAGGTGAGAGTAAAATGATGCAAGAAGTAAAAATCGCCGGAAGCAGGGTGGGCGTACTGATTGGAAAAGGCGGTGCAACAAAAAAAGAGCTTGAAATAAAGACCCACACAACAATTACCGTCGATAGTAAAGAAGGGCTCGTGAAGGTTGAGAGTTCTGAAGAGCACACAGTACCTCTCCTGCGGGCAGTGGAGATTATCAACGCCATCAACCGGGGATTCTCACCGGAACGTGCTTTTGAAATGATTGAGGATGAAGATCTACTCCTCGATGTTATTGATCTCTCCGGTATGGCAGAAGGTCCGCGCCAGCTCGACCGGCTCAGGGGGAGGATAATAGGAAAAGATGGTCGTGCACGTGAGCAGATTGAGGATATGACAGATGTGGAGATTTCTGTCTTTGGAAAGACTATCGCCTTGATCGGTTATCCCGAGCAACTCAAAACAGCACGAGCTGCCATCGATATGTTGATTGAGGGCGTGCCCCATGAAAATGTCTTTGCATTCCTGGACAGGAAAAAGAAAGAGGCAAAGCAGGATATGATAAGTTATTATTACTGATGCCTGAAATGCCATCAAATTCCCCTATTCCAATATACGCATTTGCCTGATTTCCCCTGGAAAATACATCGATAGTATGAACAAAGTTTTTAAAAACCGCGATTTGCATCGGCTTTGTGGGGATTTTAAGGAGTTTATCAAAAGGATTTAACATGCTTATCCAGGACCTCGCAATCCCCACAAATCTCAAGCAGAGGTATGCCCAGGCAGGTATTTCAGAGCTCTACCCCCCTCAGGCCGAATGCGTGGAGAAAGGAATGCTAGCAGGGAAAAACCTGCTCGTTGCCATTCCTACAGCCAGTGGAAAGACCCTGATTGCCGAAATGGCTATGCACCATACCATTACAAATGGTGGGAAATGCCTGTATATCGTTCCCCTCAAAGCACTTGCAAGTGAGAAATTTGAGGAGTTTGGCGATAAAGGTGTGAGGGTTGGTATTGCGACGGGTGATTTTGACCGTCGTGATGATATGATGGGAAGAAATGACATCATTGTCGCTACCAGTGAAAAGGTGGATTCGCTCCTGCGCAATAGTGCAAAGTGGATAGCAGATATTACGCTCCTGGTTGTAGATGAAGTCCACCTGATTGACTCGCAAGGACGTGGCCCGACACTTGAGATGGTGATTGCCAAGATGCGGTTCCAAAATCCCTCCATGCAGATTATCGGACTGTCTGCAACTATTGGAAATCCTGATAAGCTTGCCAGCTGGCTCGGTGCGGAACTTGTGACGAGCACATGGCGCCCTGTTGACCTCCGGCAGGGGGTCTTTTTCAATAACTGCATCCATTTCCGTGATGGGACCCGCGCTGTCAAAGCGGTATCAAAAAATTACGATGATCTCAACCTCTCTCTTGACACAATCGCTGAAGGGGGGCAATGTCTTGTCTTTGTATCATCTCGCCGTAATGCTGAGGCATTCGCAAAACGCGCTGCTTCAGCAATAAAAAGCGAAGATCCTGAACTCGCGGTATATGCCGGGCGTATCCAGAAAAGTACAGAGACTGATATGGGAAAATTACTTGCTGCATGCGTAACCAAGGGTGCCGCCTTTCACCATGCCGGTTTGAGCCGTCCTGAGCGTTCGGTTGTCGAAGAAGGGTTCCGGAAGGGTCTGATAAAATGCATATCTGCAACACCAACCCTTGCTGCTGGACTCAACCTTCCCGCACGGAGAGTGATCATCCGAGATTACCATCGGTTTGCAGCCGGTGAGGGAATGCAGCCGATCCCGGTGAGCGAGTATCACCAGATGGCAGGAAGGGCCGGTCGCCCACGGCTCGATCCCTATGGTGAGGCCGTACTCATTGCCAAGGATGAGGGGCAGGTAGAGGAGCTGTTTGATTGCTATATCGAGGCACCCCCGGAAGAGGTTCACTCCAAAATCGCAGAACCTGCAGCGCTTTATACCCATATTTTATCTCTCATTGCATCCGGTTTTGCAAAAAACCATGACGAGCTCTCCTCCTTTATGAACCGGACATTCTATGTCCACGAACACCGGCAGGGACACCTCATACAGCGAGCGGTGGATGCAGCACTCGCGTTCCTCGTTTCTTCTGACATGGTAGTAGAAGTCGGAGAACATCTCGGTTCAACTGAGTTTGGCACCGTTGTTTCAAAACTCTATATAGATCCCAGAAGTGCTGCAATGATTGTCAGTACTCTGCGCGAAAAGGATGTGTATACCGATCTTGGTCTCCTCCAGGTAATTTGCAGTACTCCGGATATGCCCAAACTTTATGTACGGAATACCGATATTGCTGCATTATCAAGGATGATTGATGCTCATTCAGAAGAGCTCTGGCTCGCGCTGCCGCGTGATGATGAAGCTGCAGAGGCATATTACCGTGCATTAAAAACCGCGATGCTCCTCTCTGACTGGACTGATGAGCTGTCAGACACAAAAATCTGCGAGCGGTATTCGGTTGGACCCGGGGATATCTATGGGATGGTGGAAAGTGTAACCTGGCTCCTGCACGCAAGTGCGGAGCTTGCGCGAATGTTTGCATCGGCTTTTCATCTAAAAGTGCGGGAATACGAAATCTGCATGAAAAACGGTACGCGGCGAGAGCTTCTGCCACTTATCCGGTTGCGTGGGATCGGCAGGGTTCGTGCGAGGAGACTATTCAACAACAGGATGACAACTCCGGACGAGATCCTGATGCGCGGAATTGAAGAGGTGACAAAGATACTTGGGCTGGGTGTAGCCGAGCAGATATTTAATCAGCTTCAGAAAAAAAAGGGAGTGTTACCTATGAAAGAGGACGGTATAAACTCCCCTTCGGGTCAGTCAACACTCAGTCATTTCGGGTGATTGAATGGAAACACCAATAGAGAGGTACGAGATCCGGCAGGCAAGGATGACTATTGATGACCGTGATGCATTCCTCCGAATGATACAGGGAATTGCACGGTTATATTCAATACATATTGTCTGTTTTGATGCCGACAAAATGGCAGGGCGGGATCATGCAGAAGCCGCAATACAACACGCGCAGCGATCTTTTTTTTCAGGCAAACCGATATCCAACTCATTTGAGATGGAGGCATTATTATTCGCTGCCGGATCCCGCCAGTGTCAGGTGGCAGCATTATTCGGAATTCAGGAGGGTGAAAATACTATGTTTGTCTGCTCATACCCTGTCAATGAAAATGTATGGAAGGATCTTTCACACCATATGCACTTTGTTGAAGAAAAGTGCGATGACATGACTCCAGACAAGGAAGCCAGGCTCGTATCTTTGTTCAGTATCACACAAGAGGAGCTCGAAGTGGTCGGTCGGGATCGAATTAAAGATCTTATACTTGAGCGTATAGCTCTCCTCTATGTCAACCGTTAGAGGCTCCGTCGATGGTGGCAGAACCGGCATATTTTTTTATTAAGAGTGAGTGGACGATCCTGTTTGTCATGAGAATTTATTAGATCTACCGGCGATCTACCGCACAAAAGGAGATTGCTTATGGAGTTGTACAAATTTTCATTGCTTTAGTGCGAGGTCTTTTGGCTTCATGCAGGTTTTTTTGAAATTTTTGATTTGCATTCGTCAAGATTTGCTTTGATTCGGGATGTTGCTATTACACATTATTTTTTACTTTGTATTGATGGAAGTGAAAAAAAATCGTAATATCATTTATTTGCATGAGAAAGGATATGCGCGATCTCAGGAACAATAAGTTCTTTTGTTGCCAGAGTTACGGCAGGAGTGGAGCCGGGTATGCAAAAGATTGCCTTGCCATGACAGGTGCCGGCCAGTGCACGGGACAGCATTGAAGAAGTGCCAATTTCCTGGTAGCTTTTCATCCTGAAAAGCTCACCAAATCCATCAATTTTTTTATCGAGCAGGGGCACAACAGCTTCGATTGTGCAGTCATCATGCGTAAGACCGGTTCCACCATTAAGTATTACACAATTGGAATTTTTTATTGCAGAATAAATTTCAGCACGGATTGATTCAACATTGTCCGGTATGATAGCATAGTGTTGCACCTCGATTCCTGCCGTTTTTAAAATCTCACGGATGGTATTTCCACTCGTATCATTTTCCCTGGTTCTTGTACTCGACACGGTAATAATTGAGGCAATAATCGGTAACGGTGTGATGTGTTTTTGGTTCATCTTAATGATGATAGTATTTTTTCCATTAATAAACTATGATTTCGTATCTCATCGGTAAAATCCGAGTTCCATTGTTCATCCACTTTTTATCCACCATGGATAAAAAAAAATTGATCTGAGTCATATCGCAACAATCAACCCACATATAACATCCGATCCAACAACTGGATCCTGGATCCATCCAGCAATGATGACACTTGGAATTCTACTATCTGCAACAACGGAACATCAGATCCACAAAACTGAAGCCAGTTGAATCAATATACGTGTTTTCCTGAACTGATACCAGATAACTGTGATTTACATAACATTCCACAGGATCACAAGGTTAATATATTACACAAAAACGGGGGACCCCTTTATTTCCAATGGAAATATTGTTATAACGTTCCCTTTTTGGTTAAATATTCTATTTTACCTTTTTTTAAAACAAAAAATTGTATATCTTCTGCTGAAACCTTTATATACTTTAAAGTCAAAAATAAAATGAGTTCATTTCATAAATATTTTTTACTAAACTCGTTCATATCAATGATTTCCACACGAAACTAAGGGGTCTCCCCCAACTACAAATAAATAAACTGGTAAAATGTTTAGAATCAGGAATGTTTCTGGTATTTGCTTATATGTTTCCGAATGTCTGATAATTCCACAAAAAAATAATAAAAATTAAATTAAATTATTTGGGCTTTATCGCTAAATTGCTTTATAAATTGAGCGAGTTCCACTGGAATAAATGGGGTTTATAAAAGGGACAAACCGATCGTTTTTTTATCTTATGTCGCTAAGTGTCAGATCCTTAGTATCGTTATGCCTGAAACAGAAGATCCCTCCACAGGGCTATTTAAAAAATACCTTGCAAATAACAAGATATTCCGCGACCGTGAAGTGCTCAGACACTCCTACCGTCCTCAGATCCTCCCCCATCGCAAGCCCCAGATTGATAATGTTGCCTCTATCCTGGCACCATCACTCAGGAATGAAACACCTTCGAATATTCTTATTTATGGCAAGACCGGGACCGGTAAGACTGCCTGTGTCCGTTATGTTGGTTCAGAGCTTGAAAAGACGAGTAGTAAGATGGGCACAATCTGCCGGATTGTCCATCTGAACTGCGAAGTAATTGATACTCAGTACCGGGTACTTGCCCAGATTGCAAAAAATCTTTATGGAATGGATGAAGTTGCAAGTGATAAAAACCGGACGCATATTCCAATGACTGGCTGGCCCACGGATCAGGTATATGCCGAGCTCAAAAATCAATTGGAAGCTGGCGGGGGCGTCCTGGTTATTGTGCTTGATGAGATTGACAAGCTTGTTAAAAAGAGCGGAGACGACACGCTTTATAATCTTACGCGTATCAATTCCGATCTTAAAAATTCCAAGGTTAGCATCATCGGCATCTCAAACGATCTAAGCTTTAAAGATTTCTTGGATCCCCGTGTTCTTTCCTCTCTCTCTGAAGAGGAGATTGTTTTCCCGCCTTACAATGCCCCCCAGCTCGTTGACATTCTCGCTCAACGCTCTGACGCGGCATTCATGCCGGGTGCCATAGCTGAAGGTGTTATCCCGCTCTGTTCAGCTCTTGCAGCTCAGGAGCATGGAGATGCCCGTCGTGCGCTTGACCTTTTGAGAATCTCCGGTGAGCTTGCCGACCGCGACGAATCAAATCAGGTAAAAGAAGAGCACGTTAAGCAGGCCCAGGCAAAGATCGAGACGGATAGTATGATTGAATGCATCGCGACACTTCCCACCCAGAGTAAATTGATACTTTTCTCTATGCTTATACTTGAGCAGCTGGGACAGAATATTTTTACAAGCGGGGAAGTTTCGCGTATTTATCAGGACATTGCACCGAGCATTGAACTTGATGTGCTTACTCACCGCCGCATTACTGATCTCATCTCTGAGTTAAACATGCTCGGTGTAATCAACACCCGTGTGGTAAGCCGCGGGCGGTATGGCAGAACAAAAGAGATGTGGTTTGACTCAAACACGGGGAAGATCCGTGAGGTTGTACTTAAGGATCCACGACTGAACGGGTTAAAGGACCTTGATGTAAAGCAAATGGAAGCAAAATGGTTAAAAACATGGTTCAGGTGATGAGTTATGGATGAAAAGGATCTGGAACTCCTCCGTATTCTTGAGAATAACAGCAGACTCTCTGCAGAGGAAATTGCAACGATGACCATACTAACCCCCGCTGAAGTGGAGGTACGGATCCATGCACTCGAAGATGCCGGTGTGATTCGTAAATATACTACCGTCATCAACTGGGAGATGGCAGGAAACGGCGAGGTCGCTTCAATCATCGAGCTAAAGGTCAATCCCGAACGCGATTTTGGTTATGACCGGATAGCAGAAAGGCTTTCCCGGTTCAGGCAGGTAAAAACTCTGCGTCTGATGACCGGTACCTACGATCTCCAGCTCCTTGTAACCGGAAAGAATATGCAGGAAGTTTCCCGTTTTGTATCCGAACATGTGGCACCCATGGATCGGATCCGTGAAACGGCGACACATATCATCATGAAGTCATACAAGGAAAATGGCAACGTGCTCTTTGAACAACAGGAAGCAGAACGCCTCCCCTACTCGTTCTAAGGTGAGGATATGCGGAATTTTATTTCTGAACGTGCAAATGGCATCCCACCATCGGGGATCAGGAAATTCTTTGATCTGGCTCTCACGATTGAGGATGTCATATCCTTAGGTGTTGGTGAACCCGATTTTCGTACCCCCTGGAATATCTGCGAATCGAGCATTTACTCAATTGAGCAGGGTGTGACATCCTACACTCCAAACAAAGGCCTGCCGGCGCTCCGTGAAACCCTCTCCATCTACTTAAAACAGCACTATAATCTTCCCTATAACAGTGATGATGAAATTATCATCACAAGCGGTGTATCAGAAGCGCTCGATATCGCGATCCGGGCAATTGTGGATCCAGGTGATGAAGTTCTTATCGCACAGCCAAGTTATGTCTCTTACGCTCCCTGTGTTACGCTGGCTGGTGGCCAACCGGTTCCTGTTGAATGCACAGAAGCCGACAGCTTCAAACTCAACCCTGATAGACTGCAGGAAAAGATCACCAAAAAGACAAAAGCGCTCATGATCAATTTCCCGAACAACCCCACAGGCGCAGTGATGAATCGGAAAGATCTTGAGGCGATCGCTGATGTTATAATCGATAATGATCTTCTGCTTATCACTGATGAAGTATATGCAGAACTTACCTACGAGGGAAGTCATGTTGCTGCAGGTACGGTAAGCGATCTCTGGCAGCGGACAATTACACTCAACGGTTTTTCCAAAGCATATGCGATGACCGGATGGCGTGTTGGGTATCTCTGCGCTCCAAAAGAGCTCTGTGAAGCAGCCCTCAAGATCCACCAGTACGTGATGCTTTGCGCACCCGTGATGGGACAGATCGGTGCACTTGAAGCAGTCCGGTCTGCTGAAGAGGATAAAAACACTATGGTGAACGAGTACCGTTTAAGGCGCAATATGTTTGTATCAGGATTAAATCGCATCGGTCTTCCGACTCACGTTCCGCCGGGGGCATTCTATGCATTTCCATCAGTGAAAGGGACCGGGCTGTCGGACACGGAGTTTGCCGAGCGACTGTTGAAAGAGCAGCGGGTGGCCGTGGTACCGGGCAGCGTCTTTGGTGCGGGAGGAGACTACCATCTGCGCTGTGCATATGCGGTTTCCAGAAAGCAACTTACTGAAGCACTCGGCCGGATGGAAACTTTCCTGAATGGTCTCTGAAATAGTCTGGCATATATCCCAAAAAAATCCCAAAAAACCATTTTTCATACCACATAATCATATCACCGTGTTAAGGGAACCCGTACAAAGGATACTTTATTTTGCAATTCGATCAATACTACTTGATATTACAATGAGCTGCACGATCATCGTTGGTGGATTTTTTGGGGATGAGGGAAAGGGTAAGATTGTTGCCCATATTGCGTGCAAGGACAAACCCGTTATCATCTCCCGCGGCGGTGTGGGACCGAATGCCGGACACACTGTTCAGGTTGGAGACCGTGAATATGGTGTCCGCATGGTTCCTTCCGGTTTTGTTTATAAGGAGGCCAAACTCTGTATTGGCAGTGGTGTGCTTGTCGACCCCCGCGTTCTGAAATATGAAGTCGAAATGCTTGATGTGAAAGGCAGAATATTTGTTGACAAACGCTGCGGCATAATTACCGAAGATCACATTGTCCGGGATAAGGGGAGTGCCCACCTGTCAAAGAAAATTGGGAGTACTGGATCAGGATGCGGACCTGCAAATTCAGACCGGGTGATGAGGATCTCTCCTCAGGCAAAGGATGTGCCCGAGCTTGCCGAATACCTGCTTGACGTTCCAAAAGCGATTGATGATGAGCTGAAACAAGGCAGGACAGTACTGCTTGAAGGGACACAGGGTTTTGGCATCTCTCTTTACTATGGGACTTATCCCTTTGTCACGAGTAAAGATACATCAGCGTCCCAGATTGCAGCTGACAACGGTGTAGGGCCGACAAAAATTGATGAAGTGATTGTTGTTTTCAAGGCATATCCCACCCGGGTTGGAGAAGGCCCGTTCAGCACTGAGATGACCTCTGAAAAATCAGATTCGATGGGCATCCAGGAGTTTGGGACCGTCACCCACCGGAAGCGGCGTGTTGGTGGCTGGGATGGGGGAATGGCCCGGTATTCAGCGATGATCAATGGATGTACCCAGGCCGCAATTACCGGTATCGATCGCGTGGATAAAAGCTGTTTTGGGGTGACTGATTACGGGAAACTGACAAAGAAGGCAAAGGACTTTTTAAAGAAGGCCGAGGACGATATCGGCAGCCCTATCACCCTGATCTCTACCGGACCTGAAATGACCCAGATCATCGATTTGAGGGAAGAACAGGTATGAAACGTTCACTCATGGACATACTATGCTGCCCGGTGTGCAAAGGAGATCTTGCACTCGAGGTTAAGAATGAGAATGAAAAGGAAATTCTTGAGGGAGGATTACTCTGCGCCGTATGTGGGGTAAACTATCCTATCCATGAGGGTATTCCTAACCTTCTCCCCCTCACCCCCCAGACAAAATAAAAAAAAGGAGCAGGAATGAATTTCCCGTTGTCATTCACTGTGCTGACTGCTGCGGGTCATATTTCACATGAAACTTCTTTTGAATTTTATCTTAACCGGCTGGGAATTAATTTTATTGAAGCTCCAAAGGAAAATATCTGGGCAGAGATCGGCGGTACCCTGAGGATAATTTTTAAAAACCGTGGTGCCCCGACCCACATTACAATTTCCTCTACAAATTCAGGAATGTACACTGATTTTTTCCACGAAAATATGTATGTCGTTGATGAAACCGTGTTACGTATCCCTCTGCGAAAAGATTGCCAGGAAGGTTTCTTTGAACTTGAGATTACAACAGGATACGGGGGGATAAAAACATCAGTACGCGTTGATGTCATTCAGGGAGTAACCCTTCAGAAAAAGGCAGTAAAAGAAGAATTCCCGCTCCAGCCGGTTGCCCATGGTCGCCCGCATCTCCTGATGATTATGATGGGAATCTCCTTAATCCTCTATAGTGCATCGCTCTATACGAAAATTGAATTTCTCAATACCGCCGCTTTTATAGTCCTCATCGTTGGTGCTCTCTACACATGGTACCGTCAGCAGTAGCGGCCGTAGTGATTGTGTTAATTGCCGCCCTTCTTGTTGATCGTTTGATTGGTGACCCGCATTCGCACTGGCATCCTGTTGCTCTCCTTGGCAGGTTCATCGGGTGGTGGGGCAAACCGGAAAATTATTCCCCCCGGTTCCAGCGTTTTGTTGGTGTGGTCTTCTGGCTTGTCACTGCAGTCCTGTTCGCACTGCCGTTTTATTGTTTTGCAGTGGTTACCCCGTGGTATGTATATCTGGTCATTGCACCATTCCTGCTCAAATGCTGTTTTGCCTGGCGCTCGCTCGAAGAGCATACTCTAGCGGTCGTGGCTGCGTTGAAAGATGGGGTGCAGAACGGGCGGGTACAGGTCAAAATGCTGGTATCGCGGGATACAGCAAATCTTGAACGGGAGCATATTCTTTCAGCCGGATATGAATCGATGACTGAAAATCTTACCGACAGCATTATCTCCCCACTGTTTTATTTTTCCTTGTTTGGGCTTGCCGGTGCGGCCATCTTCCGTGCAGCAAACACGATGGATGCGATGCTCGGATATCGGGATGAACGGGAACGATTAGGCTGGTGCTCGGCACGCATGGACGACATACTTAATTTCGTTCCCGCCCGGCTCACGGTATTGCTGCTTCTTGTGTACTTTGCTTTCATGGGGAAATTTTCGGATGCAGTGCGTGTGATACATCGCGACGGTCACAAACGTCCTGGCTTTAATGGCGGTATTGTGATGGCAGCTATGGCAGGGGGAACCGGAATACGGTTCGAAAAGCCAGGGGTCTATACGATTGGTGACGGGGAAAGAACACTTGATGAAGCCGGGTCTGATATCATCCGTGCGTGCCGAGTTGTAACAATCGCCTTTACCGTTCTTGCCGGTAGTACTCTGATTTTATTGGGATCATGGATCAATAGTACCGGCATATGAAACTTGAAGAACTGAGATTTGGCACTGAGCTTCTCAAGCGCGGCTTTGCATCCATGCAGAAAGGGGGCGTAATCATGGATGTCGTGAATGCCGACCAGGCAAAGATCGCTGAGGACGCTGGTGCCGTCGCAGTTATGTCGCTGGAACGGGTGCCTTCGGACATCCGGAAAATGGGGGGCGTCGCCCGCATGGCGGACCCGGAGAAGGTTATTGAGATTATTGATGCGGTCTCTATCCCGGTTATGGGAAAGGTGCGGATCGGGCATTTTGTGGAAGCGCAGGTCTTAGAAACTCTGGGCGTCGATATGATTGATGAGAGTGAGGTCCTGACACCGGCAGATGAGCAATATCATATTGATAAGAAACTTTTCAAGGTCCCCTTCATCTGCGGTGCCCGTGATCTCGGAGAGGCGCTCCGCAGGATAAACGAGGGTGCGGCGATGATCCGGACCAAGGGTGAGGCAGGGACCGGCAATGTTGTCGAGGCTGTCCGCCATATGCGCAATATCCTTGGAGAGATACGGATGCTGAAAGGCATGGATCGCCAGGAGATGATCGATTTCGCACGGGATATCGAAGCCCCCGCAGAACTGGTCATCGAATGTTCGGAGCGCGGACGGTTGCCCGTTGTGAACTTCTCAGCCGGTGGTATTGCCACCCCCTCAGATGCAGCGATGATGATGCAGCTGGGAGCCGATGGTGTTTTTGTCGGATCCGGCATTTTCAAATCCTCCAGCCCCGAGCGGATGGCAAAGGCGATTGTCGAGGCGGTCAACCATTTCAACGAACCTGAGGTTATCGCACGGGTAAGCCGCGGTCTTGGTGACGCGATGCCGGGACTTGATGTGCACACCCTCAGGGACGATGAGGTGCTACAAACCCGTGGACGTTAAGATCGGCGTACTTGCGCTCCAGGGAAATGTGAGCGAACACATTGAAGCTTTCCTGCTGGCGCTTAACCGGATGGGGCAGGGTTACTCATCCGAAGTTTTTGAGATCAGACACCCTGCTGACCTTTCAGGATGCAATGCCCTTGCAATCCCTGGGGGGGAATCAACAACAATCTCCCGCCTCATTGACAAGAACTACATGTACGAGCCGATCCGCTCGTTTTCCGGCGGTATTTTTGCTACATGCGCCGGCATGGTGCTGATGGCGACCCGTGTTGATGATACCCGTGTACATACACTGGACCTTATCGATATGACGGTGGACCGGAACGCATTCGGGCGGCAGCGGGAGTCGTTTGAAGCCGACCTCCCGATCAAAGGACTTGACGGGGGTCCGTTCCATGCGATTTTCATCCGGGCACCGGTTGCGACCTGTGCTGGAGCGGGTGTTTCGGTGCTCTCCCGGATGGATCAAGGGATAGTTGCGGTTGAGTACGGGAATCATATGGCACTCTCGTTCCATCCGGAACTTGTGGGGGATACCCGGCTGCACGAGCGATTTCTGAAAAATCTCAGAATTTTACCGTGAGTAAGATCCAATCCTCCATCAACGTATTTATCCCAACTCCTGCAGATATCCTTTCAGAGGCAAAAACGTATGGCAATCCTCTCAGAAGCATATATCCTGATTGCGCTGGTTGTACTGGCTATACTTGTAATCATGCTTGTCCCTCTCGCAGTGATGATTGTGTTCAGGATTTTGAATGAGGAAGAGGTACTGCTGAGGGAGTTACCGGGATATCGTGAATACTATGGCAAGGTGAGGTACCGGTTGGGGCCGTGTGTGTGGGGAACCTCCCGTTATCCCAACCTGCCTATCGCTATCACTCCCGCTGCATCGCATCAGCTTTGAGTTCCTTTGGCATCAGCTCGATCGCGTATCGTAGCACCGTCCGGGGCATAGACTTCCTGTTATGCATGACATAATCAAAGACTTCTTTTGTGTGTTTGCGACTGGCCTCTTTTAAGAGCCATCCGTACCCTTTCCGGACCATGTCATCATTGTCGGTCAGCAGCAGGTCAGCTATCTCCAGCACGTCATCAAGATATTTCCCGTGTTTTGCCGGGACAATCAGTGATACTGCTGCCGCCCGCCGCATCCAGTGGTTATCCGACTGCGTCCAGCATTTCAGTTCACCGATATATTCCGGGAATTTTTCAATGAAGTCAGCCATGGTATGGTTGCAGAAGCTGTCACAGGCAGCCCAGTTGGAGATATATGATTCAATCCAGTGCCGGAATACCGGGAGATCCTCGCTCTCATAGCGGTCGGCGAGAAGATGAGCCCAGCTGGAAACGACAAAGGCCTCCTCGCAATAGCCCGATTTGTACAGCTCCTCGCAGAGCGAAAAAATCTCCTTCTTGTCCCTTACTTTGATCTCTTTCCAGTACTTCTGGGCGATCTTCCTGACTGTCGGCACGTTGACACCGTAATACTTTACCTCCTCTTTAAAGAACCGCTGGAATGTCTTCCGGGTGGCGGGATCTGCGCTGTTTATGAGATATTTTCTGATATCTGCGATGACCGGATCCATGCTGAGGGTGGGGGTGGCTATGGGATAAGTGATGTGCACAATCTTTTAAAAATCAGAGCATTTTTGGAACCATGTGCGAATGGTGTGCAGGAACAAGAGGTTATTTGATATGGCTACCGAGGCAATATTTGACGATTCTCGGCTATTTCCTGTAAAAAGAAGCAGCGGAATTCAATCTCCAGTACTGATATAATCTCGTTATTTTTTTCCAATTCCACGATCTTTTGCTACTATTTCATTCCACAATTGCAATTCACCTTAAATCTTTCTATAAATTGGATTCCCATACAGTTGGGCCCCCCCTCACAGGCCCATCTTCCCCGCCAGTGTCCTCGCCCAGGCTTCGATCGCGGTCCAGTCGCGGAAGTCACCGGTCGGGACTTTCATAAGCGATGTCAGGCTTCGCTCAATAAAGTTCATCTTTCCTGCATTAAGGGTGCCGGCAAACATCGTCACCGCGACCGGACTTATGGGAGCTAATGCAGTGACAAGCTGGTCTGTGAACCCTTTCACATCGCCGGTCTTTGGATACACCGGAGCGATACCGGTGATAAATCCAGCCACCGGTAACCGGGAAAGCCCGTCTTTGTTGGCGGCGACAAATGCCGCCACATCACCTGTTACCTTTCCTGTGTATCCTTACCCAAAGATCCCCTTTTATACTGACCTGATTTTCACACGCAGGAACAATTTTTAAAAACAGGTGCCAATAATGTGTAGTAATAAGTGGGGAATGATGTCTACCGATCCCGTTTGTCTGATGATAGTTGATGAAGAAGATGCTAAATTCACCAGTATGTACAAAGACCAGAAGTATTACTTCTGCTGCAACTGGTGCAAAAAGAAGTTTGAAGAGAACCCAAAGAGATATTCGCGTATTTCTACCGATATCAGTGTCGACCTGAAACACGTGACCTGAATGGTATTGACCGGGCATATACCCGTCATCGGAGTGATGGTCGGTTATCCTGTATCCCTGCGGGAAATCCCGTTTTGGGAATGCTGGTAGCGGATATCGTTTTAAAGCCCGGCGGGCAGATGCAGATACAATAATCCATAGACCGAAACGTTCGAGAATTTTTTTATGAATCCTGAAGATGATCCCTGGCTCAAAAACGCACATAAAAATGCAGAACTCCTGGACCGGGAGAACAAAAAACTCTCGTTATTAACCAATCCAATAAGGGAAAACCTCCCTATCATTACCAAATACCAGGATTTCTGGAACCAGGCAAAGCTGATCACCGCGTTATTCAAAGAGCTAAAACCGCTTGCCCAGAGTGACCGGGATCTGCTCTGGAAACAGTTCAATGCCCTCTGCTGGGAAGTAAAGGAGAAACAAAAAACCGGGTACGGGACGCTGGAATCCCTGTCGCAGGGGCATTTTGATGAAATTATGAAGCTGGTGGGACAGGCCCAGCTCCCCATCGAAGCTCCCGCTCCGGAGATCCACGAACTGGTGGAACGCGGGCAGATGCTCAAAAATGCCGGTGACATGCTGGGGAAATTCAAGCACGAGATGATTGCAAAACACAAAAAATCCTGTTTTGATCACATCCAGAAGATCCGCAAAACCCACGACGCTGCATGGGGGTCGGTAAAATCGGGAAAGCCACGGCAGCAGTCGGAAACAGAATCCCGTGTCCGGAAAAATCTCGAGGCCAATTATGAACGTTACCGGAAAGCGGCTGGCGCTCTTGAGAATTTCCAGATCGGCAGGGGCCATATACGCACATTTCTTGCCTCATGTGAGAACCCTGAGAAGACTGCACAGGCAACCGCCCAGTTAGCGGAAACAGAAGGCCGGATAAAGGATATTGAGGAAGGTATCCGGAAACTGGAGAAATGGATTGCAGAAGACGAGCGAACCCTGAAGGGGGAGTAATCACTCTTTTTAGTGAGACCGTTCGCTGTCGTACGGTCTATTGACAGTATTTCACTGTCAACGTCCCTTCCGGTCTTTCCCGGTTTTCTTCATTCAGAGGATTACGAGAGGCCGGGTGTGCTGGCGACACTCCGTTTTTTCATACGGGCTGAATATACGAATAATGCCAGCTCGCCATCCGGGGTGATGCTGTACAGTTTTTCCTGATCATTGCCCGGATCGGTCTCCTCCCGGATAAGGTTCCACCTTATCAGGGTTGAAATAAGGCGGCAAAAGGCTACCGGAGAGAGATCCTGCCCGGCGGTTCCCTCACCCGTATCCCGGACCGGGATCTGCCAGACCTTTGTCTCGTTAAACAGCGTCTCTTTCGGCACCAGTGTACTCGCTTCCTTCCCGTGTTCCTGTCCCCGGAAGAGGATGGTGAGGATCACGAGATAGTACGGATTGGCCGGCAGGTTCTTTGTGGGAAGTGTCGGAACCGGCACTCTTCGTGTGGGGGAATTTCCGAATGCGTAATAGGAGTCGCCCTCCACCCAGAGCGACATCGAAAATAGGCCCAGCGAGAGACGTTTTGAGCCTGCGGAGATATCGAACGAGTACCGGGCATCCGGGTGATCGCTGAGTATCCCGAGAACCGGGTCGCGAATCGAGTCAAACGTTGCCGCATCGATACAGACCAGTGCGCAGGAAATATTCCTCGAGAGGGAGATGGTGTTTACCTCATCAATCGCATCGCGGATGGCGCACTTCCACATTCTTTTCTGGGTATCATCCCGGGACGAGTTGGTATAGACCTCTTTTTCAGCAAAGATGAACGTGTGCGTGACTGTCCGGAGATCCTTAAGAACAGCAGGATAGGTTTTATGGATACTGTCACCTGCGCTGATGATGTGGATGTGTTCCTGCTGATCCATGAGTATTATCCGGATTTGGATGATAAATGGTTGTCCAGTATCCCGGCACCATTTTTCCCGAAAATCTGGGATCAGGAACAAGAAAAAAAGGATTTTTTAAATGAATAGCAGCGCGAGCACGAGCGAGAGCGTGGCGAGCAGCTTAATGAGTACATGGAGTGACGGGCCCGCAGCGTCCTTAAACGGATCACCAAGCGTGTCACCGATAACCGCCGCCTTGTGGGTCTCGCTTCCCTTGCCGCCATGGACACCCGATTCGATGTATTTCTTGGCATTGTCCCAGGCACCTTCCCCTTTTTTAGTAACCAGGTGCCAAAATTTTAATCGGTGAAAATGCTATAAAGCAATAGCAGTTCTCACCCAGGCAATAAATAGTGACCTGTCCTTTGTCAGGTTTTTGTCTAAACAATGAAATAAGAAAAAATATGAATTTCAGATAAACAGTGGGGCAAAGACCACAGCAACGATCGCCATCAGTTTGATCAGGATGTTAAGCGCCGGGCCTGCGGTATCCTTGAACGGGTCCCCGACCGTGTCACCGGTGACTGCCGCCATGTGTGCAGCCGATCCCTTTCCGCCGAGGTGACCCTGTTCGATGTATTTCTTCGTGTTGTCCCATGCGCCGCCGGTGTTTGCCATCATGACGGCAAGGATAAAGCCGCTGGCGATTGAACCAACGAGGAGTCCGGCAAGCGCAGCAGTCCCGAGGACTAGCCCGCAGACCACCGGCGCAAGGATTGCCATGAGCCCCGGGATCACCATCTGCTTGAGGGCGGCGTTGGTGGAGATCGTGATGCATGCTTCATAGTCGGGCTCCGCCTTCCCTTCCATGAGCCCCGGGATCTCTTTAAACTGCCTGCGTACCTCCTGCACGATGTCCCCTGCTGCCTTGCCGACAGCGGTCATGGCAAACGAGCAGAAGAGGAAGGGCAGCATCGCACCAATCAGGACGCCGACAAAGACTATCGGGCTGAGGAGATCGACAAGTGAGAGGCCGACCGCTTGCGTATACGCTATGACGAGCCCGAGGGCAGTGAGGGCGGCACCCCCGATGGCAAAGCCCTTGCCGATCGCCGCGGTCGTGTTGCCAACAGCATCAAGCGTGTCGGTAATCTCACGCACACCTTTCTCCTGGTGAGACAACTCGGCAATACCGCCGGCATTGTCCGCAACCGGGCCGTAAGCGTCAACAGAGAGGGTGATTCCCAGTGTTGCGAGCATCCCGACACCGGCAATTGCAACCCCGTACAGCCCAGCCTGCTGTGCGGAGACGAGGATTGCAACTGCAACAATCAGCACAGGAAATACCGTGCTCTCAAATCCCACGGCAAGACCGGTGATGATGCCGGTTGCTGCCCCGGTCTCCGTGGATTTTACGATCCGCTGGGTTGGCGGACGGTCATAGGACGTGTAGTACTCGGTCACCAGCCCGATCAAAAACCCTCCGACCAGTCCTGCAACGGTGGCAATAAATACCCCGACATAGAGCGGTCCGAGAAGCGTGACGACCAGGAAATACGTGGCAACCGCGGTGATGATTAGGCTTGCAAACGTGCCCGCGTTGAATGCCTTATGAATCGCGCTGCTCTCGTTTTTGGAACTCCTGACAAAGAACGACCCGATCACGGAGGCAACAATCCCCACGGCAGCAACCAGTAGCGGGAGGAGAACGAGGTGCATGACACCGGCTGCGTCCGGAACGATATTGATTGCGGAACCGAGCGTCAGATGGATAGTGCTCATCAGGTTCTCGGTCTTTGCTGATGCAATCATGACCGCGACAGAACCGCCGATCAGCATGGTGGCAACAATGGATCCGACATAGGATTCATACAGGTCGGCACCCATGCCTGCGATATCGCCCACGTTGTCCCCGACAAGGTCGGCAATGACCGCGGGGTTGCGGGGGTCATCTTCCGGGATGCCTGCCTCGACCTTTCCGACAAGGTCGGCACCGACATCAGCGGCTTTGGTGAAAATCCCTCCGCCCACACGGGCGAAGAGGGCAATCGAACTTGCGCCAAGGGAGAATCCCGAAAGGATATTGATCACTTCGTAAATACCGACAGTCGTGAAGGTATCAACGACATAAAAGACAACTGACAGGCCGAGCAGCCCGAGTCCGACAACGGTAAGCCCCATGACCATGCCGCTGGAGAACGAGACGCGGAAGGCTTTCGCCATCCCCTCTCGTGCGGCATTGGTTGTGCGGACATTTGCCATTGTCGCTGCAGTCATACCGATATACCCGGCGGCTGCGGAAAGAGCTGCACCCACGACAAAACACCCGGCAGTCAGGGGGTTAATCACGATAGCGAGAACAACTGCCATGACCACGACAAAGATCGCGATGGCGGTATACTGGCGTTTCAGGTACACCATTGCCCCCGTGTGTATCGCCGCAGCAATCTTCTGCATCAGTTCAGTACCGGTACCCTCTTTTTTCATGATGAAAAAAGAAAAAGCTGCAAAAAGCAACCCAATAATGGCACAGATCGGTGCAATTATCAACAAATCCATTTTTTCTCAGATCCTCCCGTTGAAATCCTGCATGATACTCGAAAATTTTAACATCAATATTTTTAATGTCAAGCTTTAAAAACCAGTCGCACCATGACGGATGTACCAAAAAAATACAAATGCGCAAAGGGAAGCCCAGCGTGCAAACTGGCATGACGGGTATCGCTGTCACAGGATTACAAAATGTTCCGTGACGTGCAATTAATTACCATGCATCATCGCGGAATGCAATCACCCATACCCCTCTCTTCTCAGGGAGAACAGCCCCCGTCCCAGGCAGCGGCTGCTTCGTCTCCTGCCTGCATCGCTGCCGCGTTGTAGCACGACTTGCAGATCCGCCGGGTGACCTGCCGGACATTCGGGCGGGCTTTCCGATCTGAGAGCAGCTTCTCAACGTACGATGCGGGGCTTTTCCATCACACGAAACACGGAGTCTTTTCGATATGGTCAAATGGTTGGTAGGCTACCGGGTTGATCGTAATTCCAGTTTTCGTGCCGTTTTCAACAACTTGCACCAGTGTGCTGGAAGAAAATGATATGCATTGCGCATCAATGTCTTTTTTGGTGACCATTAACACGGGAAATAGTCTTTTTTACCCGGGATGTAAATCGCTGCCGAATATTCTTCGATGAAATCGGAATCTATGAGTAGATCGATATAAACCATTTTTTTTGCTACAGATTCTGCTTCCCGCCTTCTTTTCTGCGAGAGGAGAGCGGCATAGGCACCAGAGAGTGCCCCATTGCCAATCGGATGGAATTCTGCATTAAAAAACCGGGGAATAATGCCGAATGCTACAACATTGTGTATGTCTGCATATGCACCAAACGCTCCGGCAAGGTATACATGTCTGACATCACCGACAGAAATCCGGTATTTTTTCATCAGTACCCCGATCGCACCGCATACTGCTGCCTTTGAGTCCATCAGGTATGCCATATCCGGTCGGGTAATACTAATATCACGCCCGGTTGCTGTATTTTCTTTGGGAACGAGAACGAATTCCGGTCCTTCATCTCCTCTCCTTACACCGGGTTTTCCCTCAATTAGTTTTCCGGTAAAATCGAGAATGCCGGACCCTGCCATGCCGGCAACTGCATCTATAATTCCGGACCCGCAAATCCCCCTCGGTTGTTCATTCCCAATTGTTGTAAAGGAAACCTGTGCTGTTGTGGGATCGATTGACACATGCTCTATTGCACCCCGCATGGCACGCATACCGGAAGTGATCCCGGCCCCCTCAAATGCCGGACCGGATGCACACGAAGCGGATGCAAGCCAGTCTTCATTGCCAAGGACTATCTCACCATTGGTGCCTAAATCGATGAGGAGCGAAAGATCCCGGGACAAATGCATTCCGGATACAACTACATCCCCGACAGCATCACCTCCAACAAACCGGCTTACATTAGGCAGGCAGTACACATAGGCGTAAGGGTTTGCAGAAAGTCTGAGATCCTGAGCCCTTAAGATAATTGGTACACGGGGAATTTCTGCATTCGCCAACTCAAGAATTGAAGGGTCGCGTCCGGTAAGGAGGTAAATCATGACAGTGTTGCCGGCAATACAGACATCATTTATCGTAGTTACATCCACGGGAATCTCTGCCGCCATTTGATCAATAACTTCATTGATGCTGTCCATTGCTGCCATCTGCAATGTCTCTCTCCCACCGTCATCCTTCACAGCGGCTATCCGCGTGATGAGTTCCTCACCGAAGGTAATCTGGCGGTTCAGGACCGAAGCTGATGCACAGACCTTTCCGTTGGCCAGATTGACAAGCATGCCGACAACCGTAGTTGTTCCAAGATCAATAGCAATCCCATAATTCTGATCGGTTGCGTCACCCACGTTAATGCCGATCACTTCTGGATAGCCGTTTGTCCGGCTTATTGTAACGATGAACGGCCCTGGTGTACTGACCAGCCTCTCCTGCTGCGGTTTTGACATATGAGGACGCTCACCATTATATCCCTCAAGCCGGATTGAGCGATGACCGAAGGGTTGTTGTGTCATCGGACTTTCCGCAATCCGGTACTTGTTTGTGGAGGGAAAGAGGATATCTTCAGGCCAACAGAAATTTTTGAGAATCTGGGGTGCATCGATCCTGCTCTCAACCGGAATTATGAATTCGCAATTGCCAGTAATGTACGTCTTACAGGCCAGACAATAATTCCGGGTAATTTCATCGGGTGATAGTTTCCCCGTGCTTTCCGGAGAGTTAAAAGTGCATGAGCCATGTAAGAATATCACTTTGCATTTTCCGCACTCCCCCTTTCCCCCGCAGATACTTTCAAACTGGATTGCTGCCAGACGGATTGCGTCAAGAACCGTAGATCCTCTTGCTATGCTGATAACTTTATTCAAGGGATGGAATACGACACGGACTGTGTCATTCATACACTATCCCTGCCGAAAGAAGTACGGTGTAAAATAACCTGGTGCCGGGTCACACTATGGGTTGGTGAGCACAATGCAGGTTCTTCCATTTCACGCTTCCGGTGGCCAGTGCTCACGGATATAGTGTAACAGTCCTGAAGAATCCTTAGGACCGACAAGAATGTGCCAACCTGATATGTCTTCGGTTTCACCACTAATCCTGGCAGCAAGACCCGGGATGATGAGAGTGGTGTGGTTGACAAGACTTTTGATATCATATGCCTTCAGCGAAGATGCAATCGATTCAGCGGTAAAAATCCTCCCGGCAACTGCACTCTCGACGCTGATACCTCCGGTATCGACAACAACGAGATAGCAGTCGAGGTTTGCGGTCTTGATATCCGATTCTACCGTGAAGTACGTGAGTGCATAGTTGGTGGTCATGAGAACCGGGGAGTCCCGGTCCGGTTTCCCAAAAATTTTTACTCCGGCCTCCACCGATACGGGTTTTCTCGGGTCAGTGTAGAGATTGAACCGCCAGATCAATTGGGGGAGCAGCACCCAGCCGTCAAGGCTGTGCATGATGAGCAGATCTGCGTACCGGGAAAGGAGCATGGACGCTGTGATCGCCTCTCTCCATTTCAGAACTTCTTCAGAGATCTCCTCTCCCGCCCATACCGCAATAGGCGCACCAAGGATAGGGAAACCGAACAGTTCATCATGATCTCTGCATGCCTGTGTCCGGATCAGAGAGAAATTGCTGATCGTGTCGGGGAGCCCGTTTTCTGCAAAGGTGCCAGGATCCAGTACAAGATCAGAAACACCAGACATATGCAGGGTCTTTGTCAGTGAGCGCATCAACGACAGATCATTGGGGGCAAAGACCGCAAGCGGGGCGTGATATTTTAAGGAAAGTTCTGCCATTGATTTCCAGTTCTCGCGTGTTGCGGCATACATAAGCGGGTGGCTGGCAGGGATTTCCGACAAGCCGGCTTCCATTACTGCAGGATCAAAAGAACAGAGAATAACGGGATACTGGCTGATTTCTGCAATCTTTTTCACCGCTTGCCTGAAGACTGAGGGGTCATGGGATGTGGACCGGATCGCAATTGCATTCAGCACAAGCTTTCTCCCGATATAGTTATACGAGAATTGTTCAATCTGCCTGACCCGATCCAGCAATTCAGCTTCAGGCATGAGATCATGTACATCAATGGCAACCGGTGGCGGATTGTGATACGTAAACTCATGGCGCTGGAGGACATATTTTCCACCGATAGCGATGCTATGATCATCCTTACCAATGGTGACGACACGCACCGGGGGTGCAAGGAGATCCGCAAGCTCCGTTCGCGCCTCATGGTGTTCATTGGTGAGGAGAGGCGGACAATCGGTAATCGTCAACTCCCCGTTGACAACCCGCGTAGCAAAAGCCATGCAGTTTGATTCCCGGCATTCACCGCAATTGGTCTTTGGGAGAAGTTTGTAGACATCGATCGGGCTGATCTCTTTGATGCTCTTTTTTCGCTTCTTTTCCTGCAGGGGATGTGCTCCGTTCATACCCGCACACTCACCCAGTCGTCAATCCTGTCTGATGATACATGCCCGGTTGTGCCGAGCCGGTTAATTATGTCCCTGAGTGTAAGAACCGCGGCAGGGTGCATCATCATATAAATGTCGATGCCAGCGAGAAGCAGGGTAATTGCATTGATAGTCTCCCAGATCGGACCCCGGAGTTCCCGTGGTCCGTATTCCGGTGCCATCTGCATCCATGCCTCGCGTGCCGCCCATGCATTCGTGGACGCGGATATTACCGGGTGTGCAAGCTCAGTATCGCCCATCAGTGCAGCGTGCCGTGCCCGTTCGTGGATGGAGAAAGAATATTCGAGCCCGTACCCGAGTGCAACCGTTGTGAGGTCCATCACAATCCGTTCCGGGGGGATGTATTCATAGAGACGACGGTTCAGTTCTTTTGCATTGTTCAGTTCAAGTCCGGTGAAAGCAAGTACTAAATGCCCGTGATCCCGTGCAGCCGTTGCGACACGTTCAAGGGTCTTTGCCTCCACCATATCGAGGGTAACAGAGTTGAGCAGCAGGCGTTCGCCATCTGCCATCTCGGCGACTTTTGTAAAAACATCTGCATCTTTCTTCGGGTCCCCACACCCTCCGATTATAAGGGGGACATCGACTGCCTGCAGGATCTCCTCAACGGTCTTTGCTGCTTGTGCAGGCGAGGTATTGTGTATCAGCGGGTCTGTGCTCATAAGGTGAATAGTGACAATATCGGCTCCGAATTTTTTCACGTTCATCCGTGCCCACTCGGCCGGGTCCCCCATGACCTCCTGTACATGCTCTTTGAGAACTTTTGGCAGGTTGACAGGCATGTCAAAGACATCAAGAGCGATTGCTGGCGGGTGAACCAGTGGATGTGAAAAATCAGTGAATGCAGGTGCTGTTGACCCACCAATGGTGATTGTACTGCCACGGGTTCCACCATTGCTTTTCGTAGCCCCAAGAGTAACTTCCCGGATTTTTCCGGGATATTCCGTGATATGCGGCACAAAATGATCCGGGATAAGTTGAGTAGGTTTCACCGGCTTATTCGGGTTAGAGACGGTATCCAGTGCATCTGTAGTGCGTCCCATGGGAATAAAAAGTTCAAGATTGCCAATATCCATCGCGAAGTTCTCTAATTCAACCTGTTGCACGCCCTTTAAGAGTTCGAGCAACTGCGGCGCAAGCGTGAGGAGCTGCTCATGTATCAGCTGATTCTTATGATTTTTTTGTGCCACCATGCTCACCCCCTCGGGGCTGGTGTGGTTTCACCGGCTGGATGATCACTTTTTCTGCGGTGATCCTGGCATTCTTCAGGATAATGCGGACCCCTCCGGCAGTGAGGGGGATATCTCCGGCAGAAAAAACCGGCATCTGCGGAGCGGTTGTCTTGTCCAGCGATGCATCTGCCTCCCACAATTGGGTAACCGGGTGCTGATGGGAAATCAGGTAATCTTTTAACTCAGGAATAGTCCTGACATCTTTTTCTGTTGCGATCTTTTCATAGACACTCTCAGGTATGTAGGGTTTGATCTTCTCCTTAGTCTCAAGCGGCATCCAGACTACACGGTCATATCCCCCGTCAGCTGACATGAATTTTCTGGACCGCATGTATTCAATCGAGATACCATGAAATCCCTCAACCTGCCGCCCTCCTGCAGTCGAATCTGCCATGGTTGAAAATCCAAGCCCGTTTACCGTTACATCACGAAATCCACGCAATACGATCCCAAATCCTTCCACTTCAGGAATGTAAAATGCAATGCCCTCAAAACAGCCACAGGAAGTATGGGGGTAGCCAAATGCAGAGTACAGCTGCACACGTTTCACTTCACCCATCGATTGTTTCTTTGCACTCTCGTTTACACCCGAATATTCTCCCTTCTCGGTATCAAGGCATTCACCTTTCTTAATGGCATAAATCGGACCTTTTGGGTCGATTCCAGCCGCTGCACGACCATCAAACCAGCTGATTGCACCACAGTTTGCGTAACGCTGCGGGGTGATTACGCACACATGGGTGGGGGCAAATGACTGGCAGAGAGCACAACCATAGAACGTATCAACATCCTCATCAGTAAGTCCGCGTGCCCGGGCATCCCGTGCTTCATAAACTGTGAGAGCCTCAGTGTAGAGCGGATGGATTTTTTTTGCATCGGTAATGAAGGTGATCTGGATTTTTTCAATAAACGGAAGTTCATTTTTGAATAGTTCGTGCATCACATTCCCGATCTGCGTGAATGAAGTGAGCCCTTTTTTAAACGACTTCTTTGACAATCGGATCCAGATATCGTACCGCTGGTTGAGATGCATGAACCCTTCGATATAGTTGGTGTATTCATGGATCCGGCGTTCGATGACTCCTTCAAGATCTTTTTCGAGTTTAGCACCGGAAATTTCGACAAGAATACCAATCGGGTAACTCTTCCCCTCTTCCATGGCGCTGATATCAGGTCCAATAATATGTATTGAACCATCGGTGATATCATTGCCTCCCCGGACCCGGACGATCTCAAACTTTTCGCTGATTGAAGGCCCCCCAAGCTCGACATGCATATCGTTCTTCCGGATGCGTTCACCTTCATGAACGAGCCCGACTTCAACCGGGATGTTCTCAAACATGGTATACTCCGTTTAGTCCCCAAGGTTTTCGACGATTCCTTTGAGGTTTGCTGCCCAGTCTTTTATTGTACTGTTGGGGAACGACCAGCTGGCGTTAGGCTGGTAGACACAATCCAATGTCATGGTTTTGAGGGACGGCGCGAAGTGCTTGAGTCCTGAAAGGATTGTCCATTCCATAGAATACGGGAGACCGACAAAGATCGCGAGATCATAGGATTCTTTTCCATCAAGTCCCTTCCATGCGGGATCCGTGAGACGGTTGCCTATATCCACTGCAGGCATCAGGGCAGCCGGTGAAAAACCGCGGTTGAGGAACTCCCTTGCTGTACTGGCAGTCACGACAACCGGAATTTTTCCCTTGTTTGCAAGCTCAATAAGACATTCAATCAGTTTTATGCCTTCAACTTCGTACTCGACCGCACCATAACCGACAATCATAATCGGGCGTTTTGCCCGTCGGATGATTGCATCTGCTATATCCGGTTTGATAATGAGGGACGCTTTTTTGGGCCCGGGAATTTCTGCAGTCTGCCAGGATTCAGCCAAAGGCATTGTCAGGCCTCCTTTGATTTTCGGATCATGCGGGAGAGGAGCGTCGGATCAGGAATCTCGTGCTCTGTCCATTCCATTTCCTTTAAGATTTTTTCAATATCCTCTTTCATCGTCAACGGGATATCAGCCCGTTTTCGGACAAGGAGGTGGACATCGTGGGGCATACCTCCAATGAGGCGCTTGTGCAGGTCTATATAATTGGTCAGCTTGATTGCCCTTCCTTTGCTCGTATCATTCGGACGCATCGTCAGCTTTGCGATCATAACCATTGCTTCCTCCTTGGTCTCTGCGGCAAAGAAGAGGTGTTCAGGTACCGGTCCGCCATACACTTTTTCACCGGTCCGGGCATCATAAACATACCAGTCCTGTTCTTTATCTGATCTGCCCAGCAGCATGCGGCGGTACTTAGTGCCGTGTGGGCCCACAACAACAGGTATACCAAGCCGCCAGAAACCGGCAGCAATGGATGCCGCTTTCTGGGACATTGCACCCCATGCAACACCAACTGCCCCGACACGGTTGTAGACATAATCAGCAATCTCTTCATAATTGCCCCGCAGGGGTCGTCTGGCAAAGATACTTGCAATTTTAATTGCGGCTCCGGAGATATGGGCATTTGAAACACAGGAGCCTACATTCACGATGCCCCCGGCTTCAAAGGATCCGGGATACATCTCGTATGCGGTCTTGCCCTCCTCATTCCTGTACATACCGGCTGATATCGCAGAACAACCTGATGTACAGACAATATACCGTCTCTTGGCAAACTCCATGCACATTTCTGCAACTTCCCGTGAACCTTTGGGGAAATTTGCGCAGCCGACAAAAGCAACAATACCGGGAATTTCTCCCAGCACAAGTGGTCCACCAACCTTCCGGATTTCAATATCCTGTATTGCACCCCTCCCGGTCCTGATTCGGTATCTCTCATCCCTGGTCTTTTTTTCTGCTGCAGCGACGATGATACTATGAACAGGAATTTTCTGCGGGCATGCTGACTCACACCGCCCGCAGCCGACACAGTCATCATAGAGCTCATCGAGTCCGCTCATATTTCCCTGAGCCGCGGCCTTGACTGCGTATGAAATGGGAAGATCGTTGGGGCATGCTCTCCTGCAGAGCACGCAGTCGGTACATTTTTTTGCCAATTTTATAAGCTCGTCATGGGTCGGCAGGAGTTTGTGCTTTTCTCGCTTCGGCGCGATCGCCAGTGCAGTTCTTACAGCAACCTCACCGACTTTGACAGGGTCAAGAATAAGTGCACCCGTAATTTTTCCACTCACAAAGTCAGCAACGATCTCATCAGGTACATCGTGGGTCCGGTCAGGAAGCCCGCAACAGTTCTTCCCGCTCGTGGCAATCAGGGGAGCGTGGATATGCTGGGCTTCCTGCAGGATATCGGCCCGTACGCATTGTTCATCGATCACAATTACATCAGGAACACCGCTGCGTACGTAGCGCAGTTGCCATGATATAGGGCCGATAATTTTTGCTTTTGCGGAATACCGCGTCATATCAAGTGCGGTACAGCAGATCCCGGTCACCTCAGCTTCAGACATGAGATCCCGGGTCTTGAGATAATCGATGATCTCAATTGCCGGGGGGACATTATGCCCGATCACCAGGATGACGGGTTTTTTTATGTCCACGGTTCCAAGACCAAGATCGACAAGGCTTGCTTCCGGGTCAGATTTAGGAAACCCGAGCGCAGAGATCTGGGCAATATCAGCAACTTCCATGCCCACATGATCAATCATACCGGCATGGAATACCTTGGACTCAAAGTCCAGATTATTTCCTTCCTGCCCGGTATGCGTTACTGAAAGAAGCTGGGTCAATTGCCTCTCACAGTAGTCCAGCACTTCCTCAAAATCACCCAGTTTCACGGGTTTTATGCCACAGACGAGTCGTGTCAGAGGAGCTTCAATATCAACATTCAACTCTCCCACATTGATGGGATGATCTCCACCATAGCGCTCAATTAAATGGGTAAGAAGATCGCGGGCATGGGCTGTATGCGTTGATGCACCGATGCATGCAGCGAGCAGCACGGTTCGCGACTGCTGGGCGGCCATGGAAATACCGCATGCTCCGAGTTTATTGCCGGTCAGGTCACATTTCCCGTATGTGCACATGCAGCAGAGATCGCAAAAGGGAAGATAAAATGGCTTATATCGTTCAAGCAGTTTCAGGTCCCAACTACGTAATGTAGTCAAAGAAGGGTAGGGGGTCGGTCCCATCGGCTCCACCCAGGTTTCTTTGGTGATTGCGCCAATGGTAATGCTCAGGTCCCGGAAGTGCGCAATATCAGAATTTAATTCTTTGATTTTAACGTTTATACTATCCCTTTTCAATTCTACCACAACCCGACCAAATTATCAATACATTACCAGACATAAACATAAGGCTATCTAAGAGACCACCGTCATAGTCCGCAATTCACCGGCTTTTATTCCAAACGTAACCTGTTGTCAAGAATTAACGCGACTGATTGGTAGGCACGTGAAGTGGATGGTATATCAAGAAGAGATCTCCCGGAAAGAACATACTGTGCAACTACCTCATCATCTGCAATTTTCCCAAGATAAGGAAGACCGGTATCTGTCGTTACCCGTTGCTTGAGATCTTCTGAAAATGCATAACCTCCGATAATGTAGAACCGGTTGAAGGTAATTCCGACTTCCTGAATAATGCGATGTGCCCGTTTCACATGCTGAAATGATTTGCTGGAAGGTCCCATAACATCAAATATCGTATCAACTTTACTGGCGATCTTCCGGTTCAGGTGTTCGAGTCCCCCCGGGGAATCGATAAGAATGTACTGGTAATTTTTGGTGATTGCCCCCAGCGCATTTTTCAAGGCAGCATCCGGGAGACAGTAACATCCCTCCACCCATTTTGTTCCAACTGAGAAGAGATCGAAATTATTTCCCTCATAGAGACCATGTTCCCAGATTTTACTCTCAATCCGGCTTGACGGAGCGATGCCAACGGTCGTCCCACCCTTTGCAATGAACGTATCAGACAGCAGCTCAGCGATCGTTTTTTTACCGGATGCTTCAAGATCAACACCTACCATTTCGGCAAGATTCTGGTCAGGATCTGCATCAACAAGAAGCAGAGGTGTTGCTTTTTTTTGGATCAGGTATTTGGCCATCAGGGCGACAAAACTTGTCTTTCCCGTGCCCCCGCGCCCCATCGTGACAAATGTCTTCATCAGAACTTCGTCGTCTCCTTACTAGTACGTGCATACGTTACAACATCATCATTGTTTGTCAGGATATCTGCAAGTTGTCCGATTGCAGGAAGTGCCAATGAGGTTTTTTCATCAACTTCTACCCCGGTAATTCCGGCATCGGCAACCTGCTGATCAAAAGGAATCATCGTAAAGATGTTGAGCTGGTTCTTTTCAGCAAAGAACCGGATTGCATTCTCCTGTAGTGATTCAGTGATCCGGTTACCCACGAGACCAATACGATGTATATTTGATTCAGCGGCGAGCTGACAGATGGTCCTCGCGATCTCCAGCGATTTCCTGTTTGCATCGGTAACGACGATCATCGTATCAACATGCTCTGCCGTTCCCCGGCCGAGATGCTCGATCCCGGCTTCCATGTCCAGGATCACAACCTCATCCCGTTCAACGACCAAGTGACGGAGCAGTGCTTTCACCACGGAGTTTGCCGGGCATGTGCACCCGGCCCCCATCGAACGCACGGTCCCCATCACCATAAGGTGGGGACCGGCTGGTGTTGGTACTGAATAGCTGTCAATAATATCGTCAACCGTGAATGTAAGCCGGAACACACCGGAGAATTCCGTACCGGTCTTTAACCTGATCAACTGTTCATTCTCCGCGATGGGAACAATCCGGGCAGCCTCGTCAAAGGAAAGTCCAAGTGTCTGTGCGAGGTTGGGCGAAGGATCTGCATCCAGAGCAATAACTCGATGACCGCTCCTGACAAATAGTGCAGCAAGAGTACCGGCAATAAACGTCTTACCTACACCGCCTTTTCCAGAGACCGCGATCTTCATGAAGGGTAGCCTTTTTAAAACAACCTATGATTGCACATGTTGAAAGAATATTGGTATCTGGATAATGTCAAAAACGCACTTTTTAATATTGTTCATGATAAATCATTAAGAATTATGGTGGCGTTACATTGTTCCTGACCAATTCTGATGGTGACATTATCCTGAAATCAAGCGAACGGTTTTGGCCCAGTAATGTTGAAAATACAGTTTCTGGACATCAGGGGGTGGATCTGTGATTGCATTTCTTGTAACTGCGGGTGCGGCATTTCTGATGTACCTAATATTGACTGCCGGCTCAGGCACTATCGGGTTCTGGTCGTTATCTGAACTTGTCATGGGAGTCCTGCTTGCAATCCTGACCGGACTTATTGCAAGAAATTTCCTGTGCAGATCGAAGAGTTTTCGCCTGCTCGATCCGCGCCGGTTATTACTTTTGCTGGTCTATGTGCCGGGGCCCTTCTTTGTGGAGCTCACAAAGGCAAACCTTGATGTCGCATACCGGGTCATCACGATGAAGATCAGGCCCGGTATCGTACGGGTGCATTCGGGACTGAAGACCGATCTGGGTATCTTCATGCTGGCAAACTCGATCACCCTGACTCCCGGGACTCTTTCTGTGGGGATTGACGAAGAGACAAACGATCTCTTCATCCACAATATCAATATCGGTGAGGGGGATGAGAAGCGAGAAGTGATTGAAAGCACCGAGCTCTTCGGGCTTGTAAACCTCCCCGCATGGATACGGAGGATTGCCGAATGATTGATGCCTGGATCCTTACTGTGCTCTGCCTGACGGTCCTCATGGCACTCTCAACGGTCAGGCTGGTGCTCGGGCCGACCGCTCCCGACCGGGCCATTGCGCTCGACACGGTAAACACGCTGACGATTGCAGCAATGATCCTCTTGGGAGTGGTGTTTAAGGAAGTCATTTTTGTCGATGTCGCCATCGTGTATGGGTTGCTCTCATTCGTCAGCACGCTATACATTGCCAAGTATATTGGAGGGGAACTCTGATATGACCGCCGTTGAAATACTTATTTACGCATGCCTCGCCATCGGTGTGGTCTTCAACACGCTCGGGGTCATCGGGCTCCTGCGGTTCCCCGACCTGTATACCCGTATGCATGCGACAACGAAGGCAACGACGTTTGGCTCGATCTTCACGTCGCTTGCAGTCATCGTGTTCGGGCTCTCGATGTTCTTTTCACAGAACGACAGCCAGTACCTCACCCTTGCCATCCATGCATTTTTGGCGGCTGCGTGCCTCGCATTCACGAATGCTGTCAGCGCCCATGCGATTGCGCGTGCCGCCCACAGGAGCGGCATTAAGCCAATGCTTGCAGTCGTCGACCGGTTGGAGGAGGCAAAACTATGATCGAACAGATTCCCCAGATTCTGGTACTGCTCGGGTTGATCGTTTCGGCAATCCTGACCTATTATTTCAAGGACCTGCTGGCAGCAACCCTTGCGGCGGGTCTCTTCAGTTTCCTGATATCGCTGGAATTCTATATACTCCAGGCACCCGATGTCGCGATATCCCAGGCTGCGATCGGGGCCGGCCTGACAACGGCGATATTTATCATTGCGATCCGGGCGACCGGGCGGTTTGAGGGGGAGAACTCATGAAGAAGATGATCGTTCTCCTTGTCTCACTTCTCATTCTCTCCGCATTCCTCGGGGTGATGGCGTTGACCTTTACCTTCGGCGCACCGAAAATGACCGACATGGATGATTATTTCCTGAGGTTCGGGCAGGAACAGACCGGGACAAACAACCAGTGCACTTCAGTCACCTTTGATTTCAGGGGATTTGATACCCTCGGGGAATCGACGGTACTCTTCTGTGCAGTGATCGGCGTTGCTCTGATATTCCGAAAGATGCAGGCAGGTGAGGAACATGAGAATGAGTAGGATCGTCCGCACAGCGGCGGATATAATTTATCCGTTCATCCTGATCTTCGGGCTGTATGTCGTGGCGCACGGCCATCTGACCCCGGGCGGAGGATTCCAGGGCGGCGCTGTGATTGCAACCGGGGGGGCGCTGGTCATTGTCGCATACAGTTATGTGGAAGTCAGGGAATGGCTCAGCGGTAAGGTGCTGATGGGTCAGGAAGTGATCGGGCTCGTCGGTTTTATCGGGGTTGCCCTTCTTGCCCTTGCATTCGGGCAGGTGTTCTTTTTCAATTACCTGAATGCCAGTGGTTCGCTGTTCGGAATACCCGTGCCGTACGGGATTAATGCCGGGGAATTGAACACCGGCGGATTCGTCCCGTTAATGAATTTCTCTGTCGGCTGTGAAGTGTGGGGAGGACTCACGCTCGTGATCCTCTACATGCTTTCCGGACTGGAAAAGGAGGGGTGCTGAATGCTCTGGAACCTGCCGTTCATCACCGTGGTCGTGCTGACCTTTATCGGCATTGTCACCGTCCTTTTGAAAAAGAACATCATCAAGATCCTCCTTGGCATCAATATCCTCGAATCCGCGGTAAACCTGTTCCTTGTCTCGCTTGGCTACCGCGAGGGGGGTGTCGCCCCGATCTTCACGCTCGCGCCCTCAGAACTTATGGTGCTGCCCACACCGCAGGCCCTCACGCTGACATCGATCGTGATCGGGGTGGCGACGAGTGCACTGGTCCTTTCGTTTGCCATGGTGCTCTACAAAAAGTACGGCACCGTGGATATCGATAAGATACGGAGGCTCCAAGGATGACACTCGCCGATTTCATCGTCACCAATGCACCGGCGCTGCTTGTAGCCATCCCGCTGTTTGCGGCATTCACCTGTCCGGCTATTGGCAGGATCTCAGCAGCCGCAAGAAACCTGTGGGTGATGGGCGCGATGCTTGTCACTGCCGCGATTGCCTTCATTCTTGCGTTCAGGGTATTTTCCACTGGCACCGTGATCTACGTGTTCGGCGCCGCAGCGACGCATCTCGCAGTCCCGCTGGATTCCGGGGGCATCCCGATCAGGATCATCTTCACCGTGGATGCGATGAGCGCGTTCATGGAGATCATCTGTGCAATAGTCGGGGTTTCGGTTCTCTTGTATTCAATGTCGTCCGAATCACACAACAGCAATCTTGAAGGATATTATGCCCTTTTCCTCCTGATGATCACCGGTGTCTTTGGCATGGTCTCCACGGGGGATTTCTTCAACTTCTTTGTGTTCCTTGAGATCCTCTCCCTTGCATCTGCTGGCCTCATCGCGTACCGCATCGACGGGGGGCTTGCCGTAGAGGCAGCACTGAAATATTTCGTCCTGTCCACGCTCGGTGCGATCCTCGTCCTGTTTGCCATCGGGATATACTACGGGCAGTACAATGCGCTGAACATCGCCATGATTGCCCAGCGGATGCAGTTTTCGATGCTGGACAAAATCGCGCTCGTCCTCCTCGTCGCTGCACTTGCGATGAAATGCGGTGCCGTGCCCATGCATTTCTGGACACCGGATGCCTACTCCATGGCGCCGTCGTCGGTAACCGCATTTTTAGTGGTCGCGAGCCAGGCAAGCCTGTACGGGCTCTTCCGGGTGGTATTCACCATGTATAATATCACCATGAACTGCGTCACCGTGGGTTGGATCATCATCATCCTCGGCGTGCTCTCTATGGTCGTCGGGGTGACGATGGCAATTCCCCAGAAAGATATCAAGCGCCTGATGGCATACCACGCGGTCTCACAGACCGGTTATATGCTTCTCGGTGTCGGTGTAGGGCTCGCTGTACTCGGCAATGCCACACTCACCAGTGCATTCGGGTTTATGGCGATGGAGGGGGGCATCTTCCACATCTTCAACCATGCGATGTACAAGGGGCTCCTCTTCCTGACTGCAGGAGCAATATTCTACCGGATTGGTACCCGCGACCTGAACAAAATGGGAGGGCTCGGGCACACCATGAAGTACACCATGATCTTCTTCATTATCGGTGCACTTGCAATCGCAGGAATCCCGCCCTTCAATGGTTTCGCCTCAAAACTGATGATCTACGAGTCCGTCTACCTCTTCAACCCGATCCTTGCGATCATCGCGATGGTTGTTTCCATCCTCACCCTTGCCTCGTTTGTCAAGGTCTTCCATTCGGTATTCATGGGGCCACAGCTTCCGGAATATGCAGACGTCAAGGAGGCTCCGCTTCCGATGCTGATCGGTATGGGCATCCTTGCTGCCATCGTCATCCTCTTCGGCCTGTTCCCGCAGCCGGTGGTGGACATGCTTGTCGCCCCTGCCGCCCATGCGCTTGCAGACCAGGGCGGGTATATCGCTTCGGTGCTGGGAGGTGCCTGACATGGATCTGACTGCACCTGTGCTGACCGGATATGGCATGTGGGCTCCTGTTGCCTGGCTGGCTGCATTCGTGGCTGCCACCATCGTTGTGTACCTTCTCTGGAAAACGGGAGAGTCTTCGTACAAGAAAGGAACTGAGCAGGGGCGCCCCTACCTCTCCGGCAACGCGGAGCCGGAGAAGGGGGCAGTCCATATCAGGGCCAGCAACCTGTACTGGGGATTTTTGCAGGCACTGAAAGGTTATTATGACGCCATTGTGCCACTCCATACGGGTATTTTGACCGATTATATGATCTGGTTTGTTGCAGTAACAGCGGTGCTTCTCGTAATCGTGGGAGTGCTCTCATGAAACTGACAAAATCCTTCAACCGTTCGCTCTGGGTGTTCCACCTCAATACCGGCTCCTGCAATGGCTGCGAGATCGAGATTGTGGCGACAATAACCCCGCGTTATGACCCCGAGCGCTTCGGTATCAAGCTGGTGGGCTCGCCAAAGCATGCCGATGTACTTTTGGTGACCGGGCCAGTGACGAAAAAGATGGCACCGAAAGTCCGGAGGGTCTATGAGCAGGTGCCCGATCCCAAGCTGGTCATGTGCATCGGGTCATGCGGTCAGTCTGGTGGTGTCTTCTATGACTCGTACAACCTTGACGGGCCGATCGACCAGGTGCTTCCCGTCGATGTATATGTGCCCGGCTGCCCTCCCCGTCCGGAGGCAATCATCTACGGGGTTGTAAAAGCGCTGGAGAAACTGGAGCGTCTGGAGGCAGCGCAATGACCGAAACACCGCATCTCTCCCCCCAGGAGATTATCGATCTCTACAAAGCTGAATTCGGGGTAGGTATTCACGAAGCCCGGATCACCGAGCGCGGGGAAGGGGTAAAAAAGACGAAGAATTACAATATCTGGATCCGTGTCGACCGGGAACTCCTGAAACCTGCAATCAAAAAACTCATGGATATCAGGTTCCCGCACTTCGCAGTAATCGCAGGAAATGATCTCGGCGATGAGATTGAACTCCTCTATATCCTGTCCGTCTTCTATGGCACGAAATTCGGTGAGTACATGGTAACCTTCGGGATCCGTCTCCCAAAAACAGATCTGACGGTGCCCACCATCACTGACCTGATTCCCGGGGCCCTGTTATCGGAACGCGAAAAACAGGAATTTTTCGGCATCACGGTAACTGATATCCCCGATGGGCGGAGGCTCTTCCTTCCCGATGATTTCCCGCAGGGCGTGTATCCCTGGAGGAAGGACGAAACAGGGATAAAACCCGAGATGGTCAGGGAACTGTGGGCCATAGGCCGGCCAAAGGATCGCCCGGTACCACCGGTTCCGGAAAAGAAACCAGTTGTGGAAGTGCCGGCGGCTGAAGGAATGGAGAAAAAGACGGGAGGCGCAGCAGAATGAACGGCGATACAACAAAAAAATCAACTCCCTATACGGTCCCGATCGGACCTGTGCATCCAGCCTTAAAAGAGCCGGTCATGTTTACCTTCCAGATGGAAGGAGAAGTGGTCAGATCGGTGGACTTTGCACCAGGTAATACCCACCGGGGCATCGAATGGATGGGCATGAGGAGGAACCCGGTCCAGATCGTCCACCTCACCGACCGGATATGCGGCATCTGCGGGATTGTGCATTCGCTCTCGTTTGCTCGGGCCGTGGAGCAGATTGCCGAGATTGAAGTCCCCCCCCGGGCCGACTACATCAGGACCATCCTGCACGAGCTCGAGCGGATGCAGTCACATATCCTGTGGGCCGGTGTGGCTGCCCACGAGCTGGGGTTTGATTCGCTCCTCTTCCTTGCATGGCGGGTGAGGGAACAATCGATGGACCTTATCGAGAACCTCACCGGGAACCGGGTGAACTACGGGATTGTCCAGATCGGCGGCGTCCGCAGGGATATCAGTGACGACCAGCGCCCCGTCATCGAACAGGGCCTTGCCTATTACCGGGGGCTGCTTGACCAGATGAAGACCGTCTTTTTAGATGACAGCACCATACGCATGCGGTGCAGGGGCCACGGTCTTTTGAGCTACCGGGATGCCCAGCTCCTCTGTGCCGTCGGTCCGACTGCACGGGCATCTGGTGTCGCCATGGATATCCGGCACGATTATCCGTACTGCGCCTATGGCGACTTCGATGTCCACCCGGTCCTTCCCCCACAGGAATTCGGGGGGCCGATGGGCGATGTGTACGACCGGATCATCGTAAGGCTCCTTGAAATCGCCCAGTCCATTGATATCATCCAGCAGTGCCTGGATAATCTGCCTGCCGGAGAGATCCTCTGGGAGAAAAAGTTGCCCAAGCTGCTTTCCATATTGAAAAAAGCTCAGGGAGAGGCAATCGGCAGGGTGGAGGCCCCGAGAGGCGAATGCATGCACTATGTCCGCATGGACGGGAACGAGGCCCCGGCGACATGGAAGGTGAAAGCATCCTCCTACAGCAACCTGATGTCCTGGATCCCCATGCTCAAAGGCGAGCAGCTGGCAGACGTCCCCATCATCGTAGCATCTATTGATCCCTGCATGTCCTGTACCGACCGGGTGACAATTATCCGGAACGGTTCTGCAGCTGACCTGACCAAGGAAGAGCTGACGCGTCTTTCCCGTGAGAAAACAAGGAGGCTTTCACGATGCTGACCGATCTCATCGGGACAGTGGCAGGAGCGATTCTTGTCGGGGTTTTCGGGATACTTGTCGCATTATTCCTGATGGGTGTTGACCGGATCGTGACTGCCCGGATGCAGGCACGCATCGGTCCTCCGCTCAGCCAGCCTCTGACGGACATACGCAAGCTCTTCATGAAGGAAAATGTGGTGCCCGCCAATGCCATACCCTGGCTCTTCAACCTGGCACCGGTCGTGGCACTGGCGTCGGCAATCACCATCCTGCTCTATATCCCTGTCGGCGGGTTTGCCCCCGTTCTTTCCGGCGGGGGAGACCTGGTACTGGTCATGTACCTCCTGACCCTGCCAGCTCTGGCACTTGTTGCCGGAGGGTTTTCTTCCGGGTCACCGTACGCCACCGTGGGAGCACAGAGAGAGATGGTGACCATGATCGCGTACGAGTTCCCGCTTGCCATTGTGATCATCACCATTGCATGGAAACTTGCCGTTTCAGGGATCCCGCTCCCCTTCATGCTGGCAAGCGTGCAGGCCAACCCTGTCTGGGGACTTGTGGGGCCGCTCGGGATTATTGGCGTCCTTATCCTGTTCTTCGTCCTTCTCATTGTCATCCCGGCAGAACTCTCCCGCATCCCCTTCGATACGCCGGAAGCCGAGACGGAGCTTGCCGGCGGGGTGCTGGTGGAGTATTCAGGAAAGAACCTTGCCCTCTTCACCCTCACGCAGGGTGTGAAGACCGTGGTCATGGCCTCGCTTGTTGTGGCGCTCTTTATCCCTTACCGGCTCTCCGCATTACTCCCGGCACCGGTCATCCTGCAACCGGTTCTTGACCTGCTATTCTACCTCGTCCTGGTGGTGCTGGTAGCTTTTGTAGCGGTAAGCCTGATCAGGGTTTCCATGGCCCGGTTCCGCATCAACCAGGTGGTCTCGGTGTACTGGATATATCTCAGCCTCATCGGCATTGCCGGCCTGCTGCTGGTTATGGCTGATCATTTCCTGAGGGTGGTGTGACCATGGTCCGCCTTCCCATGATGCCGGAACTGCTCAGGCAGCTCTTCAAAAAACCGGCTACCAACGCGTTTCCGGCCCGTTACCTCCCGCCCTCGGTGACAAAATTCCTGCAAAAGGTCGCACAGGGTGAGGCGGTCATTAACCCCCCCGTGCCGGTGCCCCCGGGATTCCGGGGAAAGATCACTTATGACCGGGAGTCGTGCATCGGATGCCAGCTCTGCCTGAAGGTCTGCCCCGCTCATGCCATCGAATTTCTCCCAACAACAAAGCGTGTCCGCATCTATGTCGCCCAGTGCGTCTTCTGCTCCCAGTGCAATGACATCTGCCCGAAGGATTGCCTGCACATGACTCCGGAGTTCCTGCTGGCATGCGAGGACCGGTTCGCTGAGAGCCAGATTGTTGAGTAAAATCGGTAAGTAACTCTTTTTTATTTTGGAATTATATACTGACCTCCCCCAAAGTCAGAGGCAATCTGTATATAATTCCCAATAATTTTTTAAAAAAATTGAAAATGAGTTATATAAAATGTACGACTTTTGGGGCTCGGTAGAAATCATTTGATCCGAAAAAAGTCTGATGTTATTGACCGAAACGGGTATTAAAGTCAGAATGACTTTCATGCACGTTTGATGAAAATGCTCAATTCATTTTCATGCCAAAGATCTAGGTACAGTGGCTCCTTGTTCCATCCTCAACTAATTTGTGACATCGCGTGCGGCAGCAAAGACACCAATGACGTTTCCGGATTCATCCCGGTATACTGTTGCGTTGTACATGACCGGGGTGACATGTCCGTCCTTGTGGCGGATCCCGAGCTCGTAATCCGTTACCAGTCCGTCCCTGAACACTTTCTCGTACCCGGCTCTTGCCTTTTCTGGCTCGGTGAAGTATTTCGAAAAGTCAGTTCCGATCAGTTCTTCCCGTGAATGACCGGTAACCCGCACAGTCGCAGCGTTCACGTCACTGATCTTTCCATCAGGATTAATAGTGACGAGCGGGTCAAGGCTTGCCTCAATCAGACTCCGGTTATATGCATTGGCACTCCTGATTATCTCCTCTGCTTTTTTTTGTTCTGTGATATCGCGTGCAATTGTAGATACACCAATCAAATTTCCTTTAACATCCTTTATTGGCGAAACAGTCAGAGATACATGGAGGTCTCTGCTCTCCTTATTCCTGCGTACTGTTTCATAATGAAGGACCGGTTCGCCACTCCTGATCTTTCCAAGAATATGTCCCATATCATCGATTTGATGCAAAGGAACAAGCATTGATATATGCTGGCCAATCGCCTCTGTCGCAGAGTAGCCGTAAATTCTCTCTGCACCAGCATTCCAGCTTAGGATAATGCCGTCCAGCGACTTGCCAATGATTGCATCTTCCGAGTGTTCAACGATGGCGGCCAGACGCAACTGTTCTTCCTCTGCTTTTTTTTGTTCTGTGACATCGCGTGCGGCAGCAA
>PLLR01000075.1:3729-8188 GCA_003141335.1 Methanoregula sp. | reverse complement strand
GGGCGGATCATCCTGCCGAAATCCTGGCGGAACCGGCTCAAGACCAATTCCGTAGTTGTCATTGACGAGGATGACCGGCTGGAGATCCGGCCTGCGGACGCCGATCTGTCACGGTTTGTGGATGCCGTGGAAGTCGACGCGGAACATTTTGACGACTACCACAAGCTCCGCAAGGGACTCAAGAAAGATGCGGTTTATTGATACCAATGTCTTCATCTATGCGGTCCTGAAGCCAAAGACCTCCCTGCCGGATGCAGTCCTGCGGAAGAAGACTGCGGCAAAAAATATCTTCCTGCGGGTGAATACCGGTGAGCCCGTCACTACAACCACTGTGCACTTAAGCGAAGTGGCAAACGTGCTGGAAGATGCTGCGGGAATATCGTTTGCTGCCGATCTTCTTTCAGCAATTCTCCTGAAACCCACCATCAATGTCGAACCGGTATCGGCCGACGATTACCGGGAAAGTATCCGGCTCGCACAGAAAAGCGCCGTCAGCATTAACGACGCTCTTGCCGTTATTATCATGGAACGGCAGGGAATTGATGAAATCTATACCTTCGACCGGCATTTTAAACAGGTGAAGGTCAGGATTGTACAGGAATAAAATCCTGGTGTTTCTCCCCAGGTGAAGATATCGCTGAATCAGTAAGTGCGCCAGAAACTTCACTCCCGTGAAATTACCAAAAAAAGAAGACACTACCGTTTTTCATTCGGGAACGGCTCTGTTGAAATCCTCTTTTTCTGTGTAATTCGCTTATTCTCTGCGGCAGCTGGGAGGGTGACCCCCTCTCTCCCCCAGAGGGGAGGCAGGCATGCGGGGAGCATCCCCCTGCCCCCACTTTTGTTAAGGTTTTTCATCAACCTTCTGATGATTATCGCACTATTGGGGGATGCCCGAGCGGCGGGGGCGGAAGCACGATGTGCAAAGAACCCCCAAGAGCGACTGCTTCTCTCTCTCCAGGATTTCAACAGACCCCCGGGAACCATGAATAACGTTTGAAGTGCGATTCTCAAAAAAAAATATTATTCAAACAACCGGTAGTTCGGTGCTTCATCCGTTATAAGAATATTATGCGGGTGACTCTCGGTCATACCGGCATTGGTAATCCGGATAAACTTTGCGTTCTTCTGCATGTCGCCGATCGTCTTTGAACCCGTATACCCCATTGCTGATTTGAGTCCCCCGACAAGCTGGTACATCACTTCCCCGACATGACCCACATAAGGGGTGACCCCTTCCACACCTTCTGGCACAAACTTGGTGCTGCCAATATCCTTTTTCTGGAAGTACCGGTCGCTCGACTGCCCTGTGCTCATGACGCCCAGCGATCCCATACCGCGGTACTGCTTATACCGCCGCCCTTTGATCGTGATCACTTTACCCGGGGCTTCATCCGTGCCTGCAAACATGCTGCCCAGCATCACGGTGTCGGCACCGGCTGCGATCGCCTTTGCCACATCCCCGCTGAACCGTACGCCGCCATCCGCGATTATGGGGATATCTGCACTGCGGGCAATGTCTGCCACCTGCGTTATTGCAGTGATCTGGGGAACGCCCGTGCCTGCAACAATCCGGGTTGTGCATATTGAGCCCGGGCCAATGCCGACTTTTATCCCATCAACACCGGCGCTGACCAGTGCCTCTGCAGCTGCGCTGGTCGCAATGTTGCCGGCAATAATCTCTGCCTTCATGCTACCCTTGATGTCTTTGACCGCTGCGACAACTTTCATATTATGGCCATGGGCGCAATCCACAACAAGCGCATCCACGTTGTGCTGGTCGAGCAATTCGGCCCGGGAAAAATCAAACGGTCCGACAGCTGCAGCCACGCGGAGGTTACCTTTCCTATCCCGGGTTGCAAGCGGGTACTGGCGTTTCTCTAAAATATCCTGCATCGTTATAATGCCGAGAAGTTTACCCTTGCCATTCACAACCGGCAGGCGTTCGACCTTGTTTGTATACATGATCTCAAGCGCCTTTTCCGCGGTGATATCCTCATCAGCGACAATCGGCTTCCTGGTCATGATTGAGGTGATCTTTTCATCGCCGCGTTTGGAGACAATAGCCCGAACGTCACGCCGGCTCACGATCCCGATAATCCTGCTTTTATTGACAACGGGAATCCCCCCGATACTGTACTGTTGCATCAGGCGCTCGGCTTCTGAGACCGTAGCGGTATCCTCAACAAAGAGCACGTCCCGGTCAATCAGTTCTTCTGCCTGTTTGACAAAAATGACTTCCTGCAGCTCATGATCAGCGGTCATGTTCCGGTGGATAACACCGATCCCGCCTTCACGGGCGAGAGCTATAGCCATAGGTGCTTCAGTAACCGTGTCCATTGCAGCAGACACAAGCGGGATATTTACCGGGATATTTTTCGAAAACTTCGAGCGGGTATCTGCTTCAGCCGGTTCAAGCCAGGAGGCCTGGGGTTCGAGCAGCACATCATCAAAGGTTAAAGAGAGTGGCACATCCAGTTTCTCGACGTACATAAATCACCTGATCATGGCAAGTGCGGTTTTTATGAGGTCTTCACGGACAGTTGCGTTCCGGTCGCCCCCACAGACCATCCCCCGCACACCGATTATATCCGGGTTGATCCTTTTTAGCGCATCAATATCTTCAAATTTCAGTGCACCGGCAAGAGCTGTTCCGAGTCCGAGCTTTTCGTTCGAATCAGTAAATGAAATGAGAGCCACTTCATTCATGAATGCAAAGATGCTCTGGCGATCCTTGATGCCGGTATCGATCATGGCAACATCAGCACCGCACTCAGCAGCAATGGGTGCCATCTCAAACGGCGAGATGGAATGCATGCGCTGGTAATCCGAGTAGGCAGCAATCACGACATATTTTTTGGGGAATTCATCTTTTACTGCCTTAACGACCGCCCGTATCACGTCACGCGCCCTCTCCTGCCCGTCAAAAGCAAGCCCGATCTTCACATAGTCAGCCCCGGCACAGGCAGCCCCGTAGGCAGCCAGTGAAGCCCCGCCCGGTTTGTAGTCAAAGTCCCCGATTGCCGCACTCAATGGTTTGGCTGAAAGTGTTTTGATCTCCCGTATCACCCAGGGAAAGTTGGCGCCAAGAGAGCCCTCTGAAGGTTTTTTGACATCGATGATGTCAGCAGCAAGGGAATGCTTTGCCTCGTCGATTGTGCTGGGGCTGACCAACAATTGCATAAAGTTTAATGATCTTTTATCCTAATAGTGATTGCGTTCGCCTATGGAACTATTTCTTGCTATGGATTTGCAGCAAAATCTGGTCGTTCACGGCAAATCCGGGCAACGGGCTACCTATAAACCGCTTGATTGGGGCTGGTCTCCAACGGCAGAACCCCTTGGTTTTGTCACAGCTATCGAACCCAGATTTCTCTATATTGCTGATCTCGATCGAATTTCAGGAACCGGATCTCATGATGCGGTTATCCGGCAGTGCGCACAGCTGGTCGGGTGCTGTTATGTTGACCGGGGTTGTCATTCTCCGTCTGATTTGCTGGAGGGTGAGAATATCGTGAATATTGTCGGGACCGAGACTGCTGGTAGCGATCTGTCAGGATATCGGGGAGGTATCCTCAGCATTGATGTAAAAGACGGGCGGGTGATTCCCTGTGGCAAAGATCCCGTGGATGTGCTGGCATCAGCCCGACGCTGGGATTTTGACGGCTGTATCCTGCTCAATGTCAGTGCTGTTGGCACACAGGGCGGTATAGATCAAACAATGTTAAAAAAAATGCGCAAGGCCTATGATCTGCGGCTCTATTACGGGGGAGGTGTCGCAACGCTTGAAGACCTTGAAATAATCAGCAGTTCAGGATTTGACGGAGCTATCATCAGTACTGCCCTGCATAAGGGCATTGTCCCGATCGAATGGATACGGAGGGGAAGCTGTTGTTAATCACACTTGAGGGAATTGATGGAAGCGGGAAGAGCACATTGCATCTCGCACTGAAGGTATTGCTTGCCGACCTCAATCCGGTCTTTACCCGCGAGCCGGGAGCCACATGGGTAGGTGAATCAGTACGCCGGGCGATAGCAGAACAGATAGATCCCGTAACGGAAGCAACCCTCTTTGTTGCTGACCATGCAGCCCATCTCGCAAAAATTATCCGCCCTGCGCTTGCGGATGGTAAACTGGTAATTTCTGACCGGTACAGCGACAGCCGGTACGCCTACCAGGCAGTCACCTTAAAAGGCGTGATACAAAAACCGGAGGAATGGTTGCGGGCGATGCATAACGGCTGGTCAATCGTTCCGGATAAAACATTTCTCTGTGTACTCCCGATCGATGAAGCTCTTGCCCGTCTCAAACCCACAAACGAGCGCGAGCATTTCGAGAAGCGTGAAGTGCTTGAAAAAGTCCAGGACAATTACTTAGAATTCGCCCGTGCAGACCCGTCACGGTTTGTTATCGTGGATGCAATGAAAGAAAAAGAGGAGATTGCACAGTTTGTTGCTG
>PLLR01000075.1:280-3707 GCA_003141335.1 Methanoregula sp. | reverse complement strand
AATGCTGTTACCGCGGTCATAAACGCCTGTGCCTGTTTGCGGAATACGGGTCCGATTACTGCACGGTTGAAATCGATACCCGTGATCACCCGCTCGAGTTTTACCGCATCGGTCCGCCAGTGGACATCCGCATTGAGCGTGCGCCCGGTATCTCCTTCATCATCAACCGTGTGCGGAGCGTAGATCGTCACTTTGCCAAGGGGCGCATTGAGTGCAAGACCCGAATCATGCTTGTATTTGCGCACTTCTGCTACCAGCTGCACGAGCAGGTTGCCTTCGCATCTCGCGGCTTCGTCCTCATACGTGAAGGATACCCATGGCTGCTTGTGGACGCTTGCACCTTTGTGCAGGTGCAAATAACACTCTTCAGCAAAGTAGGGGGTGAAGGGTGCGAGCATTTTGCAGAGCGCATCAAATGCCGTATGGAGTACGAGGAGCGCACTCCTGCGGGATGCCTCACCGGTATACAACCTGCCCTTGACCAGCTCGATGTAATTATCGGCAAGAATATCCCAGGCAAACTCCCTGATTGCCTTGAGAGCAGTGTCAAACTGGTAGCACTCCATCGCAGCACTCACCTGCTGGATCGTGTCCGAGAGTCGTACGAGCAGCCACCTGTCGGCAAGGGCAGTAACCGGTGCGTTTGGATCAAATCCTTCCTTCTCCAGCTGGAGCAGGGCAAACCTGGCAATGTTCCACATCTTGGTCTGGAACCGGGATGCAGCAACAACATCGTTCCAGTTGAACATGATATCAGAACCGGTTGCCGCTCCCATGGCTGCCCACTGTCGTAGCGCATCAGCGCCATACTTCACGAGAATTTCTTCAGGTACGATGATGTTGCCACGGCTTTTGCTCATCTTAAAACCGTCTTCACCCAGCACCATACCGTTGACAAGGATCTCTTCCCATGGCTTTTTTCCGGTGAGTGCGACTGAACGCAGGATTGTATAGAATGCCCATGTCCGTATGATGTCGTGTCCCTGGGGACGGATCTGGGCGGGGAAGTAGGGGGGTGTCCCGCTTCCGTCCCAACCGGTCACGTTGAGGACAGAGATGGATGAGTCCATCCAGGTATCAAGAACGTCAGCTTCTCCGGCAAAATCATTATTCCCGCATTTTTTGCAGGGATGTTTCGGTTGTACCAGCGTTGGATCAACAGGCAGATCCTTTTCGTCAGGTGTCACCATCTCACCACATTTTGTACAGAACCAGACCGGGATCGGTGTTGCAAAGATCCGCTGCCGGGAGATGCACCAGTCCCATTCCATCTGCTCCACCCAGTTCTCCATCCTGCGGAGCATGTGCTCAGGATACCAGGTAATCTCGTGAGCAGCCTTCTGGATCTCGTCGGGTTTAATCTTCACGAACCACTGGCGCTCTGACAGGATCTCGATGGGAGTCTTGCAGCGCCAGCAGGTTCCGACACGCTGGGCCAGCTTCTCCTGGCGTTTGAGAATTTTTTGGGATTTCATATCGGCAAGGATTGCAGTGCGGCACTCGGTGGTATTCATGCCCTTGTATTTGCCTGCAATGCCGGTCATCCTCCCCTGCCGATCAATTGCCTTGCGCAGCGCGAGGTTGTGCTGCTTCCACCAGTGAACGTCCTGTTTGTCACCAAACGTACAAATCATGACTGCGCCAGAACCAAATGCAGGGTCAACTGCTTCATCCTGCACAACCGGAACTTCGTGACCGAACAGCGGGACTGTCATCTTTGTGTCTTTTAAGAGATGGTATCGTTCGTCTGCCGGGTGCACCGCAACTGCCACACAGGCAGCAAGGAGCTCGGGGCGGGTGGTTGCAATCTCCACTCCCTGAAAGTCAAAATAATTCAGCTGCGTCTCCCGGTCATCATACGCAACCTCGGCAAACGCAATCGCTGTCTCGCACCGGATACAGTAATTCACCGGGTGTTCACTCTGGTAGATGTAGCCGGCTTTTTGCATGCGCAGGAATGAGAGCTGCGTTTTGCTATAGTAATCCGGCATCATCGTTATGTACTCGTTACTCCAGTCTATGGAGAACGCCATCTTGCGGAGCGTAAGCCGCATCAGGGAAATGTTTTTCCCGGTGAGTTCATGGCACATCCGCCGGAACTCTTCACGGGAAACATCGTTTTTTGTGATATGGTTGAGTTCTTCGACTTTCACTTCCGTGGGCAGACCATGGCAGTCCCACCCCTGGGGGAACATTACGTTAAAACCTTTCATACGTTTATAGCGGGCAAAAAAGTCGATATAGCACCAGTTTAATGCATTGCCGATGTGGAAGTTGCCTGTAGGGTAAGGCGGGGGCGTATCGATCACAAACTGCGGTTTTTTTGAGTTTTTGTCAAAATAGTGATCTTCATCGCGCCAGGTGCCGCGCCAGCGCTCCTCCACCTCAGCGAAATCGTAGTTTTTCGGCAGTTGATCAGATGATACCATTCGGGAGAAGGTTGGTTGTGAAATAAAATATAGTGATCGTATCCTGGTTTTTTTGACATGACGAAGTAGTGCCGGCAGTTGATTTTTTAAAGAGATGCGGCCACGATAAAACTCTTTTTGCTTCAAAAGACAAATGATTGACAAATGGAGAGGCAACGAGGACTGGGATACGCGTCAGGGCTTGTCGGAGGTGTCATCCTCGTCGCCCCCTATATCCAGCCCGCATGGCTCATGAGCCTGATCGTTATTCTCTTTGCGCTTATCCTCTGGCGTTTTTTTGACACCCGTTATCTTGCGTACTCTTTTTGTGTAATTGCCTTGCTGTACGGCGTTACGCTTCTTCCTCTGTTTGTATTCTGCTGCACACTTGCCATGCTTATTTTAGGAGAACTTGTCTTCCAGCAGGGTGCCGATGACTTAAACACCTATCTCTATTATATCATCTCTACGGCATGGGCGGGCGTGCTCGTTATCGCCTATCTCAAAGAAGATTTTTTCTTAGCGGTCACTTTTGGAATCATCGCTGCAGTCCTCCTAAAAACCATCCTGATCAAGTATGAGGACTCGCTGGTTATCGAAGCGCTCGGGATCGCTATGACGATGTGGCTTATCCGGGAGCTTAACTACCAGGCAGACCTGCTGATGGTGGTTATGGCAGTTATTGTCGGGTTTACTTTCGGATATTTTGCATTCCGGGCAAAAACCGCAGATCTTTCCGGTCTCTTCTCTGCCGCACTTATCGGGATTATCCTGCTGGTTTTTGCCGCTCCACAGGGTACACAATGGTTTTTGATTATGCTATCCTTCTTCATCCTTGGCTCTGCTGCGACCAGATATAAATTTGAGTATAAGAAACGGATTGGTGTCGAGCAGGGACGTGGCGGGGCACGGGGGTACCGGAATGTTTTTGCAAATGGGATAATTGCAGCAGCTGCGGCAGTTCTTTTCGGCGTTTTTCAGCAGCCGGTCTTTATTGTCATGTATGTCGGTTGTGTGGC
>PLLR01000075.1:0-236 GCA_003141335.1 Methanoregula sp. | reverse complement strand
AACGTGATAACTCCTGAAATGATGATTATATGCACGCTTGCGGGTTTTGTCGGTACCAATATTGACAGCCTTGTTGGAGCGACATTGGAGAACCGGGGATTTTTAGGGAATGCAGGTACTAATCTGCTCGCAACTATGGGCGGGGGAGTATTTGCAGTCGCGCTGTACCTGTTCTTTAAATTTTAAGATCAGTCGTAGGATTTATCGTTAAATACTTGGCACATTCCATTTTTTTG
>PLLR01000069.1 GCA_003141335.1 Methanoregula sp. | reverse complement strand
CCTGCAACAATAATCGAGAGGTAAACAGGGTTTGAGAGAACAGCGGTCATTCCGGCCGGTGAATTCACGTTTATTTTCACTTTCATGGTGTCAGATATGTAGGTATTATCAAGTGCATCCCGGTACCTGATCTCAGAGTCGAGTCCATATTCTTTTATTGTAGCCGAACGATCGACACTCACTTCGTATGATGCAACGGCAGATTCGCCGGGCTTGAGATCTCCGAGATACGCAATATCATCATTACTCGTGAATGGATCGACGGCACTTATTCTGCTCTGTGCGCTGTAGATGGTGGTTTCACCGGTGTTTTTGTACTCCACGCTGATGATTTTTTTATTGCCGGGATTTATATCTGCAGGAGGTGAAATGACCATAAAATCCACTTTTCCCCCGATGGGTATCCCGATGGTATCGTTGCGTGACGTGACAAAGTCTCCCTCATCGTTCTTATAGACCACCACGACATCAACAGGATAGGTCTGGTGCTCTGCATCACCGGATATTGAAACTTTATATCTGCATTCAGCAATGCTCCCCGACGGGAAATCTCCGATATAAACACTGCTGTCAGTCGGCACTATCGGACTGTTGCCATTGCGGAGAATTTTTACAATGGCTTTTGTACCATCCTCCGAACCCGTATTTTGTATTTTCATATCGAGATACCCCTCGGTTCCAACATTCAGGTATTCAGGGATTGCCGACAGGACATCGATAGAAACATCAGATTTGATTTGTAGGGGAATCTCGATACTTTCATCGATTTGTTTATAGGTATACTGGATGGTATCAACGCCATATTGTTCTGCCAGGTACAGGTAGGTGTAATTCAGCGTGAGAGGAAGCATGTAACTGCCCGCTGCAGCATCAGATTTGATTTTTATGGTAAATACTGCATTCACGCTGCTTGCACCTTTGACATCTCCAAGCATCTGGGGATCAGATTTGATGACGAGGGGTGCAGTACCGGAATTGAGAGCCACTGTCAGGAACTTTGCCGTGTTGGGGAGATCATCGCGGTCAACAATCCCGGATTGGATAAACTTTAATTCATTGAGCCCGGTATTTTCAATAACAACGGTGAGCTGCACCTCTTGTCCCGGGCTGAATTCATTCGTTCCGGATATGTGCGCTGAAAGTTGCGGGCTTCCGGCCATGTATTTGGTTCCTGCCATTGCAGGAGCAATCAGACACAGACAAAGAATCAGTAGTATGCATGAAAATATTCCGATAGTTCTCATCAGGTACCACCCTCACATGGTTTGCAGGAATAATTGTTGTNNAGTTTTTCAAATAGTATTTGTTGACAGGGATTATTGAAAAAAACGTTCCTGATGTGACTGGGCTTCACACAAAAAATAATGATAATTTTGCACCACCCTGAGCAGCTTCCTGGTATCTGTCGGATTGCCGGCAGATCTCAATAGAGTAATTTACAAATGCCCCAATACTATTTTCTTGTATGCTTGCAGCTTTTACTACATCGTGCCTGTTTTCATGATACATGGTAACTACAGGTAATTCCAAAAAATCATGCAGTTTCGATCTTATCCTCCTCATGAAGTCCGAGTGTCCTGATAGAATCTTCCCGCATCCTGAATTTCTGTATCTTGCCCGTGACACCCATCGGAAAATCGTTGACAAACATCACATATCGTGGGGTCTTGAAGTGGGCAATTTTATCCTTACAGAAATCCCTGACCTCCTGTTCGGTCAGCATATATCCTTCCTTTACTTTCACCCATGCACAGANNAAAAAGGAAAACTATTAAATTAATTTAGCGCGATTCTGTACAGTCAGCTCTGGAATAAAGGGATGTTCCCGCGTGACTGAGGGGTTGTGGCCTAGCCCGGAATGGCGACGGGCTCCAGCGGTCTTTGCGTTCTTTGTGCTCGCAGATGATGAACAATGGGTCTGCTGAATTAATCTTTCTGACCGTAAGGTTAGGGAGAGCATCGATATACTCATACGAGATTCGATGTTTGATGATGATCCGTTGGAGCACTGATGCATGTCGGAGAGACCCGTCGATCGTGAGTTCAAATCTCACCAACCCCACATTTTCTTATTATATCTTTAACCGGCAATATGCGGATCACGATAACAAACCGGACGCGGTTTTTTAGTTCTCGTAAAAGTACACTTATGTTCTGTTGTACTGGCCAGGCACGCCATAACGGGTTGATCACCTGAAGAAGATCTCCATAATAATCAAATCACCTGACCATGGTGCCCGATCAGCTATAAGCGTTCAAAATGCCATCTCACTATCATGAGTCATGAGCTGCATCTGGTAGATGCCTTTACCGGTACCCCATTTCGCGGAAACACTGCGGCAGTCTGCATTATGGACGGGCCGGCCGATCCCGTCTGGATGCAGCAGGTAGCCGGGGAGATGAAGCATTCCGAGACCGCGTTCCTGCATCCCGGTCAGGGCGGCTGGAACCTGCGGTGGTTTACCCCGGAACGCGAGGTGGACCTCTGCGGCCACGCGACGCTCGCAGCAGCATTTACCCTGTGGACAGCTGGTCACGAGAAACCGGGATCAGCGATCGCATTTGAGACGCGATCGGGAACGCTTACTGCACAAAAGGACGGGGACTGGATAACTATTGATTTTCCTGCCGAGCCTGTTATTTCCGGGGCATCAGTTCCCGGCCTTGACCGGGCACTGGGTGTCTCCCCGGTCTTTGTGGGGCGGAACCGGTTTGATATCCTTGCCGAGCTCCCGTCAGCGGCAGACCTCTGCACACTTGAACCCGATATGGCTGCACTCGCTGGGTTTTCGACGCGTGGTATCATCGTTACTGCGGTTTCCGATCTCCCGCATTTTGATTTCGTCTCCCGGTTTTTCGCACCTGCTGTCGGAGTCCCGGAAGATCCGGTCACCGGCTCAGCCCACTGCTGTCTCGGGCCTTACTGGGGAGAAAAACTCAAAAAAACAGAGCTTGACGGGTTTCAGTGCTCAGCCCGGGGCGGGACCGTGAGGGTCACCCTGCACGGCGACCGGGTCATCTTAGGGGGGCATGCAGTCCACATATCGTCCGGCCAGCTGCTTGTCTGACCGGTACCAACTGTTGTGTTCCCGGGGCGGATGGCACTGGGCTCGTCTTTTCAGATGATGAACAATGGGTCTGCTGATAAAAGATGATGACCCGTTGGAGCACTGATGCAGGTTGGAGAGACAAAGTCGATCGTGAGTTCAAATCTTACCAACCCCCCATTTTCTATTTTTTCTGATTCCCGGGTCAGGGATTATCATCGGGGATTTGTGGTGTCGTACTTCTCAAGTGTCGAAATTCCTCATAGGGATTCACAGAGTTATCCCGTCCTGAAATGTATGGTGTGATATTCTCCGGCACCCTAGCAGAGAGTTGGTCTAAGTGAGGTCGGATATGAGATAATTTGCCGCAAGAGGATTCATCGAAGTCGAACACCCGGCGGGTCTTCTCCACCCACATTTCGCTATCCGTGGATCTTCGTTTGATAAATTTATCATA
>PLLR01000109.1:5877-9407 GCA_003141335.1 Methanoregula sp. | reverse complement strand
TTGCGGGTAACAGGCATCTGGAGGCCCGCGGGGGAGAGAGAATCCCAAAAAATATGGATATGCATCGCTATATTCTGTTAGAATGGGCTCCTATAAACATATTGAGACGTGCATCGGCGAATATATGGTGAAGCACTACACCAATGCCGTTGAGGTCGGGATCGGTAAGAACATGGTGGTAGCACGCATACTCCATGATGCCGGACTATCCATTCGCTGCACCGATGTCAGGGATGTGCCGGTTCCCGAATGGCTCACCTTCAGGATCGATGATATTTTCTCGCCGGATATTTCCTGGTATAAAGGTGTGGATCTCATCTACGCGATCCGCCCTGCCATCGAAATGATCCCCCCCTTAATCGCGCTTGCCCGTACAATCAACTGCGATCTTCTCGTCTATCACCTGGGCTTTGAATCCTATGGTAACGGTGGCGAAAAAATTGACTGCGGTGTCATTCTCCACCGCTATTTTCAATCTTTTTGAAACCATCAAACAGCGTTGACTGGGACCGGGGTAGCGGTTTTTTCCCGGCTTGTTCAGGAGATGGGGAGGGTTCCTCCAGCTCCCGTTGCCCGGGTTTTTGTAATTTTTCTTTTTTGGATTTTTTCTGCTGCTCTTTTTCTCCCGCCTTTTCTTCCGGGAGCAGGGATTTTATAATCTCAGTTGAGCGCGCCTTGTCATGCAGGAAGAAATTGAGCTGATCGGCATCGAACATCAGGTTACGCGCATAGGCAGCAGGGTCATGTTCAACCAGCAGGGAAAGGATGTCGAGGTATTTCTCACGCAGGGTATTTTGCGGGATATGCATGACGCCGGCAATCTTGTTGAGCGTAATGATCCTGATAGCTTTCTGCTTTTTTGCCGTTGACATTTTCTGCCACCGTTCCGGCGGCATGATCCGTGTATGGATGCCTTTTCCTTCCGAAGCATCAGCAACACCCAGCAACATAATCGCCATCGCATACCGCCAGAGCGTATAGTATTGCCTGCGATACGTATACCCAAGATATTCGTCCGCCCGCGAGAGGTGGCGGTATCCCTCGGTAACCGCTGACGGTGTCGGGAGCAGGTGCACGTTGCCTTCCACCCACTGCTCGATCGTCTCGGGTGTATCATCAACATCATACGAGAGTCTCATCAGGTCTTCATCCGTAGTCTTATGGAAAATGGCGGTGATCAGGCTGAAGATCGAGACGCGTTCATCTTTCTGGGATGTGTGCACCTGTAAATCTTCAAGCCGGTCCCTGCCAATGGCCGAGGCATAGAGCATGTTAACCGCTGACCGGATGTCCCCCCCGGCACTCTCCGCAATTGAGCGGATGGCGGAGTCACTGCAGGTAATCTTTTCTGCGGCACAGAGATATTTGAGCCGTGGTCCGATGGAGCGGGCGGGAATTGCCTTGAACTGGACCGGTTCGCAGCGGAACCGTAGTTCCGGTGAGAGCCCGTAGAGATCGTTGGCGATCAGGATCATCGGCTGCCGGGCGTTCCGGATGCACTCGATGATCGCCTTTGCTCCCCCCCGGTCAGCGGTTCCCTGCAGATTATCCGCTTCATCTAAAATGATCAGTTTACGGGATGACCCCGTGAGGCTTGCTGTGATGCTCCCGACCCCGGCAATATGCTCAATGACTGCCGCAGTCCGCTGGTCACTGGCGTTGAGCTCAACAACGTCCCATCCCATATCATTGGCAAGCGCGTGTGCACTGGACGTCTTACCGATACCGGGCTTTCCATAGATGAGCAGCGGCTTGGATTTCTTTGTCCAGTTCCTCGCCCACTCCGCAATCTGCCGTAGTGCGGTCGTGTTGCCGACGATATCTTCAAGCCGTGCGGGACGGTACTTTTCTGCCCAGTCCATACAGACACGTTGACTGTATATCAAATAAATTATCTCTGATGAAATGAAACTAGGATAGACGTACTAGTCATTAATCCATTCTTTAGGGTGATACCGTGGTCCACAGCTGCTCCACAGAGACGATTGCAAAAATAGTCAGGGAATATGAGGGGGTCAGGAGGAAGCATTCCATCGGCGAGATGGTCAGGGCTTTAAAGATCGACGCTCCTCATGTTGTCGCCTCATTCGGTGAGGATGCAGCGGTAATCGAGCACAACGGTGAGGCGCTCCTCCTTGCAGCTGACGGTATCTGGAGCAAACTCATGGAAGCGGACCCGTACTGGGCGGGATACTGTTCAGTGCTCGTCAATATTCATGACATCGCGGCAATGGGGGGGCACCCCATCGCAATGGTTGATATATTCTCGATTGCAAAAACCACGGTGCAGGAACTCGTGGTAAAAGGGATGCATGACGCATCCGCACAATTTGGCGTGCCGATCGTTGGCGGACATTTGCACCCGGATGCTCCATACAGTGTCATCGATGTCTCAATTCTTGGTTCAGCCCGGCTTGACTCGATCATCTACAGCCATACGGCAAAAGTGGGGGACAGCGTGGTTGCCGCAATCGATCTCTCCGGGCGTGTCCATCCTTCCTGTTCACTCAACTGGGACTCGGTCACCATGAAATCCGCTGCAGAAGTCAGGGCGCAGATTGCCGTAATGGAAGAGATCGGCAAACGTCACCTGGTATCTGCAGGCAAGGATATCAGCAATCCCGGCCTTATCGGGACACTGGGAATGCTCCTGGAAGTCAGTGGGAAGGGAGCCGAGATCGACCTTGGATTGATCCCAAAGCCGAACCTGGCCGCAAACAATATGACTTTTGAGCAATGGGTACGGATGTACCCGGGCATGGGCTTTATCCTGACCACTAAAAAAGAACAGGTAAAGGAGCTCATCGGGCTCTTTGCCGGTGTTGGAATGACGGCACTGGAGATAGGAAGCGTCAACAATACCCGGGAACTGCGTATCACCTATGACGGGCAGGAAACGCAGGTCTTTGATTTTATCGATGATGGGATCATGCACCTTTCTGATGAGGACGTTGCATGTCTGGCACGGTAAGACGCATCGGCATCGGGATTGACAAAGATGCACAAAAAGTCATTGATAGTGCAAACCGCGTGAGCGGGAATTTTATCACGGTCTGTTACTGCCGATCCGGGGTTGTTGATAAAAAAACCATACGGAACGCTGCCGTTCAGATCGTTGAGCACGCGAATCCTGAACAGGCACTCATCGATGACCTTGTGGCTGGCAGGGTTGATGCTGCGGTGCGGGGGACGCTTCCTTCAAATACAACGCTCCGGGCGTTAAAAAAAGCAGAAGGGGTCGATCATCTTGAACGCATCGCGCTGCTGGAAACCGTGAACGGTAAAAAATTCCTTCTTACGCCGGTAGGTGTAGATGAGGGATGGACAGTACCTGAAAAACTTGAACTGATAAAAAAAGGGCGCCTGATTGCACAAAAATTCGGTCTTTTACCAAAAGTCGGTGTCCTTTCCGGCGGCAGGCTGGGGGATGTCGGCAGGCACAGCCAGGTGGATGCCAGCATGGCTGAGGCAGAACTGGTAGCACGGCTTGGTGATGCAGAACACTGCGAAATCCTGATTGAGGATGCTGT
>PLLR01000109.1:0-5833 GCA_003141335.1 Methanoregula sp. | reverse complement strand
TATAATCAGCCTGTTTTGGATATACAGCGATTTAATAAGATTAAAAAATATTCTGCGAAATTTTGCGCTTCATTTTCCACTTGCTTAACAGGATGCCTCCCAATATCGTAATGCTGGGTAAAATGGGGCATTTTCCCAAAAAGTATTTATATATACCAATTGACTTTCCTTTTGAGGTAAGAAAAATGGCCGATTTACCAATTGCCGCAGTTGTAAGGATTGCAAAGAAAAACGGAGCTGAAAGAGTAGGCAGCGATGCAGCTGAAGCCCTTGTCGTCAGGGCAGAGAAGTACATCGCAACGCTCACCAAGGAAGCAAACAAGCTTGCCGAGCATGCCGGAAGAAAGACGATCAAGAAAGAAGACGTTGACCTGGCTTCAAAGTCCTAACATCAACTCTTTTTTCCTCGAATATTCTGGTTTTAATTAGTTTTTCTACACCTTACGGTCCTTTGAACCGGAAGGGGAAAAGGGAATTTTCACCATCCCTGCCAGTATGGCGAGTCCGATGAGGGCAGGATCCACTTCACGGTAAACAACGGCTTTTATTATAAATGCTGGCGGTTTGGGCTCTGTAGAAATGCTCAGAAAAATTAAATTATAACGCTCTTGAGGGCTTCGGCTTCACCTCCGCCCCCGCCGCTTGGGCATCCCCCCACATTGCGATTACCTCTCATAAGGTTAACCAGATTGTAAAAGGGGGTCAAGGGGATACACCCCTTGGGCTGCCTCCCCCTCTGGGGGAGAGAGGGGGTCACCTTCATATTTTTTTTTAGTCAACAAAAAGATGAACAAAATCAGGTTTTCTACAGAGCCGCAGTTTGTAAAGAGGGGAGAAAAGGAGTGATTTTAATGCAATATGGATAGAGAAATTCATCTGATTTTTTTTAAAACTTCCCCTTCGTACTCCGGATTATTTTTTTATCCCCGCTCATCGAGAGCGCCTGCCCAAGTGCAATCCCGAACGCCTTGAACAAGGCTTCGCACTGGTGGTGATCGTTTTTACCGGAAAATGCGACATGGGCGGTGATGCCGGCCCGGGTGCACATGCTGTAAAAGAAATGCTCGAAGATGTCTGCGGGGATGTTCCCGATAGTCCTGTTGCCAAAGGCACCGGTAAAAACAAGGTATCCCCTGCCCCCGCAGTCGAGTACTGCGGTTGCTATAGATTCATCCATGGGAATTATTGCGTGGGCAAAGCGTTGGATACCCCTGCCGTCACCGATTGCCTGCTTCACGGCATCCCCGAGTACAATCCCGATGTCTTCGATAGTATGATGACAATCCACCCCGAGGTCGCCTTTGGCGATGCAGGTGAGATCGAACCCCCCGTGCTTTGCCATCGCGGTGAGCATGTGGTCAAAGAACGGCACACCGCTGTTAACCGATACCTTTCCGGTGCCGTCAGGGTTCAGTTTGATCGTGATATTTGTCTCTTTTGTTTCCCGCTTTACAGTAACATTCCTCATTGACATTCCTCCAGCGCCTCTTTAAGGGTGATCTTCCCGCTATAAAGGGCAGAACCGAGCACCGCTCCGAACGCCCCGGCATCCCGCAAACCGGCTACATCCGATCGGGCAGATACACCACCGGCAACAACCACCGGAATATGCACATGATCGATCAGGCGCCTGACCGGCTCGAACAGGACACCCTGCTGCAATCCTTCAACATCGACATTGGTATAGAGAAGGGAACCTGCACCCAGTTCCTCGAACCGAAATGCCCAGTCAAGGTAGTTCCCTGCTGTCTCCTGCCAGCCGTGCACCGCAATCTGACCGCCTTTTGCATCGACACCTGCCATGACCCGATCGCTCCCGTACTCATCGGCAAGAATCCGTATACTCTCAGGTTTCCGGGTGGCAAGCGTGGAGATGATGATCCGCGAAACGCCGGTCTTCAGCCAGTGCGAAGCATCTTCGATCGAGCGGATACCCCCGCCCAGCTCTATCTCGACACCCGTTTTTTGGATCAAATCAACAATAAGCTCTGCATTTTTTGCACAACTCCCAAATGCCCCGTCAAGATTCACCACATGGAGCGCATCTGCCCCTTCTTCAAGCCACCGGGTTGCACAGGTAAGCGGGTCTCCAAACACTGTCGCACTCTCGCGCTTCCCCTGCACCAGCTGGACACACCGCCCTCCCAGGATATCAACAGCAGGAAAAATGCGCATAAGACTCAGCGGATCATCCGTTGGATCGCCATCACGAGAATATCCTTTGCACCCGCACGCTTAAGGGAGTTTATCAGGGAATAGACCCGTTCCTCGTTTACGACAGCATGCACTGCAACGAGGTTTTCACTCGATGCAACATCCATGACGGTGGGACCCGAGAGCCCGGGCAGTACTCGTTTTACTGCTTCAAGGGATGTGCGCTTCACGTTCATCATCAGGTAACATTGCCCGCGTGCCCGTATGACACTCTCCAGGGCCAGGTGAATCTCATCGATCTTCTCTTTTTTTGTCCTGAGGGATTCCTTGTTGGCGATCAGGTGCGTGGAGGTCTCCATCACCTCATCGATGACCCGGAGACGGTTGGTCTTTAAGGTTGTTCCCGAACTCGAAAGGTCAATGATCGCATCGGCAATCCCCAGGTGCGGTGTCGCCTCACAGGCTCCCCCCACCAGCACAACGTTAACGTTCACATTATGTTTTTTAAAGTACGCTCTGGTGATCACCGGAAATTCGGTGGCAACTTTCATCCCCTCGAGCTGTTTTACCGAATTTATCGCTGAATCCTCGTGCACGGCAAGCACAAGTTTTGCCTTCCCGAACGGGAGATCCAGGAGATCTTCTACATCCGATTCCCGCTCGATCACCAGGTCATGGCCGGTGATCCCGAGATCTGCCGCACCTGTGGCCACGTATTCGGGAATATCAACCGGTCGGGCAAACAGGATCTCGACGTGCGGGTCAAGTGTCTTTGTTATCAGCCGTCTTTCCCCGATTTCGGGGAGGTGGAGCCCGCTCTTCTCTACAAGATCCATAATCGGTGCTGCAATCCTGCCCTTATTAGGAATTGCAAGTCGTACAATCGTAAAAAGAGAGGACGGGTCACTTTTTTTCTGGCCGTATTTTACCTGTTTTGCCATGTGCCATCAGAATGTCTTGAGCTCGCCGCTGATTACCTTCTGGGTAATATCGGTTACGTTCTCGAGCCAGTGATCTACAATCCCGTTAATTTCACCCTGGATCTTCTGCATTTTGACACCCTGCACGGGCAGTACCTGCACACTTGCCATAAGCGGGCGGTCAATGGGCTGTCCGATCTGGGAAAGGAGACGGACATACATCTCTTCAATCCCCTCAACCTGTTCTGCACAATCGGTGGCAATCTGCGTTGAAAGCAGGTTATAGATCTTGCCGACATGGTTGATCGGATTCTTCCCGCTCGTCGCCTCCATGCTCATCGGGCGGTTGGGAGTGATAAGCCCGTTGCAGCGGTTTCCGCGTCCGACCGAACCATCATCGCCCATTTCAGCCGAGGTGCCGGTAACGGTCAGGTAGATGCTCTCATTCCTGATGTTATCACCCGTATTGAGATGGACAACTACCTTGCGTTTCGTGCTCTTTTTGGCCACTCTGCCGATCTGTTCTTTGAGGATCTCCATGTATTCTGTATATTGCTGGATATCTGCACAGTACCTGTCGACAATCGCACAGGCAACGGTCAGGGTGATAGTGTTCCCGTCGCGCAGTCCCATGATTTTGATATCCTGCCCAATCGCGGGATACTTCGGCCGCAGTTTCTCATCAATAAAATTGCTGACGCTCTTAACAATATTTTCAACATCAGAAAACGGGGCATGTCCGACACCAAATGAAGTATCATTTGCTCTTGGGACTCTCCCGTTGTGTGGCTTGAAAACATCGCGGAGATCGGTCGAACCTGTTCCCAGCCGGCAGTCCATAATGACATCCCGTTCCATATTTAAGGTCTTGAAATGGGTGCGGAGATAATTCCGTGTCGCTTCAACGGCAATCGCATCGGTAGGAATAGATACATCGTTGAAACGTTTTGTTGCACGGCCGTCAATCAGGATAAAAATCGGCCGTATAACCTTACCCCCACCGAACTTCGGGCTGGATTCGCCAGCCACGATTTCCCCCTGGTCGGTATTGTGGTGCAGGATAGCGCCGAACTCATCGAGATATTCCTTACAGAGCGCCCTGCTGATTGATTCTGCAATGCCATCGGCCATACTGTCCGGATGACCGAGACATTTGCGCTCGACAAGTTCAATTTGTTGTTTCTCCAAAGGAATCTGGGCTAATGCTTCAATCTGGATATTTCTCTTCATTGATTTCCTCGTAACAATGCGTACTAATAAAAGGAACTGGAATTCATATAACGATTTCTAATATACAATAGTTTTTGGTTTTTTTATGATTGAGAGTAATATGAACCCATTCTCCTGCTTCACCATTACTACAGCGTTGAGCGCTAATCGGGGATTTAATTCGGTTCACAGGTCTCAAAATAGCGTCCTGGCATAATTACTACCATTGAAAGAATGTTGTAGCAACTGGATAAAAACACAATTTTAAAAAAAAAGAAACCGCAGGGTTATCGTCTCAGGAATTTATGGAGGATCGTCATCTCATTACCCTTTGGGACCTTCTTTGCCGGAAGTTTGGTCGCTACCGGGGTCTCATCCTCCATCTCTTCCTCATCGGTTTCCTGATCGCGGACTGGTACTTTCTTCTCCCGCACAGGGGCTTCATGATGCGTCACTTTCTTTTCGTGGGGGGATGGGGACACCCCAGCCGGGAACGGGACCTTGGGCTGACTCATTTTTGTTCCGCACCCGGGACAGAAGTTGGCTGCATGCGGCATTTTTTTCCCGCAGTTGTGGCAGAACGGAGGAATTTCAGCACCTTCGTCCTGTGCCGGGATATCCGGTGCCGGGGTTTCCTGGACTTTTTCCTTGATATAGGGTTTAGGGGGAGTTGTTTTCTCTCCCACTGGTCCGGGTTCCTTAAGCGGGGGAGACACCGGTTCTATCACCGGTCGTTTTACGGTTTGTGGGAAAGACTGCCTGAGCGGCTGCATTGCACTCTTCATCGCGACCTTCATCGCCGACTGCACTTCATGTTTCCGTACCGGTTGGGCATCTGCTTTCCTCACCGGGGGGATCTCGCGATCGAATTCCTGTTCCGCAGCAGGTTTTTTCACCGGTTCGGGTACCTCCCTGACCTGTCCACGCCGTGAAGATTTGGGGGGCTCCTCAGATTTTGGTTCCTCCACCTGCACTTTAATGATCGGGAAATGCCGTTTGACGGGCGGTTGCTTTTCAGGATCTTTCGCTGGCTTTCTTTTTGGGGTCAGTTCCTGTTTTTGCGCGGGTTTTTCCCGTTCACCAGATGCCGGTTCCTCTTTTTGTTTCGGAACTTCTTCACCAGGTTGTGAAGAGGATTTTTTCGGTTTATCCTTATCATGAAGAAGGGCAATCCATTCATCGAGCTCAGAAGACCGGTCCATCCCGTTCTGGACAAAAATGAGTTTCATCGTCTTGATCTCATCATCGGGAGACCGGAGGGAGAGAACCAGGACAGGATCGGAGTTCTCCGAAAACTCAATGATGCTTCCGACAATGGTATCACGCGAAATATCTTTTGCCGTAACCCTGACCTTTTTTTCCTGTGTATCAATCAAAAAGATACGCTGATTGGTAAGATATGCGTGGAAAAAAAATTTTTTTACAGCGATATTGAGCGAACCGATGAGTACCTGTTCGCCCGGTTGCAGGTATACAGAAAGTCCCCCGTCTTCTTCCTCATCGGTTTTTAGTTCGTCTTCTTGTGGTTTTGAAATTTTCTCCCCTTTCTG
>PLLR01000084.1:27044-27983 GCA_003141335.1 Methanoregula sp. | reverse complement strand
CAAATATGACGAGATCGTTGAGGAGTTCAGGAAACTCCGGAGCGAACACGAACAACACAAGGAGAACTATCATGGAAACTGAAACCGCTTCCCTGCCGGTCGCACAAGTGACCGGCCTGTACCGGGGAAAATTCAGCGGGCTTGAACCGCTTACGGCAAATACTCCCCTCACCCGGGATGAAGTGAGCCGCAACCCCATCTTCTATGAACTGGACTTAAACCCCCTGCGGGGAGATGAGAACCTGATCATTGATGTGATCTACGACAACCTCTCGCCCCTGCGGTTGCAGGACCTGCGGCGGGGCACCGATATCCCGCGAGGGGTGCGGTTCTGGCCGGACTGGTTCGACATCCCGCCGTATGACGAGATGCATGACATTGATGGCCGCCGGGTGTATCCCCGTGCACTAGGGATCCACACGGTGCAGATCCGGACAGGTCGCAGGAAGTTTGCGCAGATGGGACGGGTCCGGGACTTCAGCCCGGAACATGGCGGGTATACGAGCCCGGTGTTTGAGATCACCATCAGATCTAGAGAATAACGATGCTGGAAGACCCGACAACCCCTGTTTTTCTTGGCCTCACCGATATCGAATGGCACGCGTTTGGCTATGGCCTGAAAGAGGGCTTTAAGTTCTGGAAGAGAAAGCCTCTCGCATGGGACGAAGCGAACACTATGGCAATGCTGCCGGATACAAAAAAGCCCCTGTCCCCGGAGATTATCGATGCGGTCGTAAAAAAATACCATTACTATATCATCGGGTTTGACCTTCCCGAAGATTTCGCGCTGCTCGGTTGTGTAATCTGGCTTGGTGCAACGAATATGCCGGCGCTTATGAAGGTTGGCTTTTCATTCTTTGGCTTTTCCGGTTGACTGGGCTAACGGTATATTTTTAAGAGAGGCCGCGGGGCGAACCCTGCCCGGTTTTTTTATTTTTT
>PLLR01000084.1:0-26933 GCA_003141335.1 Methanoregula sp. | reverse complement strand
AAAAAAATGGTTCCTCAATACCGCACCCGCGCTTCCCCCTTTGTTTTTTGTTATAGTGCCGGTGGTATTCTTCCGCCCGGTAAACTTCCGGTGCCGGCATGATGGTGGTCATAATTTTGCCAAACCTGAATTTACCAGAAGCCTCAATAGTCTCTTTGGATCGTCTGGCCATTCGTCCCTGTTCTGCGTCATGGTAAAAGATCATGGACCGGTAATGTGTTCCTGTGTCAGGGGGGCGTAACGAACAGCGTTGTGGCATCGCCACTATTTCTGAAGGTGGGGCAAAGCAAAGGGAAGTGACAAGGGATCGAAGATTTCAGGGTAGTGATGGTATGGATGAATATCCGAACCCATGATTACAGGGTCAAATCACCTGGTAAAAATGCGAGTTTACCGCGACAAAAAAAATTTAGATGTAGGGGTTGCGGAGTGCCTTGCCCACACCGAAGGTTGCACGCTCTTCGAGCGTCTTTTTGTTCTTTGAGATCTTCTCGTTTGCAAGCTTGGTCACGAGTTCAAGACCTGGCTTGACCTTCTCGATTGGCTGGGTCTCAAAGCATCCTGCTGCCATTGCCTTGCCCCAGACCGAGTCTCCGATCTTGGACCTGACAAAGACGGTGCTCCATCCATCGGGACTGCCAACAGATCCGGTCGAGATGTCACCGAGATTTGCCACGTAGTCAAGACAGACATGGCATCCCGCCTGCTCGTACTTGTGGGTCACCTTGAGCGGCAGCTGGACGATTTGTCCGCGCTTGCCGTAGACCCAGAACTTGCCCTTGCCGATCTCCATCTTCTTGACGGATTCCATCTTCATGGCTGCGTGGTCTTCCACGAGCTGAATGATGCTCTGGTACGGGAAGTTCTCCATGCAGAAGATACCGACTGCAAGTGCGATGCTTGCGCCGACATCACGCATGCCGATCGGGTACAGCTGGGCCTTCCTGACCGCCTGCATCTGGCACGGGGTGCCGACGATACCGATCTTGTCAAGACCGAAGCTGCGCGTTGCCTCCTTGAGGAGGTTCATGTTCGGGCTGATGTTATACTTCGTGCCGGCTGCAGCAATCAGCTCTGCCTTTGTCGTAACAATTGCCGGGATAGGTCTCCAGGGCTCGATCATGTCGAAGTTGGAGTTGTCCTGCATGCACTTTGACGGGTACTTTGCGTAGAATTCCTTGTTTGCCGCAACAATTGCGCCATCAATAATACCTTCGTCAAGTGCAAATGCGAAGAGCGAGGAGACGATACCGCCATCCTGGGCGTGCTTGAGAAGCTCCTTGTCGGTGCTCCGGGCTGAGACGCATGATTTGTAATTTCCGAGTTCTGCTCCCATTTCAATCACCTTCACTGGAGTGCCGCCATAATGGCCTCGTTGATCGCCTCGTAATTCGATACCACATCAAAGCTGAACCAGCTCCGCGGGCACTGGTTGTAGCAGGCACCGCACTTGATGCACAGGTCGCGCTCACCATTTGGCTTTCCATATTCCATGGTGATTGCACGGACCGGGCAGACTGCAGAACAGCTGCCGCATCCAATGCAGAGACCCTGGTTGATGACATTGGTCATCAGGTCGCAGAAGCATGCGCTGGTACCCTTGTCTGCCGCCATCATGAGGGGCTTTAAGAATGCCGTTGCAAGGTCCTTCTGTTCCTTGGTTCCCTTTAAGAGCAGGTATGCCATCACGGCTACGTTCCTGATCATCTGGGGACTTGGTGCGCATCCGGGGATGTATACATCGACCTTGATCAGGTCACCGATCGGCAGGTATGCCTCGTGTGCCGGCTGGTTCTGCTGGCCACCGCGGCCGAACCGGGTGATGTTACCGTAACAGGCGCAGCCACCGAGTGCCACTACCACTGCTGACTTTTCACGGGTTTCCTTGATCTCTTCTACTGCGAGTTTGTCGTTAATACAGACTGAACCCTCAACGAATGAAACATCAACCTTCTGGATGTGCCTTGCATCTGCAAGTGTTGGCATGTACTTCAGGTCGACGTATCTGTCGAGGAGCGTTAACAATCCTGCGTAGTTGTCTGCTAATGCAACAGTACAACCGGTACACCCACTCAGGTGTGTATAGCCCACTGTAATCTTGTCTGCCACAGGCTTAACCTCCTTTTTTGTTTCTACTGGTTTTACTACATCAGCGGGTTTCTGTGGAGCCACAGGTTTCTGGGGTTCCGTGCTGACATTCTTCTTGAAGACACTGTCTAGTAGTCCCATTATAATCACCAATCATATCCAGTACTTTTTGTACCGTCTTGGGAATAGCTTTTGAAACTTCATCGGAAATCCCGATTTCCATTTCGGGATCAGTGACGCGTTTTGGCTGGCATCCGATAACCGTGATATCGATCTGGTCTTTGATCCGCTCCAGCGGTTCGGTGAGATCCCACGAGTGTGCATCGCGGTAACTGCCCGGGGGCAGGTCTTCGACACGGAACTTCGCGATTGAACCGGGCTCCGCACCAAAATCCGCGATATCGACAATGATGAGTCGTTTCGTCACTTCCGGGTCAAGCAGGGTAAAAATAAAATGGGGGGCACCAAGGCCCCCATCCTCTACTTTTACATTGTCGGGAAGTGAGAGCTTCTGCATCTCTTCTGCAACTGCGGGTCCGAACCCGTCATCGGCAAACAGGGGGTTTCCACACCCTACAATCACGATCTCTGGATACAGCATTTATGTACGCTCATTCGATGAGTTTCTGGGCTACTAACCGGTTGTCCTCATCAATCACGATCATATGGGTTGCGCATGACACACATGGGTCATACCCACGCATGATGACTTCGGCAAGCTGCCATGGTGCACCCTTGAGTGCAGCGCTGCAGGTTGCAAAGTTCCAGGTGGTCGGAACCAGCATGGAGAAGTACTGGACCTTCCAGTCCTTGACACGTGCAATGTGGACATCGGTACCGCGGGGGGCTTCGTTGGATGCCCAGCCGAGTGAACCGTCACCGTCGGGGATGTAGTCTGCAACGACTTTGCCGTTCGGGTTAAGTGCGTCGATACAGTCCATCATCTCATAGAAGCAGTCCTGGTACTCCATCTGGCGGGCAATGTTCTGGCCGCAGGTGCCTTTCTCGTCAAAGTTCTTGTAAGTGACGAGACGGGCACGCGGACCGACTTCAACGGGCTGTCCGTCGTACATCGGGATGCCGGTGCAGGCTTCCATCTGGGGGTTGACCTTGGTACCGAGCTTGGTGGTTCCACCAATCGGGTAACGGGGCTCTTCGAGTGAGATTTCCATCTCACCCATGTACCAGTCCCATGGACGGACTTCCTTGAAGCGGTTGATGTCCCAGCTGGGGCATTCGTCAAGACTCGAGCTGCCATAGAACGCGTGGGTCGCAAGGTAACCCTGGTTGTGGAAACCGAGGTCCTTGGGCATTGGGACTTTCATGCCGCCAACATCCACAAAGTCTCTCTTGTGGTAGTTGCGTATTACCGCGATCATGAACTCTGACTGAGCGTGGGCAAGGACGAGTCCTTCCTTTGCAAGGTCGTACATCTTGGTCTTTGCCAGCTCTGAGCAGTTGCGGTACATACCACCGATACGGGTGTTGCTCGGGTGGATTGCTTCGCCACCGGCGACCTGACAGATGGTCTGGCTGATCTCACGGATTCTCTGGATCCGCTTTGCAACGGTGCGCACCGGCTCTTCTGCCGTGAACGGGTTGATCTTGGTCTCGGTGCCCGGAATATAGTAATCGGGCAGGAGCAGGATGTTGTGCAGTGCAATGCTGTGGGCACGGTTGCCCAGCTGCACGATGTGACGGAGCATCTTTGCGTCCTTGGGGATCTCGCACTTGATGGATGCTTCCATCGCTTCGGTACCTGCAAGGATGTGTGCAACCGGACAGATACCGCAGACACGGGATGCGATCTTGGGAACCTGCTCGGGGGTCTTCCCGATGGCAAGTTTCTCGACGCCTCTCACCGGGGTAATGGAGCACCAGTTACCCGTCTCGATGATGCCAGCGTCGTTAACCTTCAAGACCAGCTTGGAGTGTCCCTCATGTCTTGTGGTTGGGGAAATCTCTACAACTTTCGACAATATTATCGCCTCATGTTATGTTGAGTTGTTCNNTTGCACGATGGATTTTATAACCCTTATTATACGATTCTCGCAAGATGGGAACAATGAAAATGTTTCGTAATAACTATCGTATAACCAAAAAAAGTCATTTATAGGGATTTATAGGGATTTTCCCCTTTTATTTCTTTGACAATAAAATAAAATGAGATTTTTTCCGGGATATATATTATGGGATGTGGATTATTTATTCACTACTTTTGTTTTCACCATTTAATTCATCGAACAATTCTGCAATGGTTGCCCGCCGCTCGGCATACGCGTCGTGCTGGTGAATGCTCTCTTCGTTCGTCTGCTTAATCGTAACAACCGAATCACCGGCAAGGTACTCAAATTCAGCGAGCACTTTCTTTGCCATTTCACGGACACAGTCTTCCACGAACCGCGGGTTCTTGTGCGCGGCGAGGACCACGGCACATTCGTCGCCCCGCTTGAGTAGTTCGTAGATACCGGCGCTCATCGATTCTTTCAATATCCAGATAATCTTTTCAAGGTCAACGTCCTGGTCATCGTCAGTTTCGATGCAGAGAAATCCCCTGCCCCGCTGGTTGTGGGTAGCCATGGGGACTTCCTTAAAAAATGCCTCGATCTGGTCCTTACCAACTCCAAGATTCTGGAGCACATGATCTGCCCGCTCCATCATGATGTTCTGGGCACAGGGGCAGGCAGTCATGCCGGTTACTTCCGCGCCGATGCTCTTGCGCACAATAGGATCGCGGAAGGTGCGCCGGGCAACAGCACGTGCGTGCACCTTCACCACTTCATGACAGACCGTATGACTGACCGGTGTTTCGCGTTTCACCATGAACTCACTGCGCATGAAGACTTCGGTGCGATCAGCATACTCATGCCGGTTGAGAAGTTTTCGCGCAACAACGCTGCACAGCTTTTCGATCTTGTTCACATCGCCATCGATTGCCTGTTGAAGCACTTCATCAATCACCTCAAAGTTACGAGAGAGATTGGCACCTTTCAGGCTCCCGGGCAGGTCTACGTAGACATCAAAATTTGAAATAAATATGACCGGGCGCTTTCCATGGCGGTATACTTCGACCAGTTTTTTTACGTTCTTCACGCCGACGCGGGTGAGGTTTATCCGGACGTCGGGAGATGTGGCCTGAATGTCAGGCAGCTCCCGTGCAAACGTCTGGTCGGCTCTCTCATTTGTGGACAAATTTTTAATAAGTCATCGCATCCCAGTAATTGTTCCAGTTTTGCTTCTTTAGTTTTTTTATATAATATTTATGTGCTTTGGTGCAGATATCAAAGGGAACTATCATGATGAAAAAATACTATGATGCAGATGCGGATATAGGCGTGCTGAAAGGCAAGCGCATCGCCGTGATCGGTTATGGCTCACAGGGGCGCGGGCAGTCGCTGAACTTAAAGGACAGCGGGCTTGATGTGGTGATTGGGCTGCGCAAAGGGAAGAGCTGGGACGCGGCAACCAAGGATGGCATGAAATTGATGACGGTTGCAGAAGCCGTCAAAAAGGCAGATATCATCCAGATCCTTCTTCCCGATGAGCACCAGGGCGCGGTCTTCCGTGCAGAAATTCTGCCACATCTTACCGAGAACAAATGCGTGATGTTCTCGCATGGGTTCAATATCCACTTCGGCCAGATCACTCCCCCGGCAAACGTGGATGTAATCATGGTCGCTCCAAAGGGTCCCGGTTTCATGGTGCGCCGCCAGTACGAGGAAGGTAAAGGCGTCCCCGCGCTCATAGCAGTCCACCAGGATTACACGGGCAATGCGCACAAGATCGCGCTTGCGTACGCAAAGGGTATCGGAGCAACCCGGGCTGTCGTTCTCGAGACATCGTTCCGCGAGGAGACCGAGACTGATCTGTTCGGTGAGCAGGCAGTTCTCTGTGGCGGAATGACCTCTCTTATCAAAGCGGGATTTGAGACGCTTGTTAATGCCGGCTATGCCCCGGAAATGGCATATCTCGAAGTGCTTCACGAAACAAAACTCATTGTTGACCTGATCTACGAAGGCGGGCTCACGAACATGCGCCAGTATATCAGCAACACCGCGCAATACGGCGACCTTACCCGGGGACCTCGTGTCATCGGCGAGGAGAGTTACATCGCAATGGAGGAGATCCTTGAAGAGATCCAGAGCGGCAAGTTTGCCCGGGAATGGATGCTGGAGAACATGGTGAACCGCCCGGTCTTTAACGCGCTCACAAAAGCAGACGAAGATCATCTCATCGAGGAAGTAGGAAGGGAAGTCCGCGCGATGATGCCCCAGTTCAGGAAGAACGAAGGGGAAAAATCCGCGAAAAAGACTGCGAAAACACCCGTGAAATCAGCAGCCCGGAAGAAATAATCCCCCTTTTCTGATATCTTTTTTTCTTGAGAACGCCCACACATGGGTGAAATGAAGATCTGCATTATCTGCCACAGCGAGTCCGGTAACACCCGCCACGTGGCCCAGCATATAGCTTCGGCATTTGATGCACACCTGGTTGAGGTTACTGACACAGCATCCTATAACCGGCTGACCCGATTTTTCGTGCTTTGCAAAATGGCACGGGGCGAGGAAAAGACCCTGATCGAGCCTGCTTCGGTAGATATTTCCGGTTATGATCTGGTAGTGTTCGGATCACCGGTCTGGGCGTTCAAACCGACACCGGTGATACATGCGGCAATCGACGGGCTCAAAGGCTGCATGGGTAAACCTGCCGTCGCGTTTTCAACCCATAGCGGCAGGCCGGGTCAGACGGATGAGACTTTTAAAAAATGGATTGAAGACCGGGGGATGGTTCCGGTTGCAGTAACCAATATCCACCAGAACGATATTGAAAATGAGAAGAAGATAAAAGAACTGGTTGCGCTCGTATCTGCTTCAGTAAAAGTATAATTTTTATTTGACACAAACGAGCGTATTTTTCGATCCCCGTTTGATCGCGATAAGGGAAGAGAGTGGGTTTCCCGTTCGGTATTTCTGATTTCAAGGCTATTGTCACTAATAGTGATATGGAGGGATTTGCTGCCAGACCTCCGCTAACAGAAATAATTAACTATATTTTTAAAAAACTGCATATTCAGTGATTCCTGCGGTAGTTTTTTTCCTTCACGTTTCATTTTCTCTTTCTGGTATGGCCAGTCATACAGGTTGGTGAAATTCATAGCTCGTTCCGGATGAGGCATTAATCCAAGAACTTTTCCATTTTCGGATGTGATGCCGGCAATATCCTCTGTCGAACCATTGGGATTATAGGGATATTCACCGTTTGCGGGGCTCAGGTTATCCTGGCAGTACTGGAACGTTATCATATTCTTTGTTTTAAGACGTACCAGGGTTTCAGGCGAGCAGAAAAAATTTCCCTCTCCGTGGGAGATCGGGCAGTACATCCATTCGATATCCCTGGTCCAGAGATTGTCAGATACGGGTTTCAGGGTAACAAAACGACATTCCAGTACACCTTTCCGGTTGGGCATAAGGGCGATGTCCCGTTCATATTTTTTATTGAACGCCGGCACAAGACCAAGGTTTGCGAGAATCTGGAACCCGTTACAGATACCTAACACCAGGGTATCGTTGTCTAAAAATTTCTCCAGGTCGTCCCACAGGTTATTTCGCACCCTGTTTGCATATGCGTTACCGGCGCCGGTATCGTCACCATAAGAAAAACCGCCGGGAAAAACCAGTAAACGGTAATCTGATAACTTTTTTCTTCCTGCTATCAGGTCATTTATATGGACGATATCCGAACCCATCCCGGCCCGTTTGAACGCTTCCTGCGTTTCCATCTCTGAATTGATCCCGTAGCCACTCATGATAATGGCCTTTTCATCAGTTTTTGCAGGATTTGATATATCGTTCTTTCCAGCTCGTCCAGAAGGGCTCTTCTCTGAATTGCTCGTCATCTTCATTTTTTAGTACCCAAGGAATGGTGATTTGTAGGCAGTCTCAAGTTCCTCAACCGGGAGATCAATAATGGTTTTTTGCCCGGTGATCCGCAAAGCCCTGCCACAAACAGTGCCCAGCCGCATCGCATCACCGCCAATAATCTCTTCAAATGCCTTCTTGTTGTCTTTGGAAACCGTTACAACAAATCTCCCCAGCGATTCTGAGAACAGGAAATAATCCGGACGTAAACCGGAGGGAATGGCGATTTCCATGCCAATGCGGCCTGCGATGGCGACTTTTGCAAGAGCCATCGCCAGACCCCCATGGTTGACGGGGTATGCAGATGCCACAATCTCTTTTGATATCGCAGCAGTCAGTCTCTGATACCGGGATTTTGCTTTTTTGGTATCAAGTTTCGGAACCTTGTTTCCTATGCTGTCAAGGAAAGCGAAATACTCAGATCCGCCCAGTTCCGGAAATGTTTCCCCAATGACATAGACAAAGTCACCTTCAAATTTGGCATCGATGGACACGGCCTTTGCTACATCATCATGAATTCCTATTGAAGAGATAAGGAGTGTCGGGGGCACTGATATCCTGACCGGGTTGTTGTCTGAATCAAACCCGGAGAAATCGTTGAACATACTGTCTTTTCCTGATATAAATGGAGTGCCAAATGCAGTAGCAAAATCGTAACAGCCTTTTGCTGCCCGCTTCAGCTGCCCAAGCCGATCGGGCTCATCTGATGAGCACCAGCAGAAATTATCAAGAAGCGCGATGTTATCCAGTGATATACCGATCGCAATGAGGCCCCTTATGGCAGTGTCAATCGCCGCAGCTGCCATGAGATAAGGGTCGATCTCCGAATACGAAGGGAATATACCCTGCGATAATCCGACCCCCTTCTTAGAATCGAGCACAACCTTAGTTAACGAGGCGGTAGCCTGCACACGTCCTTTGCCCTGGACTGGTCCAAGGACATGGCCACCCTGCACTGTATGGTCGTACTGGGTGGAGATAAACTCCTTTGAGCAGATGTTTTTCCTCTGCAGCATGAACAGGATTGTCTGATCCAGCTGTGCCGGGCAGGCGGTTTTTGGTTCCGGGTACATTTTTTGTGTATAAGTAGTTTTCAGATGCTTCTTTGGCAGGCCGTCATGAAGGAAATCCAGGTCAACGTCCATGACGACATCACCATGGTACTCGACGACACACCTCCCGCTATCCGTGAATTTTCCGATGACGGTTGCTTCGACTTCCCGCCTCTGAACCAGATCCATGAATTCGTCGATTTTCTCTTTTGGGATCGCAAGCGTCATCCGCTCCTGTGATTCAGAGATCCAGATCTCCCATGGCGCCATTCCGGGATATTTTAACGGTACCTGGTCAAGGAAGACATGGCAGCCGTTGCACTCTTTTGCCATCTCTGCTACAGAGCAGGAAATACCACCTGCCCCGTTATCCGTAATACTGCGGTACAGCCCGAGGTCTCTGGCTTCCTTGATGATGACGTCGGATAACTTCTTCTGGGTAATCGGGTCCCCTATCTGGACAGCGGTTACCGGGCTGGCGGGGTCCAGGGCTTCTGAGGAAAATGTGGCACCATGGATGCCATCTTTACCCACGCGCCCACCCGCCATCACAATGAGGTCACCGGGTTTCGCCCGTTTTAAAAAGAGCTTCCTGCCTTTGTGTCTGAACGGCATCACACCGACGGTACCTGCAAAAACGAGGGGTTTACCGGTATACCGGTCATTAAAATAACACCACCCCTGTGGGGTGGGTATGCCCGAACAGTTGCCGCCGACACCCACCCCCCTTACCACCCCGTCAAGGATCTGACGGGGAGAAAGGATCGGATTTGCTTTGTTTTTACCACGGAACAGTACCGGGTCCGAATCAGGATCTCCTACGCAATACCCGTAGTAATTGAGACATGGTTTTGCCCCGAGACCAAAACCGATCGTATCCCGGTTCACCCCGACAATCCCGGTCAGTGCTCCGCCAAATGGATCCAGAGCTGATGGAGAGTTGTGGGTCTCGACTTTGTGCGTGACAAGGTAACTGTCGTCAAAGATTATCGCCCCGGAGTTGTCTGTAAATACAGTCACACAGATGTCCTTATCCCCCTTTTCCCTGCGGATTTTGTTGGTGGCTGCCTGTATGAAGGTTTTATAGAGCCCTTTTGGGACGTCGTCATCCATCGATGACGCAAAGATTGTATGCTTGCAATGCTCGCTCCAGGTCTGGGCGAGCGACTCGAGTTCCACATCTGTCGGTTTCCTTCCTTTTTTGGAAAAATAGTCCCGGATAGCATGAAGCTGGTGGAGGTCGAGCGCAAGCGGACCTCTTCGTTGTCCGGTTAAGGTATCCGGTATTCCCTCCTTCCCAAGCCGGGCAAGATCTTTGTCATCCAAATCAAGATCGACTGCTTCTGCATTCGGAAGTTCGTGTAAGCGGACATACGGCACGAAGGGATCCATGCCCTTGTTTTTGTATTCCTCATATGTCTTGATATGAACCCGGTTGACAAGCGGATTTGCAAGAGTTGCCGTAAGTTTCTGTAAGGAATCCTCTGAAATGTTTCCGCAAATAAAAAAAAGTTGGGAGCTATAGACTGATTCCCCTTCTTTAAACCGGATTGAGTAATAATCCTCGATGGTCTGTTTCGCCGTTGTACCGATATTATCTGTAATGCCTGGGAGAAATCCTACCTCAATTGCGTAATCAAAAAAAGCCCCTGTTGCTGTATCTACAGTATATTCCTGGACGACAGGGTTAATGAGTTGTGCGCCAATGCGGCAAAGCTCATCATGGGTAAAATCTCTTGAGCTTGTAGCAATAGTGTAGATGTCAATGAGATGCAGTTTACTGACAGGGATGCCTAAGGAGCGGATTCTGTCGGTCCTGGATTTTAACCGGGGATCCTGTTTATAGTGAACTTCTATCCGGTGGATAAAAGAAGTCATGATAAGTGGTTAAACGTATAATTACAAAATATCTGTTATACAGAGCTGTCGCTGGAATCCGGTTTTACCTATCGGCAGAGAATTGTAACCCATCTACAATATCCTCACCGCTGTTGGGAAAGCCTTTTGGCGGGGTGGCGCATTTATATTATACAACTATGACGGACTCGTATGAAAATCTCCTCAAACAGGCATATTCCAATATCACCGAAAAAACAGAATCGTCGGAGCGTTTTATAGTTCCTGAGGCAAAGGCATACGTCGAGGGCAAGACAACAATTCTTGAAAATTTTGCTGATATTGCGGGGAAGGTCCGCCGTGATCAGGAGCACCTGATGAAATTCCTGTTAGGTGAGCTGGGAACCTCTGGAAAGATCGATGGAGCCCGTGCGATTTTTAATGGTAAATTCGAGATTATGCTCATTAAAAATATCATAAAGAGTTATGTTGAGGATTACGTGATATGTTCTGAATGCGGCAAGCCGGATACCCGGCTTGTTAAGGATGACCGTGTCATGCTGCTCCGTTGTGATGCCTGCGGAAGTCACCGCCCGGTGAGAAAGAGAAAAGCCCGCACTGAGCCGGTATCTGAGAACCTTGAGGAGGGCACCATCATGGATGTGGAGATCCAGTCCATCTCCAAACGCGGTGACGGAGTCGTGAAGATGGGACGCTACATCATGTATGTGGCGAATGCAAAGCCCGGACAGAAGGTAAAGATCAAGATCTCCCGTATTTCCGGGTCGATCGTGTTTACCGAACGGGCACCGGAAGAGTGAATCCTGCAGCCCGGGAACTGTTCTTCTCTTTTATATCCAATTTTTTAACCCGATGCAGATTAAATCCGGGATTTGTTACCTGCTTCCCGTATGCAGGCGCGGTAAAAAAATGAATTGTCAGAAATTGAAATTCTGGGTTGTCGGGCCTGATATCCTCGTGATGATCAGCTCATAGCTGAACGGGGGTGTCCCATCATAGACCGGCTCGAAACTCATCCACCGCCCGTCAACAACATAGGATAACGGCCCGACTTCCTCAACCGTGAACTCACTGGAGACATCTGTTGCCTTCTCAAGGACCATGGATGCTTTTACCAGGCCCCATTGAATATTTTTTGAATAGGATTCATAGTGCGGGACAAGCTGCGAACCCTCCAGCTGGGCTGCTTGTTCTGTATTCACGGCATAACCAAGAACCGGTTTTTCTGACTTGAGAGTGACTCTGAATTTGTCATTCGGATAGAGGAACTTATATCCCAGATCCTTGAAATCGTATGTCTTAAATGTGGTTGTAGTCAGTATCCCTTTTTCATGCAGGATTTCTTTCTCCGAGCTTGTCTGGGCAGGGGTGGATGTAACAGTTGTAGTTGTACCAGATAGTGCAATGGTAATCTGTGGGGTTGTGGTGATCTTTGTTGGAAGGGATGTCTGGGGAACTGTAGTCGGTACCGGTGTCTGGACAGGAGCAGGAGCGGAAGGTGATGCACATCCTGCAACAAAAATCGCTGCAAGCAAAAAGACTGTAGTAAAAATCAACGTTTTGTTTCCTTTCATATAATTAAAGCCTTTTTGCCTTTTGCCTAATAACTGTTCTCAATCCATCATGCAGGGAACTTTTGCATTCATGAGGTCACTTGCAGGGAGAAAAGTGGTTTTTTTGGTAAAATCTTATGTTTTATGGTATTCATAAATGGTGAAAAAAATTCGGATATGATGAACACATGTCTAATGTTATTGATTGGAAAAAAAGGTGTCAGCGGTGTGGGAAATTGAAAAAGTGGGTTGCTGCCAAGTCTGAAAATTACAGTCACAGACGATTGGAGTAAACAGTTCGTTATAAAAAAGTATATCCTGTCAGGAATTTATCAAATCAGTGCTTTTTCAAGTCTTTAATGAGCTCGTTGCAGTGACTCGTAATCCGCTTACAAGCCTTTTTAATGACAGGAAGGGGATTTTTCTTACCTTTTGTGGTGACGAGTAGTTCCGGGTCCGAGAACTGGAACTCAATCATATATCTGGCGACATCAACATCCGGGTCGCTCAAAATTTCCTCAACAAGGGCATTCATGAACGTATGCCCTTCCCCCTGAATGACGAGCCGTGCCTTGTCCTTTTCGAGCTCGAGTACTTTTACAATCATGCACCTATGTTTGGGCACCTGAAAACTATTAAGGTATGGGTGGAGCGGAACTTCAGAATCCGTTCATGAAAAACGCAGAATATTTCAGTAATCGAAGCGGTTACTTAAATTCGAACGTGTCGCCGTCATTTCCGAGGTGAGGAAGATCCCATGGGATAAGATGGCTCTGGTGCACGCAGCGATACTCTTTTGGAGAGAGATTCATAGCGAGTGTGCAGGCGTCGAGATAATTCATATGCTTGCGGATCGTGATGTCGGAAGGTACAAATGCATCAAGCAGCAGAAGATCCAGGTTGGTGAGAAGATCAAGGCTTTTTTGCGGGATATCGATGTTTGTATCTGAGGTAAATGCGACCCGCGATTCATCGGTTTCAAACAATATACCGCAGGTAAATGCCGGGGGATGTTTTACCATGAACAGCGTGATTGTTATCCCGAAAATATCGAATGGCTCGTACGGCGGAATCTCACCTTTATCAAACGTGAGAAACCTGAAGAGATCAGTACAGTAGTTGAGTACCGGGGGAGCGGCAAATACCGGGGGGATCTTCTGAACCCGGTAAAACTCCCCAAATCCGATAAAATGATCATAATGCCCGTGAGTCCAGATCACGGCGTCGATATGAGGGGAACCATACAGGAGAAGCTGCTGCCGGAGATCCGGTGACGAGTCAATGAGGATGTGTTTTCCCGCATTCTCTACAAGAAGCGAGGTTCTAAGGCGCATCGCACCGGTATTTTTTGCGTGGGTACATTGGGGGCAGTCACAACCCACCTTTGGTGTACCTATCGCATCACCGGTTCCCAGGAGGGTGATTTTCATGTTATAACCAGTTCAAACGCCGGATTGCATCCCGGTTTTTCACCATATGGATACATTTCCCGATGTCTTCATGCCCGATAGTCTTTCGGTTGTCCATGAGGGAAGAAAGAATCGCCTCCTTGACCAGCATGCGGAGATCGGAGCCGGAGAATCCGTCTGTCTGGGAAGCCAGCTGCTGATAATCGAGTTTACAATGGATAGAAGAGGTTACCTTCATCAGGATATTCTTCCTCATCTCTTCATTTGGAAGCGAGAATTCAACGACTTCGTCAAACCTTCGCCACGCTGCCTCATCGAGCAGCTGCGGGTGATTGGTTGCGCCGATCAGGAGCACATTGTTTTTTACCAGATTGATCTTGTCAATGTTTTTTAACAGGGAGTTGACTGCGCGTTTCATAGCCCCATGGTCATCAGCGACACGGCTCTTGGCGATAAAATCGAATTCATCGATAAAAAGAATGGAAGGTGCCAGTTTTTTTGCTAATTCAAAAATGCGGTCGATATTTTTAGAAGTTTCCCCGAGATACTGGGATGTAATCATCGAGACCCTGACCTCAAGAACCGGCATGTGCATTGCATGGGACATGGCAAGTGCAACCGAGGTTTTTCCTGTACCCGGTGGACCCACAAACAGGAGTTTTCCTACTTCATAGATCCTGTGGAGGTGCAGGAATTCCCGGTTATCGATCGCAAGTTGTATCTTTGTGATAATTGCGAGCTGTTCCGGTGTGCAGACAAGGTCGTCCATCTGCTGCTCCACTTCCTCTGGCGCAAGAACAATGACGAGGTCAAGCGCCCCCCGGAGTTTTTCGTCCTCGCCTATCAACTTTGAAATCCGTGCATCGAGGTATGCCTTGGTGTCCTCAAATGGAGGATTTGCGGCACGGACGGCTTTGTGGGTGATACCTGTCGAATCAATGTTCTCAAAGAAAAAAGCGAGTGCGGGATTTTTCTCAATGATAGATTTACCCCCCTGCTTGAGGAACCATAGTGCTGCCGGCTCAAGCGCGGTGATACGGAGGCGCTGCCCGAACTCCTCGTAGGCAACAAACGGGTTTGCAGATAGTTTCTGGTGGGCGTCCGCAATGGCAAGTGAGCGCTTGATCAGACCATCGCTTACATAGACCGGCCGTTTGATATCCGAAGAAGAGGTGATGGAAAAAATCTCGCGGCAGGTGGGTGTCAGATCATTGATATCGAGCTGGTGGTTCTGGTTGAATATTTCAGCGGTCAGAACGACTTCCATTATACGCAGGATTTCAGAATCTCCAGACATGGATTTAACCTTAATTATTCATTCCCTGAATGAATAAGGCTATCTTATCGTGTAGTCACGATGCAACCCTCGCTGGTCACGATCACCGTGTGTTCGTGCTGGGAGACCAGGGATCCCGGGATATCGGACAGGACCGGATAAACGTGGAGTACCTGCGATCTGACGAGTGCGGGAAGAGTGATATCCAGTTTTTTTTCATTAAGCCACCGTCGGGCAAACGGCAACCCGTGTCGATCCTTTACCTTATTCAGGATAGTACGCGCTGCAGGGATCCGGACTGGTTTTTGTGAAACCTGCGAATAAATCTCCTTACGGGTTTTTTCACCGACATGCCCGCTCCCCGTTGTTGCGAAGGGTTCAATGGCAAAGACCATTCCTTCCTCAAGAACAACGCCTCCATTTATCCCGACATTAGGAATGCTGGGTGGGCGATGGAGGATGTAACGATCAAGTCCATGTCCGGTGAGATTTGATATCGGCCGATAACCACGACACTCTATCTCCTTCTGGATTGCTGCCCCGAGATCTCCTGCGGTTGCCCCGGGACGAACCACTTTTATTGCAGCATCGAGTGCCTGTTCGGATGCCTCAAGGAGTAGGGAGTTGCGCCCGAGATCAATAGTGGTAGCAGTGTCAGCGATATACCCATCTATCTGGACACCAAGATCCAGTTTTGCTACATCACCTTTGGTAAATACCCGTACATCCCCCGGTGATGCTGTATCGTGTGCAGCATCTTCATTTAAGGAAAGGTTGAGAGGAAACGCGAGTGCTGCCCCCTCTTCTTTGACCTGCACCTCAATTGATTCGACAAGGTCCAGGTACGACGCACCAATGCGGATCCCCTGTGCACTACTGCGGAGGATTTTTGCGGCTAGAACTCCTGCATCCCGGTATTTTTCAAAAATGTCATCATTCATAGGATCAGCACCTCAGGAAATACCGTGAAGTTTTCAAATCCTTTGGCGGTGACTACGCCAATATCTTCAAGCCGTACACCTCCGATGCCGGGATAGTAGAGTCCCGGCTCAATGGTGATTACGTTGCCGGAAGCAAGTGCTTTTCCTGCGGGTCCTACGGTGGGCAGCTCGTGCACCTGAAGCCCCACGCCATGACCGAGATTGTGCACAAAACCACGGGTATCGCTCTCGTATCCATGGTCTTTGAAAAAGTCAACTACTGCCAGATGGATATCTGCTCCCGACGCTCCTGTTTTTACGCGGGAGATCCCAAGCTGTTTTGCTTCACGGAGGGTATCATACATCTCCTGGATGTCCGTCGAAGGTTCTCCCTTGACAACCGTGCGGGTCATATCTGCATAATATCCTGATTTCTCTTCCACGGGAAAGAGGTCAATTACGATAGGTTCGTCTGATTTGAGTGGCCCGGTCCCTGTCATGTGAGGTATAGCGGTATCCTCGCCGCATGAGACAATGGTATCCACCGCGCCGCACCCATGTTCCAGGAGCAGGCTGTGCATGGAGAATTTTACGTATTCTGCCGTCAAGGGTTTTTGATCGATATGGAGGATGCCCTTTTTTACCGACGCGTTCTTGATCAGTGAGATTGCACGTCCCATCGCTTTTTCCGTTATCTTCTGCACGTTCTTCATTACCAGGACTTCATTTTTGCTCTTCTTTGCCCGCATCGACTGGACCGTTCCGCTGTCCACCAAAACGGTACAATATTCACTCAGGGCATTTGCCAGCGCAATCGGGAAATCAGGAGGTACGAGGATTTTTTTTCCGGCCTGACCGGCAATCATCTTTGCTGTCGCCCGGTACGGGTCCTTTTCTGTTTTCAGAATCTCCGGAAGTCCGGCCTGTGTTCTGGTCATGACCGTAGCCGAGGCTTCACGAGATGCGCGCCCGGTCTCCATCTGGGACACGATAATCACCCCGGGCTCTCCAGGTTTTTTTAAAAAAACGAAGGGATCGCTTGTGGTAAAATGTGTCAGATACCTCATATCGGTATCACGTGACGAGGCATAGACTACGTAGGCATCAGCACCGCTCTTCCTGACCGCGTTTGAAAGTGGATCCATCTCTCAGGATATATGTAGTTAAACGTCAAGTACTTTTATTTCGGAGTTGACATATCAGTAATGGATGAGGATGCAAAAACCCGGTTCAAATGGAAATTTTACCTGCTCACGATCCAGCTCAATATCATTATCTTTCTCGTGGCCGTATCCGTAATTGTTTTTTTTATTTTTCACTCCCCGTATAGCGTTCCACTAATCATTGGCATACTCATCCTGGCACTTATTCTTTCTTTGGATTTTTTTAAGAAATACAAAGAAACAAAAAAGTGGCTCGGTGAGCAACCGGAAAAAGATAAAAAAGATGATGGTACCAGACAGGACGGCACGATATAATAACGTGGGATGAGGGATTTACAGGAGTACTATGCTCGAGAAGATGAAGGACGAGATCGAACTGCTGAGCCGTCATATTGAGGTGGCAAAAGCGGTGGCAGATCACGAACCGATCGGCATCATGAAGCTTGCAGAGCTGCTCGATCTCCCGTCGCACCGCATCCGTTACTCCCTGCATGTTCTGGAACAACTCGGGTATATCCGCGCTTCACCGGAAGGTGCAGTTGCCACCCCCCAAACGGATGAATTATTCCAGCATCTCAACGGTGATCTGGATGAACTCATCCGGCTGCTTGCTGCGATGAAGCGTTATTGATCCGGCACGATGTTTCAATCCTTCTGTTGTCAACTTCGATCGTCATTAGAGTTACCTTTAAAAGCACTCACAAAGAATCTAATAAAGCGTATTGATATTGCCTCCCTAACTCAGTTGGTAGAGTGTCGGACTGTTAATCCGAATGTCACAGGTTCGAGCCCTGTGGGGGGCGTTTTTGGGCCCGTAGCTCAGTCCGGTTAGAGCGCCCGGCTCATAACCGGGCGGTCATGCGTTCGAATCGCATCGGGCCCACTGTTTTTATTGTTTTAGTAAGTTTAACGAACGGAAGTCATATTCATCTGCTCCCCCTTGTGTCTGATTGAAAAACTTTCTATCCCTGAACAATCATACGGAGCAGCATGAAGTGTCCTGTATGCGAGATGGATTGTGTCGAGTCAGCAAAAGATCTTCTCGCCACACTCCCCACAGTTTTTCTCCCGTGTGCAGACTGCAGCATACGCACCCTTGACAAACGCTCCCCGCTCCCGACGCTCGAATATGCACAACCCTGCTCGTGCGGCAAACGGTTTATTGATGAAGTTTTTGCCCACATGTATGTCATTATGGTTGAGGAGGGTGATCTGAAACAAACAGATCCTCTTATAGCGGTGGGATCCCCGCTCGTGCATCCCGGATTCGCTATGGATCGTCCCCCGTTCCTTCCTGAAAAATCACTTGTGCTGCTCACCACAAGAGCCACAAAAAAGACCGCGGAACGTCTTTTTTTGGAAGTCCCGGAACTCCGTGGCGTTATAAAGAAAGGGGATTTTATTCCGGGAATTACGAGCCCGGATCTTCGCTCCGTACCAAAAGTCTACGAACTTCTTGCCGGATGTGATGTACGGGCTGATGTTTTTCCGCTCCGGACAGGTCCTATGGTGATGTACAAACAACAGTCGCTTATCCATATCGAGTTCCCACGCCACGGGTACCCGAAGATCCGCGCGGTCGAGGAGCATGTCGGAAAACCTCCGGTTAATTATTTTATTGACGCATGTTCCGGGGTGGGAACCCTCGGTCTTGCTGCTGCATGCCTTGGTGTACCCCACATTGTGATGAATGATGCATGGTATGCATCAGCATTCTGGTCGGCATTCAATCTTGAAGTAAACCGGGGATATCTCAAAATCGGCCGGGTGAAGATCTTTGAACAACTGCAGGATATGCAAAAACATCCGGTTACAAGAGACCCGATAAAAATTGCCGAGACCGCAGGAGATCAGGTTATTGAAGTGTATCAGGGAGATTTCCACCAATTGTTTAGTATAATTTTGCCCATGAGCAATCCTGTATCCGCTCTTGATATATTCGATAAAAAAAACCTGACTTCCCTCGAGCAGGTTAAACGTGAATGGCTGGATAAGGTGGGTGGAGAGGTTTTCATCCCCTGAATTTTATGTTTGGTGTATGAATTTTTTTCAAAAGAGATCGTGATGACCGGTAAAAAGCCTTTATTGACCAGTGCACAAAGGTATATGGGGACTAGCCCGGGTGGTTCGGCGTCACCTGTAACCTGAAACCGTCGGTACGCGGGGGGCGAAGTTTGACGAAGGCTGCAACGGCCTGCAGGAGCCCGTGTGTTCTGACTGTGAAACCTCGTCCCATGAGGTCGATGGCCAGGTATCAATATTCCGGAGGGAATGGCGACCTGTTACTGCGGGGACCGGTTCAGGCCCGGAAGGGAGCAGACTTACCGTAGACATCCGGCGCCCATGGGGTAACGGGGCAGAGGATGAATGCTTTGGTGAACGTAGTAACGTACAGTCGACTGATGACGCGTCCCCATTTACGATTACCATGTCCAAAGTGACTATCATCGGTGCAACCGGTAATGTGGGGATGTTTGCATCATATGCGATATCAGCAAATCCTCATGTTCGCGAAATCCTTCTCTACGGGAGAGAAGGACGTGAAACACTTCTCCGTGGAATCGCCCAGGATTTTGTTGACTCATTTGCCGCACGCGGAATAGATCTCAAGGTAAACTGGACAACAAACTTAAAAGACGCTGCCGGATCAGATGTTGTTGTAATCACAGCCGGCGTTCCGCGCATTCCCGGACAGGATCGTCTTGATCTCGCGCTGGGAAATGCGAAAATTATCGCGCCGCTCGCGCAGACTGTCGGTGTCATCGCTCCTGAAACCAAGATTCTTGTAGTGACTAATCCGGTTGATTTGATGACCTGCGTTGCCTTAAAAAAATCCGGCCTGAAGCCCAACCAGGTATTCGGACTGGGAACACACCTCGACTCGATGCGCTTAAAATCCCTTATTGCTACCTATTTCAAAGTTCATGTCAGTGAGGTCCACACACGGATTATTGGCGAGCACGGCGATAGCATGGTCCCGCTCTGGTCAGCTACGACAATTGGGGGTATCAGGATATCCAACCTGCCCGCGTTTGCACACCTCCCGGTAAAAGAGATCATTGAATCCGTGAAATGCAGTGGGAACCTGATCATCAAAGATAAGGGATCTACAGTGTATGGGCCAGGAGAAGCAATTGCCTCGTTAGTAAAAACGGTGCTCGGTGATGAAAACCGGATCCTTACTGTGTCAGCCTATATTCAAAGCGAGGTTCATGGTATAGGAGAAGGGGATGTCTGCATTGGTGTCCCGGCCCGCATTAACCGGAACGGGGCGTTTCCGATTACTATCAGGATCGATGAATCCGAAGTGATCGCATTCCGTGAATCGATTGAAAAAATCCGGACGAGTACCCGGAAGGTTCTCGCAAATCTGGACGTATAGGTAAAAAGGAACGATGTAACCTAAAAATTCAGGTTAATGTCACTTCAATAATTTCTGCCCGTTCGACACCCGCTACTTCACTGAGGGACTTTTCGATTGCATCGGTCTCGCCACCGGCGTCATTGAGAACCGCAAGCAGTTTAAGCGCCTTTAAACCAAAACCGATAGGTTCTTCTCTGATTTCCTGGATACCGGGCAGCTTTTGTTTCAGTGCCTTTTTCAATTGTTCAAGGTTCACGTCCGGTGATTCGGGCATGACCCTGACAATGACTGCTACACTGCCCATGAGTTACGGTCCCCCAAATCCACATTTTGGGCAGATATAGGGGATGCTCTGCTCCCTGCACCGGTAACACCGGTTGATCTCAACACCACATGCGGGGCATCCGAATTTCGTTGCGCCCTCTTCTGCAAGCGGGGCATTGCAGGATGTACATTTCTTATCTGACATTTATGCTCCTCCAAGGATTCCTACAGTATCTCTTTTAGAACCATTAAAAGGTTGTACCGATCTCAGTACGTGGGACCAAATCCCCTTTCAGGTATTTTTCCACGCGATCTGGTTGTGATCCATTGATGATGGTTGTTTTTACCGATTTTTTTATCACAAATGGAATGAAAAATGGGTCGATTACATCCGATTCCACTGGTCCTGTCACCTGTTTCCGGAGGATCCCGTTGATGAAAATGCCATCAACTGATTTGAGGAGGAGGAGATCGAGATGCAGGGTGTCTGCCATCCATGCAGCGATAGTATCAGAAGTCACATCCCACGTGTGGGGCAGGACGTCAGTCAACCGGAGGTACCGATAAGGTAGAAAAACTTTTGTTGTAATGGGGGTAGCTATCATGTCTGTTGTTGAAATGCCAAACGATGCGATAAACCAGCCATACTGCTCCATTGCTGCGATAGCCATCCAGTGTGCCGTGTCATTATCTACCTGAACGTGTCTCACTAAATCGGCAAACGGTCCTCCGCCAGGGATAAGTAACAATGGGCGTTTTGACGCGTTAAGAACCGGTACAATGTCGGGGATCCGATTATACAGGCTTCCCCCGACTTTCACTATGAGGGGAGTGGTTGATGGATCTTTGGTTGATTTCCCTCCCTGTTTCATACTCCCGGAGAATTATATCGCCAGATTATAAAAGGAGCATGGCGAAATGGAGTGTCTATGCGTTGGCTCCTTGTGCTTATCCTCTCCTTGTGGTGGGTGATGCATGCAGGGGCCGCAGTCCAGATTGCTGAATTCTGTCCTGATCCTTATCTCCATGATGATGCGGATGAGTTTCTTGTCCTCTCCGGTACCGGTTCCCTTGATGGTATCACGATTTCCGATGGTAATGGTGGGTTTCGTTTCCCGCCGGGAACAAAGATTAATGGTTTACTTACCATTGCCCGCAGCGGAACAGCGTTCAAACAAAGTCATGGGAAGTACCCGGATTTTGAATGGCTGGATTATTCTCAAGCAGTTCCGAATGTGATCAATGGCGCTCCGCTCCGTATGGCAAATTCAAAAGATTCTCTCATGCTGTATGAGGATGGGCTCCTTGCTCAGAAGGTTGCATGGCCAGATGACGTGAAACCACGCGAAGGGCAAATCCATTATCTCGAAAAAGGGGTGTGGGATCCCCGCCCGCTCATGATCGGGCAGTCACGTTTCTCTCCAGCAGTATTCCGTAATGTGTCAGTAACAACATTTGTTTCCCCCGATTGCTCCAGTGATGTATTTACCTATGCTGTGAATATGGCATCTGATGAAGTGCTCGTTAATGTGTATGAATTTTCCAGTCCTGCGATAGGGGATTTGTTGATTGCAGCCAAAACGCGGGGCGCTGATGTTAAGGTTCTTGTGGAAGGTGGACCAGTAGGAGGAATAAGTCCGGAAGAAAAAGCAGTTATCTGGAAGATGAGTGAGGGGGGAATTCCTGTCCTTGAGATGGTATCCCGCAACGGGGATCCTGCCCCCTATCGCTATGATCATGCGAAATATGTGGTGATCGACCGGCGGGCAACCCTGGTCACGAGCGAGAACTTCAAATATAGCGGATTTCCCCCTCCGGGAATGACCGCTAATCGTGGTTGGGGGGTATACCTCGAAGATCCCGCACTCGCTGATTATTTCTCAACTGTCTACATTACGGATTATAGCGGAAAGTCTGTGACTGTTTATAATGGAACTATAGGAAACCCCGAACCCACACCCGAAGGGAAATATACAGTGGAGTTCTCACCCGGATATTTTACAGGTGCTACGGTTTGGCCGGTCATAGCGCCGGATACCAGCAACGAGATTACCATCCTGATAAACTCTGCAGAAAGGAGCATCGAGATCGAGCAGGCATATATTACCAATGAGACTCCCGACTCCCTGAATCCGTATCTTTCGGCGGCGATCAATGCGTCACGGCGCGGGGTTCATGTCCGGGTACTGCTGGATTCGTACTGGTACAATATTGAAGACGAAAAGGACAATGACGAGATGGTTGCCCTGATCAACCGGATTGGGGCGTTTGAACACCTTCCCTTAGAGGCCCGGTGTGCAGATCTCCAGATGAATCAAATCAAACAAATCCACAATAAGGGGGTAATCGTGGATGATAGTCGCGTTCTTGTGAGCAGTATCAACTGGAACAGCAACTCTCCCAATTTCAACCGTGAAGCAGGGGTTATCATCGATCACCCGGGTGTTGCCCGGTATTTCCTTGAGGTATTTGAAGACGACTGGAATCCCTCAATAAGATCACCTGAAATTAAAACGGATTACCTGAAAATTGTCGTGGTTGCAGTCGTGATAACCCTTCTGNNAGTTCAGAACTTTTTTAACGCACACTGGCATACGTCACACAGATTGATATCACTCACTCCTGTGATCACGGCAAGTGCCCAACGGTCTATCATGGAATCAAGTTCATTGGAGATCCGGACTTCACCTGCACCTCTCTTCCTGCTCATATACTGGCATACAGCCGCTCTTGTAACTCCGAGACGTTTTGCAGCATCACTCTGACTGAGCCCCTCCCTTTGCACCAACCGGGATACCATCTCGGCTCTCATAGGCGGTAATATGTTCCGGACCATGCTATCACAATACATCAGGGTACAGGTATGTTTCGTCATACACACACTGATTGGGGTTTTATTGTTTGTTCGGTCCGGTTCTGGTAGATAATCTGACGGGCATCGCGGAAGTTGAACTTCTCAATAATCAGATGCCTTTCTTTGAGCTTTTTCAATGCATAACGCACAGTGCGTGGCGCAAGGTGGGTTTTTTGCACAAGGTCTTTGTGCGTCATTGCACCACCTAAATCCAGTACCTCCAATACCGTCTTTGAGTAGGGGGGTAATGTTGTAGAATACATGGTCATTGTGTTAACGCTGTTAACATATGAACCTGTCGGTAATTTAAATGAACCTCCTCAATATTCAATTATGTTCGAGCGTCAGGAACGTGTGGCTGTTTTGCTTTTACTGGGTGTTATGATTGCGGTGATTACTGCGCACCTGATTCTCGGGACGCTCGGGAAACAATCGTTTGCGCGCCCCTTCACCAATAATTCAGCAGATGGTGAACTGGTAATTGCCAGGGGCACAATCGATCAGATTACCACTACACAAAATGGTGGACACATGAATTTGTATATGAATAACATCACCGTTTTTATTCCGGCTCAGATTGCACAGGAATTGACGATTAGGAAGGGAGATTCAATCTCACTCTATGGAGTTGTCCAGACGTATCGCGGGAAAAAAGAGATTGTGGTAAGTTCCGGAAAAGATATCACCCTCGTTCCCATGAATACATAGAGGTTTTCCCTGGTACTTAAAAAAAATCAGAGAACCCTAAAAAATGAGTGCGTAAAATGCACGGTGTATCCCCGGAATCCCTTTCGAGTAAATGCAATAAACCCCCTTACCTATTTTTTGACCGGAGAATCAGCACTCTTTCTTATAGTATCTTTATGTATCGAATCAAGAGCTTTTTGTGCTGCGTCCCGCACATCTTCATCCACATCAAGGAGTGTTTCTTTCAGACAGGGAACTGCCCGTTCATCAGCGATAGTGCCAAGAGCCCAAGCAGCAGTTTTCCGGACAATTTTCTTTTTATCCGTCAGAAGCGGGAGAAGCGGATCTACGGCACGTGAATCCTTGAGTTTTCCCAGTCCCCATGCCGCTCCTGTCCGGAGCCATTTATCATCTGATTTCAATGCATTTATCAGAGGTTCGACAGCACGGAGATCCCCCAGTTTTCCCAAAGATTTTGCAGCAAGCCACTGGACATCAACAAAAGGGTCTTTGAGTGCATCCATCAGCGGTTCAACAGCGGTTACATCCCCTTCATTCCCCAATGCTTCTGCCGCCCTCCAACGATAGTTGAGATTGGGATCCTTCAGCAGTGTGATATAACCTCTTATCCGCAGTTTCTGACGCTCTGTTATTGCAGCTAAATCATCGGGCGTCGGTTCATCAGAAGATTCGGTAACATTTACCTGCGTTTCAGGATTACCCATCCATATCCCTCAATAGCCACCCATACGTGGTACATGACCATTAAGGTTATTAAATAAAATCCTGCAGTCTTATAACGTTAATAAAAAGTGCATACCCTCACGGACACAAGAATCTGTAACAAGAATCTGTAGAATATTTGTGGGATGAACGGATTTGTGGGATAAAAAACATCACGGGTTAATTTCCGGGATAATTTCAAGATTCACAGAGAAATTCCTGACCGAATGGGTGAGAAAACCCAGACTGATCATATCTACATCCAGCGCAGCGTAGGTTATGAGTGAACTCTCATTTATGCCTCCTGAAAGTTCAATAAAAATATGATCCCGCAGTCCTTCGCGTGTCAGGAGCGCGATCGTCTGGGTGATCTGATCCGGGCTCATATTGTCAAGCATAATGATATCCGCACCCGCAGTTGCCGCGATCAGGGCATCGTCAGAAGTTTCCACCTCAACTTCAATTTTTTTATACGCTGAAACCTTTTTTACTGCCTGGATAGCGCTCCTGAGTGGAACCAGCGCCAGATGGTTGTCTTTGATAAGAATCCCGTCGCTCAGGTTCATGCGGTGAGGATCGCCGCCGCCAACCTGCACAGCTTTCTTATCGAATACCTGGAATCCAGGACACGTCTTCCGTGTTGCCGCGATCCGGCAGTGTGGATTGACCGATGAGACGATATCTGCCATTTTTCTTGTCTGTGTCGCGATGCCACTCATTCTTCCTATGATATTGAGTGCTGTCCGTTCGGCAAGCAGAATCTTTTTTGCATCCCCAAAGAGTAAGAGAAGGATGTCATTCTGACAGATCACATCCCCGTCTTTTGCGAGGTGCTTAACTGAAACACCAAAATGGGAAAACAGTATGGACACCTCTTGTAGTCCAGCGATGATTCCAGCCTGCTCAGCCCTTATGACCGCATTACAGGTTATGTCAGGTATAACTGCAGCAGAAGTTACATCCCCGAAAGGGGCATCATCCTCAATGAACCGCAGCAGATAATCGAGCACTACCATACCGGTTTTCACCTATTATTTTGAATCATGTCCCCACGATTATAGGATCACTGAGATTATTCAGGAGCGAGAGAATGGACAGGGCTGCAAGGTAGCTTGTGGCGGGATTATCAGGACTGGGAATATTGGTCACTTTGATGTAGGTTTCACCAAAGCTCCCTTCAATGAATAATTCGTGAACATTGCGGTCGACTGACGGGTCAACCCAGAGTTCCACATCTGTATCCTGTCCTGCTGCAAGACTCATGGCAACTGACACGTTGACATTTTTCGGGAATGCCTTAATACACTCGTTGGCTTTCCCGGAAAATATCAGCCTCCGCGTATCAGCGGTAATACCAAGAGATGCGGGACTTTTTGTGGTTCTTAAAAGTAACCTTTTGATCTCCGATATCTTTCCTATCTTGAGGTTATCGAGGCCAAATATCGCCCCGCTGGGGATATGTATTTTCTGTCCGAACCTGACCGCTGTTTTCCGGATCTCGTCCCGGAATACAGCGTCGGAAAGCGCACCAACGCTCATAATCACCAGATCTTTATGGTGGGACAGCACCGGTCCCGCATAGATTTTCACGGCGCTTACCGATGCCGCTTCTACTACAATATCGACATCTGCGGTAATAAATGACTCAAAATCTTCATACGCGTGTGCACCGGAAATCCTTGCTATCTCCTTTGCCCGCTCAAATACCAAATCATAGACTGCTGAGATTTCGAAACCGCCGCCATGCTGTGCGATGATATGCCCGATATTACCACAGCCAAGCAGCCCGATTCTCATCATGATAA
>PLLR01000102.1 GCA_003141335.1 Methanoregula sp. | reverse complement strand
AAAAACCCCGACAAAAGAGGGGGGCAAGGGGATGCTCCCCTTGGGCTGCCTCCCCCTCTGGGGTAGATAGGGGGTCACCCTCCTAGCTGCCGCAGAGAATAAGCGAATTACAGGAAAAAGAGGATTTCAACAAAGCTCATATTTCCCAAAATCCAATCCTGTTTCACTGAGACTGACAGATCCGGAAAAAAATTCTGGTTAATGGTCATGTTTGGGTAAACGGATATACATTTCAGTGTTTAGAAAAATTCTCCCGCTGCGGTAAACCTGATACCAGCAGTTTTTGACTGTATTATCTCGTTTTCTTACGATTGGAAAGCATGGACCACCTCGTTACTATGAGGATCCTACTACGGTTTTCTCTTACTTCACCGACGAAGAACTTCAATAGCGGGCTTCTGGTGGCATTTACAGGAGGTTGGGTATGGGTAGCACCCTCCTTTTGAAATAATCCATGTTTTGACCCTACTGATAGTATGAAATTTTTTTACTAATGAAAGTTAAAGAGTAATGACCGGGTGTTGTAGTAAGTCCTGGTATTGCATATCACAATGCCTCATGGATCCGTGCATGTTGAATGGTTGCTCGAAGATGTCAGGTTTGATTCAAAATCGGGAACTTCGCAGAACAGCTATTCTGCGCAAACCTTTATTTATTTGAGATAAGAAAGAATAGAGCATGGAAAGCGGGTATTTTTCGGAGTGGCTCAAAAGCTACCGCAACTACCTCAGGATGCGCAATTACTCCCCCCGCACGATCGACAGCTACGGGCAGGTAATCAGACATTTTGCCTATTATGTCTGGTTACGCCGCCACACAGATGTGACAAAACTTGTTATCTACTGGAAAGACTTTGAAAATGCCCGGATGGATACCAGCGTAGAAGTCACGCCCGTAATAACTACCGATTTCCTCTCATTTGTTTCATCGATGCGGACATATAAACCCAAGACCTTTCACCGATTTATATCAACGCTTAGTTCCTTCTACCGATTCCTGTATACCCAGGGGGCGGTCACAACAAACCCGCTGACGGGTATCGATCGACCGCGGATCAAACAGCAGGAAGTGAAATACCTCAAGCATAACCAGGTGCTGCGCTTGCTGGATTCGATTGAAGATCCCCGTGACAAACTCATCGTGAGAACTATCTATGCCACCGGTGTACGCGTATCAGAACTCTGCAATATGAATATTGAAGATATTGATTTTGACGAACATACCATCAGGATCCGTGGAAAAGGTGACAAGATCCGGACTGTTTTTATTGACGATGATACCCGTGCCGATATCTTAAAATTCGTTGACAACAGGGTTGTCGGACCTGTTTTTGTCGGTCAGCAGGGAAAAAACATCTCACCACGTGCTATACAGCATATCTTCAAGAATTACGCGCCTTCTGGGATTACACCGCATAAAATCCGCCACAGCTATGCAAGCGAACTCTATAAACGATCAAAAAATCTCAGGGTTGTACAGGAAAATCTTGGCCACACCTCTATCAAGACAACAGAAATTTACCTGCATACCGATATCGATGAACGAAGGCAGGTATATCAGCAGTATTTCCCGCTTTCCGATAACGATGAAAAATAATCCCGGTATTCTCGAGTACCTCCAATAATTGGAGAAAAGCAGGTTTAAAATCTCCTTCTTTGACAGGGATTTGTTTACCTGGACCAAAACTGCAAATAGTTCAATCGCCAAAAACGATAATTTTGGTCTTTTTCCTTGTTTGCATCCCAACAGACTCGTTAAATTTTTTTTGCACACTGGGTGATGAATGGCTTGAAATCCGGTAAAATTATCCGAATATTTTTTATATAAACCATATGATGCTATACACAAAATTGTACTTTTTGGACTCTGGAATAAAGTCGCATGCGAGCGTCTTGCAGTGGTACGGGGCCTGTGGGTAATAATCACGTTTGCTTCCAGACCCCTGTCATTTCAGAGGTAAGCATGAGATTTATTTTTGTAAACAGGGCATCATTTCCAAATTTTTTTCCCCTAATCAAAAAAAGATGTTTGAAGGCCAATTCTTTATTCTGTCATAGCATTGTCTGGTGAACGTAACGCAAGGCAAAATATTCGTTCTCATCCTCTTTTTTTTAGCAAATACACTAAAAAAGATAACGCGTTGGGGTAGCGGTCCCCATTAAAAGCGCTCACCATGTAAAAAAAATCTCGCGAACCACAAGATGACCGGGACGGTTCCGCACATATCATGCACCACAGAGCGCACTTCGCACCTGCTCTGGAGACCGGCTCATGCATCATCGATGTAAAGGTAACAATCTGAAGTTGATTTTAATATCTCACATACCCAAAAGTAATGGAACAAATTTCAGCGATGAAATTTGTGAAGTGTATTCAACCAGGACAATATCTACCCCCGTAGTGTAGCGGTCAATCATGCAGGACTTTGGATCCGGCGACACCAGTTCGAATCTGGTCGGGGGTATCGTTCTTTTCCTATCGTATCCCTTTTATATATTCCGGCAGAAGAACAGTGAATGATGAAATCCATCAGTTTCCGATTCCGCATTTACCTTGTCACTCTTGCAATGGTTCTTATCCTTGGCATGATCGGGCTGATGATCATTGAAGGCTACTCACCGCTCGATGCGTTTTATTTTATTATCGTGACTATTGCGACAGTTGGCTACGGTGATATTCACCCGCTCACTCCTCTTGGGAAGGTACTGGTTATTGTTATCATCCTTGCCGGTGTCGGCTGTTTTGTGGGTGTGGTGGCAAACGCAATTGAGTATATGATTGAAATGCGGGAACGCACCCAGCGGATCGAGAAACTGAACATGATCATCGGGGTCTTTTATTCCGAGGTGGGAACGAAACTGCTAAAAAAATTCAGCCTGAAAGACCCGGGCATTCATGAGATCCACTCTGCGCTGGCTGTGTCCAATAACTGGTCGGATGAGGATTTCCAGAAAGCACATGTCGTGCTCAAAGAGCATTCATATCGTCTTGACAGCCGTGCGCTCCCCTTAGAAGAACTGCACAACTTTCTCTCGCATCATAAGGGGTTCCTGCTCGCCCTGCTCGAAAACCCCCAACTGTTTGAACATGACAGGTTTACCGATATGCTTCATGCAGTCTTTCACCTTTCTGAGGAACTGGTTGCACGCGAGCGGCTTATCGATCTCCCGCAGACGGATTATGATCACCTGTCCGGAGATCTGACTCGCGTATACAGCCAGCTCGTGATCGAATGGCTGACGTATATGCAGTATCTTAAAAAGAAATATCCTTATCTCTTCTCACTGGCAATGAGGACCAACCCGTTCGATGAAAATGCATCAGCCATTGTGCAGTGATCAGCAGCAAGCAGCTGAACCAGATCTCCTGGCACCTTTCTCGTACGAGAAATCCCGCCTCATTCTTTTTTAAAGGCAGGTCTCCTCTATCCCAGCCATATCTGCATTACGACCGCGATCCCAAACATCACACAACCACACGCGGCAAGCGGGATCGTGTAATGCTTCACCACGGTTACTACATCATCGCCCGTTGCCCGCTGCACGAGCCAGAAGTACGGGTCGGTCAGGTACGAGACTATGCACGCCCCCCCACTAATCAGAAGAATAAGCGGGATCGGGTGGATGGATGACGCGAGGGTGGTTCCGGCAATGATCTGGCCTGTGATCACCGCAGTCACCACGCGGGATCCCTGTGCTGTCTGAATCAGGGCCGCGAGCAGGAACGGCACTGCGATAACTGGTACCGCAACCGTGAGCAGTGAGAATGCTTCCGCTCCAAGAGCACCCGCGGCAATCACTGCACCAAGCGCCCCCGCACCGCAGAGATCGAAGATGATAAGTCCTGCATGTTTCGCACCGTTGGTGAACGCACG
>PLLR01000052.1 GCA_003141335.1 Methanoregula sp. | reverse complement strand
GGTAAACACTATGATTAAAAGGAACACATGGATGATACTACTGAGCCGGACTGGCACTGGAGAGAGAAGTCTGATGATCCGATCGCACGATCTTACCACATTCCCGTTACCGATCATCCGCCGCGCGGCACCAGCGGACATTGCAGCGATTGTTGCCATAGAAAATGAATCGTTCATCGACCCGTGGGAACAGTCAGTCTTTCTTGAAGCATTCACGTACTTTCCCTCTACCTATTTTGTGGCAGTCTGCAACGGTGCGGTAACCGGTTTTGTCATTGGCGGACGGGAAGATACGGGTGAAAATATCTACGGGCACATCTGCAACCTCGGTGTGACCACCACGTATCGCCACCGGGGAATCGGGAATCTGCTCGTGCGCCGGTTCGAGCACCAGGCCGCGCTCGAGCTTGCCACCGGTGTCCAGCTGGAAGTGCGGCTGGGAAACACGGTTGCGCAACGGTTTTACCACCGGCTGGGTTACCGTAACGTCTTTGAAATTGAAAGCTATTACTCCAACGGGGAAGATGCCGTCGTGATGATGAAGTGGTTCAGGTTTTAACCGCGACCAAGCTGCTGGTGCGCCCGGGCAAGATGCTGGGCGGCAAGCGCACCGAGCAGGGAAAGTTCCCCGGCAAGAACCCCTGCAGCTATGATCTCTGCGAGTTTTCTGGCATTGGTTCCCGGTGGGTTGCCACCGCCGGCAACGCCGAGTATCCGCAGGCACTCCTGCTGCGTCTCCAATCCCGTTCCCCCGCCAACCGTTCCAACAGGTAACGAGGGGAGGGTAACGGCGATGTATACCCCGGAATCCGTGAGATCGACGGTTGTTATGCAGGTGCTGCCGTCAATGGCATGAGCTGCGTCCTGCCCGCAGGCAATGAACATTGCAGCCACGACATTTGCCGCATGGGCATTGAACCCCATGGAGCCGGCACTGGCTGATCCGACAAGGTTTTTACGGTAGTTCACCTCTACCAGATTTTTTGCATCGGTTTTGAAGATCCTGCTGATGAGGTCATGAGAGAGCGCAACGCCGGCAACAACACTTCTTCCCCTCCCCATGATCCGGTTGATCGCCGCGGGTTTTTTATCGGTACACATATTGCCGGAAAGGGCGATGAGCCGGGCGCCGGTTCCCTGCGCCACCAGCTCTGCAACTTTCGCGCTCGCGATGGTGACCATGTTCATCCCCATGGCATCCTTGGTATCGAATTCGATCCTGACAAAAACGCTTGTCCCGGTAATGTAGGTGACAATGCCGGTCATTTTTCCGTGAGATGTTGTACTCTCCGCAGCTGCGCGGAGCTCCTCATGGTGCGCTGCCACCCAGTCGGCAACCTGTTTTGCATGCACTATACTGTCAGCAGCAAAGACGGGAGCCCGTGTCATACCGTCGTGGAGGATGCGTACCTGTGCTCCACCAGCCTGGGTGATTGCGCTGCAGCCGCGGTTTACCGAGGCGACGAGCGCACCCTCGGTGGTTGCAAGGGGAAGGTAATACCTTCCCTGCGCGTACTCCCCCGACACGAGAAGCGGCCCTGCGACACCGACTGGTACCTGTACCGTGCCGATCATATTTTCGCAGTTGCGTTTCACTACGCGCTCGATATCGATAGAGAAAATGCCGATGTTCTCGAGCGTTGTCCCGGTCTCCTTTTCGATAAATTCCCGCCGTGCCCGGATCGCGTCGAGCGGCGGGAGTTCTTTTTCCAGCTCGTACAGTTTCAGCGAACCATTCTTCAGTTTTGAATAAATGATACCCTCTTCCCCGGTGTCACGACCGGATCCCTCTTTGCGGGGGGAGTCCCCGCAGTGCTCCGCATCATCAGCCATGAATAGTGGTACATCGTATAAATTTATGATACCGGTGGTCAGGACAGATGGTGGAGCAATGGTGTATCCGGGTGCCGGCACAGCGGGGTGAAGAAGTCCGGCGGGCGCTGATCGACGAAGGAGCACTGGATCTTTCCCTTAAAGTCCGGCGCGATGGCTCTACACTTCTGCTTCCGGTCACAGAACAGCGAAAAGGTGCGGAGCGGTGCGGGTTCGAGCCCCTGCCGGAACGGCTGGTTCTTCCCCGGCACGAGCTCGTTGGCGGCATTGCCATCATGCAGGACCACGACCTGGCAGGCGCGGAGAAAATCCTCGCATCGCGCCCGTCACTTCACACGGTGCTCTGCGCTGCAAGTGAGGTCTCCGGGGAGTACCGCACCCGTGAATTTGGGGTGCTTGCCGGGACCCCCACAACCCGGACTGATGTGATCGAGTACGGGCACCGGTTTACCGTTGATCTCTCCACTGCCTATTTCTCCGCGCGACTCTCTTCGGAACGGCAGCGCATTCTTGAACAGATGGGAGATCACGAGACGGTACTCGATATGTTTGCCGGTGTCGGGCCGTTTGCAATTACCCTTGCGGCACGCGCAGTGCTCGTAGTTGCGTCTGACATCAACCCGCAGGCAATTATCCTGATGCTGGCAAATCTTGCACAGAACCGGACAAAGAACGTGCTTCCCGTGCTGGCGGATGCGCATCACCTCACCGGAAGTATCCCGTGGCGGTTCGACCGGATCGTGATGAACCTCCCGCTGTCCGGTACGGAATTTTTACCGGAAGCCTTACGGCTGTGCAAACCCGGGGGAAAAATCCATCTCTACGCGCTGGTCTCTGCTGAAGGGGAGCACCTTGAATGCATACAGGGACTTGGCGGGGAGGTTATTGCCGAACGGGTGGTGCGGTCGTACTCGCCGGGGCAGTGGCATGCGGTGTATGATGTGAGAGTGGGGGGAGGAGTGAACCCCTCCCGGAATTCCGGCGGTCATTGAAATTTTCCTCTGCGATGCCCTGCGCGCAAAACGTTTCGTCGGGTTTTGCGCTACCCATTGACAGAAATGGACGGGATACTGGTGGTGCAGTTTCTTCAAAGGAGCGGCGCCTCTCATACTCTCTACTCAGAAATCGTCGCTCAAACGTTTCATGACTAAAAGCCGGGAAAAACGAACATACCTTTTGACAGGGCGGATGTAAACGGTTCCGGAATTGCAGCGAGCCCGTTTTCTGTAATCGGGATTACGGCGTGATGCGCAGGTTTAATGCCCCAAAGGACAAAAGGTACATTTGGTCTAAAATGGAAAATAAGGACATGAAGAACCGCCCACCTCTTACGGAGAAAGTGCTGGTTTCCACGGATACAAAACAGGCTTTGATGTCCATCAAGGGGCCGGGAGAGCGGTACGGTGATGTTATTGCCCGGGTGCTGCGGGACCGGAAACGCGAGGACTTTATTGCTCATCTTGACCGGATTGCCCGGGAAGGAGATTTCGTCCCGCTCGACAGCGATCCCGAATACCTGGCATTAAAGGAAGAGATGCACCGTGCGAGTGGACATAGAAAAACAGGCGCTGCGGTACATTAACAGCCTGCCGGAGAAAGACCGGCGGATCGTCAAGCAGCGCCTGATGAGGCTTGAAGATCCGTACACCGCCCCTGACGTGGAGCTATTGCAGAATGTCCACTGCCGGATGCATATTGCCCGCACCTATACTGCTTTTTTTGATGTCGTACCGGGTGGTGTTGTAAACGTCCTCAGGGTTATGACGATTGAGGAAGCCCATAAACGATACAAGCGGTTTGGCCGGTAATCTCCCCGAATTGCCGGATCCCTCAGGCCGGATCCGTCGTTTTGGCCAAAAAAAAGAAAGATATTCACTCCACTGGCACAAACTTCGTACCGTAGTGGATGATACCGCTCTCACCATCAGTGGCGATCCGGCGGAACACGCTTTTTACCCGCATACCAATCTTCACTTCGTCAGGGTTACAGACAATCTGTGCTGTCATGCGCGGCCCCTCGTC
>PLLR01000007.1:758-5478 GCA_003141335.1 Methanoregula sp. | reverse complement strand
CTAAAATCTCACATGAAACTTGAAAATGATACCCTGAAAATTCTACCTAGTGATAAATATCCAATAGAAAATTCACTTGCGAAATCGAATGAATCAATTAAAAAATCTTTATTCAGTGCCCTGACGGGAAATACCGAAACACGCTCCATGACGGGAATAAATTCTGCATTGGATGAAACATTGCCCCACTTTTACATTGCAAGGGAACATGCCGAACGGACCCATACTGATTATAATTATGATTACTGTATTGGCCAGATCAAGCCAGTCAGCTGGACACTCCTCGGTGCGGGAAACGACGATTTTACTATATTCCAGGAGCGGGAATACAAATTCAACTCCGGTGAATCTATTGAAATTGTTGTAAAACATTGGGACAGAGCCGGCAGTGGAGATTTGGAATTATTCCCGACAACCTGGAGAAGCGGTGCACAATTCCAAATCCCAACATATGAATACGCTTCGTATCCAGGACCCATTTCAATTCCTAAAGACAATTTGCCCTTTTCATATGGATACCATGTAGGATTTGCTTCCGGTTATTACACGATTAATTTTGAAAATATGGACACATTAACCTGGATTGGGCCGTACAGTGTGACATCTGCACCAGGCACATCTTCATTTACCGATTTATGGGGATCCAGTGAGTACAAGCGGGAATCAATCCCCACGACGAATACATTCGAAGCGACAACAGTAGCAACTGATGAATGGGCACGTATAGTAAGTGATCCATATTTCCAGTATGCAGTAAATGTATGGACGCCGGTTTCCCCAGAAGTAGATCAATTTGTAAGTGTAATTGCTGATACGAATTACGGGCGGTATACCACTACATCCCACGCGGTTTATCCGTGAAATTAATCTAAACCTTTTTTTAATGAAAGGATTATTAATTGTCATGGAAAGGGAAATTGTCAAACAAAAATTAAAGGAATTAAAACCAGATAGAACAGGATTGAGAAAAAATCCTGATTTGCTGGATTAGGAAAATGGATTTGATAAAATGAAAATTCCAGTATTGAAACAAAAAAAAATTGCCGTAATATGTATCCTCATTATCTTGGGAATTACTGGTTGTTTCATAGCTTACGGGATCTTCTTTCCGAGCATAAATCAAACATCAGGAAATTCTTCATCGAAAGAAACGAACCTGATGCAGGATCAAAAGGTGATTGATACAAATTTCGAGATATATGAGTTGAACATGAATTATCCTCGCTGGATGACAATCGTTCACCTGACGTACGACGAATTAAAAGAATTTCCGGATCTTGAGAGAGTGATGCACAGTGTAAATACCGATCCGAATGTCTGGCAGAACGATCAACGGGCGGTGGCATGGTTCGATGGGAATTATAGTGAGTACATCAGATTTCATAATGCACCTTGTAAAAACAAAACACTCGTAGAATGTTATCCCAGTTCCCCCCTCTACGAATATCACGGGCAATATTATAAGATATTTTACGAGAAAATCGGATCCCATAACGTTGGCGGCTGCGAGCGGGGAAATTATAACTGCACTCCTCAATGATTGTGTTCAGGGTCTGCCGGACATAAAAATTTTGATCAACTCTCCTGTTCGCGTTTGAATTTTTTTGAGAAATTTCGGAACCTGGCGCCCCGCCATTTTCTCCGGTTTTGCAGAATTGCAGAGAAAAAAGGAAGTTTTGGCCAGGAATGAAGGAGTGTGTAATTCGATGGAAAAATTAAAAATGAACGCTTATTATCTGGCGGTCCTGGTTTGCCTGGTTATCCTGGTAATTGCCGGAAGTTATTTTGTTTACCATGCATATCTTCCGCCAGAAGATCTTCGCCAGAACCAGCAGCAGGATCCCGGGCGTACCCTTCAGCCAACACCCGCTATCCCGGCATCGACACAACCAGCCTTCCCGGCCGTACAGGTAACCGGTTCCACGCAGGATCCCGGATCCGAATGCAATCCCAAGGCGGTTGCTCCCCGGGTCCCTGTTCCGGTCGATACATCTGTCCCGATCCGGGACCCGATACCCGGAATCCGGTATTCCCTGAACGAGAGCGATTCCGGCAAGACTATCGTGCTCGGGAAGGGGGACGTTTTTGAGATAAACCTCCGGTGGATCCCGTCACTTGCCTTGCGCTGGATAATCCCGGTCTCCGGGTGCGGTCTCGAGATGGTGAATGACGGCACCTATTCCGATGGTGGCGATTACTGGAATAACACCGGCCATTACCGGGCCAGGTACCGGGCGGTCAGCCCCGGGACATCGGTCCTTGATGGGAAATTTGGCGTCCCTCCCAATGGCAATGTGAATGAGGCGACACCCCAGTTCAACCTTACCGTGATTGTGAAGTAGGCCCGGGACATCAAATGCCGGATCCACGGGAGGAGAGGGGAGGGGGTGATGATGCCGGGATGTAAACCGCAATCCTGTTTCATTCAGCTGGAATAAATATACAAACCCCAATATGGGATTAACAAATCTCAATGTTGCATGGAGTGGTATGACCCCGGTTACTTTGTGGACAAACAACCATTAATTATTTTTTCAGAAAACAATCCATGACGAGGAGTGTGTCGATGGCAGAACGAATTCCGCAAAAATCAGGAGTGGTGATGATATCTGCGATCTTTTTTATGATCATACTATCCACAGGTTGTGTATTTGGTGACCAGAAACCAAAAGATATGCCCGCACCAACACAATGTCAGAAAACACTGGAATCAGAAAATGCTACTGTTAATGAAATGCAGAATGCTTCAACAGTTTGCACAAACATGGAAAGCACATTTACACTACGGCTGAATGAAAACAGCAGAACCGGGTATCAATGGCAGGTGACTGCCAGTCCGGAGCTTCAGGTAATTGATGATGGTGTAAACTGGTATGATGAAAACAATCTCCCAACAAGGATGGTGGGGATAAAAGGCGTACACGAATGGAAAATCACTGTAAAAAAACCGGGAATCCAAACAATTAAAGCAATTCTTCGACGCCCTGAAGGAGTTACCGGCTATGAGTCGGTATTCTATCTGAATGTTATTGTGAAATAATTGGTAAAAACAGGGGGGTGACGGATCCCGCAATGACCTTTGGGCAATTCATATTGAGAGAGTAAACCCATAAATTTTCTCGGTATCGTTGCGGACCCGGAAGAGATCCATGCAGTGTGGTACGGGATGCTGAATACGCTCGGCATCTTTGATCTATCAGCGCTTACGAATGAAGAGCGATTGAACTATTCCGATAAGCGGCATTACTTCTGGTTTGGTGAGGTCGGGATGGCTTCAATGCTGGCCGGTGTGTTTGCGGTCCCGGTCGGGATCTTCCTTGCTGGCCGGGCGGAGATCACGCTTGCGTTCATCGGTGCTGCGGTTCTGTTCCTGCCGCTCTTTGTGTTTCTGCCGAAGGTGATGCAGCAGGCAATGAAGGCGGATGCAGATGTTGTGATAGAGGCGTTCGGGCGGAACCAGCATGTGAAGAAGGTGTTCTTGACCTTGTTTGTCGTTATGGCCGGGGTGGTGCTGGCTCGGGTTGTGGACCCGGTGTCAGCTCAGCAGGTGGTGGGGATTAATACGGGGATGGGGGCTTTTGGGAGGGTGAGCGGTACCAAAAAGGACTCAGCTACTCCGGACTGGAAGGCAGGCCCCACCCGTCCCCTCCGAAACCCGGGGGCTGGCCGGTCTCGCGTAACGATCCAGCCTTGAGCCGGTGATCGCATGCCGTTTGGCAATTGCCGGTACATGAACGGGCACCGGAACTGGCATGTACCGGAGCGTTTGGAAGAGTGTGCGGTACCGGAAAGGACTGAACTGCTCCGGAACCAGACGGAACGATGGGGTTGGAATCAGTCAGGTCCTTAACAAAGATTTTAGGAATAGACAACCCATGGTGATTCAGGAGAATATCATGTCAACATTTACTGCTGTGCTTCACAAAGAGGATGACACCTATGTGGCAGAATGTCCAGAGGTAGGTACAGTAAGCCAGGGCAAAACTGTGGAAGAGGCGGTCAGTAACCTGAAAGAGGCGACCGAACTGTATCTGGAAGAGTTTCCCATGACAAAAAAGAAGCGGGCAATCCTCACAACCTTTGAGGTGTCATCGGTTGCCACATCATAAGCCGGTTTCCGGTGAAGAAACTATCAAAATTCTCTGCAATAAATTTGGTTTTTCCGTTTCCGGTCGTTCAGGCAGTCATGTGCGGCTTTCGAAGATGAGTGCTAACGGAAAGACCGGGACTGTTGTACCTCTTCATGACGAGTTAAAACCGGGAACACTCCATGGTGCGCTCAGGTTGGCTAAAGTCGATATCGATGAATTTTACCGGTATATATGAGGGAAAATCCCACATGAGTCCCCGCTGAGGCCCGGGGGTTGGCCGGTCTCATGTAACGGTCCAGCCTTGAGCCGGTCATCACATGCCGTTTGACAATTGTCCGGAACAGGAACGGGCACCGGAACGGGCAGTTACCTGAGATTTTTGGAGAGTGAGTGATTCTGGAGATGGCTGGAAAAACACCCCCCTTCCCATCAAAATGCCTTTGTATAGCAACAACAATTATGGTACAGAGGTATCTTATGGGAACCGAAGCAGTATCCCTCAATACCGTTCTTGAATACGTGGATAAACTCGATATCGAAGACCAGCAATACCTCCAGGAGATCATCCACCGCAGGCTTATCGACGCAAAACGATTAGCTCTTGTACGCCGGGCAAAACAGGCGAAAGG
>PLLR01000007.1:0-733 GCA_003141335.1 Methanoregula sp. | reverse complement strand
GTGAGGTTAATTTTTCATCTATTCAAAATCTCGGTTCAGGTTCTATTCATACCAATGCATCCTTTGTTGCGCAGATTGCATTACTGGATAAAAACGTTCAGGAGATGCTGCGTCACGGGAGCACTATCCATGGCATCATCGATTTCATGCCATCAAGACCGAAAGGATGGAACATGAGTGTTGGCCCAACGCTTTGGATTGATCACCGGGATATCGATATCTACTTCTATATCAATGAAACAGGGCGGTTTGTGGAACGATATGAGATCGTGGTGCCGGGATATTTATACCGAAAAGAGCGGTCAAATAATAATACCTGTCTTCTTGATATAAACGGAACTGCTGTCCTGGCATTCAATGCCAGTGAAATTTGGTTCCCGAAAGAGAACACTTGTTCTTAAAATATAACGGGATTATGTAATGTCCCGAATGGGATGTATTACATTACGTTTGAAGATATGTATACCCTGCAATTTTACTCCACATATGTGTACAATGATCAGGATAATCCGAGCACCACATTTACAGAGTTCAGTGGATCTTCTGAGTTCAGGCAGATCTCCAGTCCGATAATGGATAGNNGGGGCGGGAGTGGTGCACCATTTGACCGGGTTCGGCAGGGGGCGGGCTCCCGGAGGTATAACGCAGGTGAAGGCATGACCGTATCTCAAATAAGCCCGTAATATGCTCCTTTTGGCAAACGGACGAAGGTGTTTTTTGGCGATGGGAAAAC
>PLLR01000057.1 GCA_003141335.1 Methanoregula sp. | reverse complement strand
TTTTAATCTTGTCGGTGAAAAATGTTCCGGTGGACTGGGCACTTAAGAGATTTGCATAGATATGGGAAGGAACATTGTGGTATTGATACACCAGACCGGAGTGGAATTCAATCTCTAAATTATTTAATTTATCATCATAACCTACCGTTTTCAGGTTACAGGATTCAACGGGTTGTCTCTCCAGTATATATCACTATAAATAATAGGGTTTATTCACAAATAATAATTGGCAATAAAAAATACCAGAGAGAGAGCACAGGCTTTCAGGTAAAACCGACATTTTTTCCTTAATAATCGCGGCCTTGAGTTTCCGGTAACGTGGCAAAAAAAGCCTGCACATCGGAGTACGGGGAGCGAATTGAAGAAGCAGATATAAAATTCCCCTGGTATTCCCCTATTGTTGGATGGATTATGCTACTATGAATTAATGCTAAATATTACCCAGACTAACATTACGTAAAGATGTACGACGCTGTTGAGGTGTCCCGCCTGCTCGACATCCTCGGGAACCGGAACCGAAGGCGGATTATTGAATTATTACGACAAAAACCCTGTTTTGTCACCGAGATCTCAGAGACACTTGTAATCTCACCAAAAGCAGTCATCGATCATCTCCAGATGATGGAGCGCGAAGCAATCCTTTCCTGCCAGGTCGATGATCGCCGCCGTAAATATTATTACCTCGCAAATGACATTCTCATCGACATCAGCCGCAAACAGGTGCGGGGGCTCACCGAAGCAGTTGATGATGACGATGATGCAGAGCAGAACCATCTCAAAAACCCGGTCTCCATGCTGGGAAGGATGATTAAAGCCCACGATATGATCCTCTCCAATCTCGAACAGGTCAACCATGATATCGAGACAAAAATAAATGACCTTGCCCGCAACCATAAGGATTTATTCAGGAGCAATCGAGAGATTACTGTAATCATTGCACTCGCTCATGAATCCCTGACTTCTGAAGAACTGGTGCAGGTGACGGACATGTCACCGGAGGATCTTGCTGAGATCCTGAAACGGTTCGGGCGCAAGGGACTCATAAGGAGAACAAAAGACCGCTATACACTCCGGGGGGTACATGCAGAATAATCCAAACAGTCCTTACGACGATGTTTTTAACAACCTTGCAAAGATCGTTGAAGAGATAGTTAAAAACATGCCGGACAACCAGCACGCACGCATAGTAGGATACACCATAATTACCCGGCACCTTTCAAACGGTGATCCGGGGATCTTCCGGGCGGTCGAACCAGACGATGATGCGGAGATCCCGTACGAAGTTGTGGAATCTGAAGATATGATCTATATCACCGCAATGATACCAGCCGATCCAAAGAATGCTCCATTGGTTGACATCCAGCCAGACAGTGTACATGTTGGTATTGACAACCGGGATATTACCATCATGCTCAATCACCCCATAGACAGAATTCACAGCTACTACCGTGTTCACCGCGGCGTGATGGATATTACTCTCAAAAAAGTTCAGCAGTACTAAAATCTCTTTTCCTTTTTTATTTATGAAAAATATATGAAGTGAAAAGGTTGAGATCTACGCAAGTTTCCAGACTCCCACTTCATTTCCGTTGAATATAATTTCAGCATACGCTTTTTCCGGAGTAAGTGAGGCGGGAACTTCGAACACAAGATACCCATCAATAGCATTGCTCTTGCCGGGATAGAGGTAGGCCAGCTGCATACCGTGCGAGTACCCGAAATCCTCCACGTATTCGCTGCCAAAGAATTTGGAGAAATACTGGACTTCCTTTACTTCAATGGCTGTTGCCTTGCGATCTGAGGATGTATCGGGAAGATAATGAGTGGGATCTGCAGAATATTCCTGTCCATTGTAGTGGACCACGACATTGCTGGAAATGGGTGGCCAGACACGCGTGTCGCCTTTATTGAAAACATTAATGAAAACAAACAGGTACTTGTTGCCCGGTTTTGGTTTCTGGAGGTAATACTTATTATCCATATCGTTATGCCAGCTGTACGTTTCGTTCATCCATATACGATATACGGTACCTTCGCTCGCAATTTTTCCCTCCCCGAACGGGAAACCATCTCTAAGAAGAAGAGCATTCGGGAACGGGTCCGGAGTGGGTGTAGGTACAACAGTTGTTGGTACCGCGGTTACCGGTACCGTTGTCGAGGTGGTGATTGTGCCTGTCCCTGAAGCCGGACCAAGAGAGATAAGGGAAGATCCACCTGAAACCTTTGGTAATACTACAAAAACTGCCGCTGCCGCGAGGATCAGAACAATAACAATACCCGCAATGATTTTTACCGGCATCTTCCCAAAACGACCCGATGGCGGGGGTGACGAAACTGCCGGCACGGTAACCGGCTCTGGCTGGATTGGCGACGGAAGGTGTTGAGCTGGTGCCGGTATTGCTGGATCAACCGGAGTCCCGCAGATTTCACAGAATTTTATCCCATCGGATAACGCAGCTCCACAACCGGTACAAAATTTTTGTCCCATACATCGTACTCTTCTCAAAAGCTAATAAAAAAGAGGGTTTGCACCTGCATTGCGCTACCGGAATTTCAGGCCAAAGTAAAAAAAATCATGGGATTATTAGCCGAGTTTCCAGATTGCCGTATCTGCCTGAGGCATGACAATACTGAGATAGGCATTTTCCGGTGTCAGCGATGCCGGTACTTCATAGATAATATACCCATCACCGGCATTGCTCTCACCGGGATTTATATACCCGAGTCTCTGGCCATGCGAATAGCCAAAGTCCTCAACATACTCCGTGGCAAGCCGTTTTTTGGAGAACTCAATTTCCCCGATACGTATCACTTTTGGTGATGAGTCAGGATTTTTTGTAGGGAGCGCATGGGCCGGGTCATGAGAGATGATCGTGTTGTCATAAAGTATATAGATATTATTTTGTTGGGGTAGCGGGGCGCGATCTGTCCCCCTGCACACCATCGATATGAAAACGAACAGGTACTTTTTCCCGGCAGGAGCGACTTTGGTATAGTACTGGTTATCCTCCGGGCTGAACCAGCGGTAGGTGTCGTTGATCCAGATCCGGTATACCGTTGCTTCGCTCTTCCACGTGGTGCCGTTTCCAAACAGATAACCCGCTTTGAGATTGAGTGCATCTGATGAAGATCCGGGTGTGATAGTGGCTACAGGTGCAGGAACCGAAGCATTTCCCCCGGGGATCTGTTCAGGGGGAAGTGCCGTGATTACGGCAGGGGTCAGAGCAGGGGTTACCGTTGTTGGAACCGACGTCGTCGTTCCAGATGGCGTGTCCGGTTCCATACATCCGGCAGTTGCAACAAGCAAAATGACAAACCCCATCAAAAAAATTCCGGGATATTTCATAATTTATCCTCTCCCTGTCAGCACAAAAACCTGATGATGCATCCCAAGGAAAAGGATTTGAGTTCCGGATATCGCTGATGTCAGATTGAACCGTAGGAAAAAAAGGCTTTTCACTCTTCTGTGGGGAAACTCATCGTACATCAAAGTTGATTTGGCTCATCATAATTTCGTGTGGGTTAAATATGTTATAAAAATTCGTTTTTGATGTGTCCCTCCCCTGGTGGGGTCGCTCGGTCGCCTCGTTTTGGGCCTCGCTGGGCAAAGCATTTTTTTAGAATCACGCTCAAAAAACTGCACCCGGACCGCCGCGGGAGGACGCCCCGTAGTCGATTCTGTAATTAATTCAGGGATATCGAATCGATTTAATGAGCCCACTAAAAAAAGAGGAAACGATTCGTTTTCTTTGATCGATAGTATGGATCTTCTCCTAGGATACAGCGAAGAACCAAAAAAAGTGATTATACCTTGATGGGGAAATCCGATGATACCCACGGGGTAATGGATCTCTTGTCTGAACGCATCTCATGGAACTGCCGCAATGAAACGGTGATGTCGCGGGTGAAGGCAAAATACCCAATCTGGGTGTTCCGGCACAGCTTCATTGCCATGTCCATGAGTCCCCGGGGGTCCGGACGTGCTTCCCCCAGCCAGATGTGGAAGATGTTCCCCCCATCAACAATGGGGAAGAATACATGCTCGATCTCCATCCGTTTGGTGAGCGGGACATTCGCCCCCGGCGCTACATGCGTGCCGTTCGTATAATATATTGGGAGATCCCGGCTCTTGCCCAGCATCTCCAGGCCTTCTTCAATATCGCCCTTGATTACCTTTACCGCAAAATTATGATAGCGCCGGTCGAGCAGATCCGCAACCGCAAACCTTTGCCCGGTCGTCTCTGCCGGGGTCCGTGCAAGCGCAATGGTCAGGTTGTTCTTCTTTGAAAGTTCACGACCGTAGAGTTCCATCTCGGTCATCGCCCGTATGGCAAGCCTGAACGCCTCTTTTGATTCGTGGAGCTGTTTGCCCGTGTGGTGCTGTACCATCTCGTTGACGCCGACAACCCCAATCGTGTATACAAGTCCTTCAAGATCGACAGCAAGCGCCCCGCGTTCGCCCGTGTTCGGGTCTTTTGGACGCTGCATGGCAAATGGCATCCGGCTGTTCGCCCGGATCAGGTCCATCCAGCGGCGCTTGATCTTAAAAATCTCCACGGCGACATCCATGAGCGCCTTAAGCTCAGAAAAGAGGCGGGCATCATCTCCCTCCGCATTGTAGGCCGCACGGGGGCAATTCACCGAGACAACCTGCCATGAACCCATCGAGAAGTGCCTGCCATCCTCAAAGAGCATTTTCTTATCAAAATCCAAATCCTTGTCTGCCACAGTAGAGAACTGGTAAGCACAGCACTGGTAACAGCTAATCCCCTTGCCAGCTCCGCGGTAAGCAGGCAGCTGGTTATCGTAATAGGGGGTACCGAACTTCGAGGCGAGTTCGAAGGTCATTAAGTATAATTCCTGGAAGGTGGGCAGGTCAGGGTTCTTGCGGTTGAACTCTTCGCGTTCATTCATGAAATCGGGCTCAATCGAGATCTCCGGTTTTGGGAAGTTGAACGGTTTGCCCCAGTAGTCTCCCTCGAGCATCACTTCCATGAGTGCCTTGAAGAGTAAGCGCACCTCGCGCTCGAACTCGCCATAGGTCCGCAGGGGTGCAGATTTCCCATCCCATATTTTTCCCTTGTAGATACAGGGTTTGTCCTGCCAGAGTGTCGGAACACCCGGTGAAAGCTGGATCGACGAAAAGACGAGCTGCCCACCCCGGGCTACCATCATCTGCGTCATTTCATAGACAAACATCTGCATGTTCTGTTTGATCTCGTTGTATACCATTCCCTCCATGTACGGTGCGAGAAAGGTGAGGAAGTTGTAGTAACCCTGTCCTCCGGCAAAATTTGTCTGGGCAGAACCAAGCGCTTTCACTGCATGAAGGATTGCAACCTCGGCACGCTTTGCAGGCCCGGCAACGGAAGCCTTCGTGCCATTACCGTCCGGCATCAATCCATAGTAGAAGAAATAGCGCAGGTCCCAGTCCTGGCAGAACGGGCGCGTACCGAAATACTCAAGATCGTGGATGTGCATGTCTCCTGATAGGTGGTGATCGGCCAGGGCGGGGGGGAGCTGGAGCAGGTATTGTTCCTTTGAGATCTTGTCTGCCTTTTTCTTGTGGGAGGTCTCGGCATTTTCCTGGAGATTTGCGTTATCATGTGCCTCAAAACCCCGGCCAACATCGATCTGGTGCGCATCAAAGACCGGTGTACCGACACGGGTGGAGACATTGCGGTACTGTATCATGCCCTTTTCAAGCATGATGATATTGACGATCTCGCGGATAAGCGGGCCGGAGAGTGACTTTAAACCCATGTTCTTGATCCGGTTTTCCACATCGTACGCGATCTCCTGCGCTGTCGCTTCGTCTGCACCTTCGTACCCATAGAAGGTCTCGACAAGCTTTGTCTCTTCCACAATCTGGCGGACAATGCGATTGCGATCCCATTCGATGATATGCCCATCAGATGTACGGACGTAGGGGAGTACGGGAACCGTGATTCCATCAAAAGTAAGTTGCTTGGTCTCCTGGCGCGGCATCATACACCTGTTATCAGCGTTACGAGGTGCTCTCCATCCAGTTTGCCTGCAGGAAAAATATCTGCAGATGTATAGAAATCCGAGTTTTTCTGTAAGACGGGGGCTTCGGTTACAAAGACTCCGTTCAGCCGCAGCTCGGTGAGTGATTCCGCAGTTGAAAGATCGCGTTCTATAAACGTATAGCCACCCTTTTTTAAGAAACCCTTTAAAATGTCACAATTCGGACAACATTCCAGGGTATACAGGATCAATTGCGATTTTTTCGGCACTAAAAAACACCCACCTTAAGTCATGTATGCAATAGGCATTTTGGAGATAAAAAAATCATGGTTTTTACCTTCCCGCTCCTGCCTCATGATAGCGATTATCATTAGTACTGGTATGAAATAATAGTACCGTAATGACCAGGGCGTTTATTGCACTCGAACTTTCAAACGATATCAAAGACCAGTTAGCTTCCGCGCAGCAGACGCTCAGCGGGTGCAAAGCCCGCCTTACATTTGTGGATCCAGAGATCATTCACATTACAGTTAAGTTTCTTGGTGAAGTCGATGATAAGAAACTCCAAAAAGTGATGGATGCACTCACATCGATCTCGTTTTCACCATTCTCCATAACCGCTGGTAAAGTAACGGTGAATAATAAAAAACGCCCGCATACGGTATGGTGCACCATTGATGATGCAGGAGAGGGTGAGCGGTTATTCGTGCATATTGAGGATGCCCTTGCACCGCTCGGGTTTGCTCGTGAAACGCGCCGCTTCACTGCCCATGCGACAATCGCCCGGGTGAAGTCCATGGACCCATCGCTGTTTTCCGCGCTTGGTATCCTGGACGGTAATTCCTATGGAAGTTGCAGGATTAGCGGCATGAAACTGAAAAAGAGCACCCTTATGCTAAAAGGCCCTGTTTACGAAGATCTGCTGGAAGTGAAATGGTGAACCGGCTCCCCCTTGAAGATGTGGTACTGGTGCGGCTCCGCCCGACTGAGGAGGAACGCAACCATGTATGCGGTCTGGCAAAGCGCCTGCTTGCAGCCATTGCAAAGAGCGGTAAGGCAGAAGGGATGGTCGTGGGCTCCGTTGCACGGAATACCTGGGTACGGGGCGACCGGGATCTCGATATTTTCATGCTTTTTGACCCGGCGTTGTCCCGCGAGGCACTCGAAGCAGAAGGACTAGCCCTTGCCCGCAGCATTGCAGAATCCTTCACCGACCGGTTCCATGAAAAGTATGCCGAGCACCCGTACATCAATGCAACTATCGATAACGTGGATGTGGATCTCGTACCCTGTTATAGCGTGGACAGCGCCGAACGGATCCAGAGTGCCGTGGATCGCACCCCGTTTCACACCCGGTATATCAGCGGCAGGATCAACGGGTTGATCGATGATGTCCTCCTGCTCAAACAATTCGCAAAAGCTGGCGGTATTTATGGTTCGGACCAGATGACCGAAGGATTTTCAGGGTATCTCTGCGAGCTCCTGGTACTTTATTATGGGGGATTTTCCCCCCTCATCCAGGCAGCGGAATCGTGGCGGCCCGGGTTTGTCATTGATATTGAAAAACATGCTGCAAAAAAATTCGAAGAACCGCTGGTCGTGATCGATCCGGTAGATCCGAAACGCAATGTGGCAGCAGCAGTATCCTTAAATCGCATGGCAGGGTTTGTCGAGCTGGCCCGGGGATACAGTGAGAACCCCGCATACGAATTCTTCCTGCACCCGATGGAACGCTGCATCTTAAAAAAAGAACTGGCTGAGCGTATCGCCCGGCGCAGGACATTTGTTTTTGCTGTCACCTTTGCAACACCCCCGTACATCCCGGAGGTAGTTGTGCCGCAGCTCAAGCGCAGCGTTTCTGCAGTCCGTGAACTGCTGGAGCGAAACGGGTTTGCCGTCAATCACGCTTCCTATGATATGCAGGCAGAGACGTGCATGATCCTCCTTGAGTTGCTCGTTGGGAACCTTCCATCAATACGCCGGCACCTGGGGCCACCGCTCTGGAACCCCCTGAATGCAGATAAATTCCGGGAAAAACACCTTGCAGAGCACCTCTCAGGGCCATTCATTGAGAACGGGCGATACGAGATGGAGGTCCCCCGGGAATATCAGACTGCCAGAAGCCTGCTCGCTTCAGATGCCCTCCTTTCGGCAAGACTGGGAAAACACGTGCGGCTGTCAATGGAACAGGGGTGGACACTGCATGAGGGTCCGGAATGCTGGCAGGAAGAGTTTGCACCGTTCATCGCGGAGTTCTTTGACCGTTGCTCACCACTGACCCGTATCCTGCGGGAAAATAAAAAAGGGTAACGGGCTCATCGTTATTTCATGTAGATTTGATAGGGTTCTTCGCGGTTCCTTGTGGGTAAATCTGGTTCCCGTCATACAATCTTATGGGGGCTGCCACCTTCAAAACCCCTGCATTATGAGGATTCCCCCCCTGATGGGGGTCGCTCGGCCGCCTCGACGGGGCCTCGCTGGGCAAGGAGGTTTTTTAAGAATCACGCTCAAAAAATGCACACGGACTACAACAGGCGTGTCCCTTTGTGGGGCGGTGACGTTGATCGTATCCGGGGGTATGGGGGATTTTGCCGCCATCTTTGTAATCCTCTTAAAGACATGCGTTACCCCTTTAAAAACGTCAAAAAAATAAAAAAATTTGTCCGGGGGAGATAAGCTGATACTTTATTCTCGATTGATTATCTTTTGGAATTTTTCCTGATTTTTACCAAAGCCAGTTTCTCAATGGTCGCGGTATCAACACCGGTGCCGACATCCAGTTTCCGGTTCTGCACGGCACGGTCAACGAATCCTTTGCCCTCCGGTGTGCGAACGATGAGCGTTGTTGATCCGGGTGGGCTCCCGATCGCACCTGCAGAGATGTCAGAACATACTGCAGTGAGATCCATGCAGAGATGGCAACCCCTGCGGATGCAGGTCTCCAGTTCTGCGAGGGGTACGATGGTAGTGCTGCCATCCTGTTTCAGGACCTCAAGTTTACCTTTCACATCCAGTTTTTGAATCTCGTGGGGTTCAATCCTGTATTGCGTGCGGAGTTTTCCCTGTATGAGAGCGTTATAGTCAAACGTCTCGGTACAGAATAACCCGATAACCAGCCGGATCGCTTTCCCATACGGTATTACGAGATCGTTGTCGCTCTCCCGCATGCGTGCAACTGCCTGCACGGCGCAAGGGACTCCAATGACCGCAATACGTTTGTACTTGCGTTTGACTACCGCATACTTGAGGGCAGCAAGAAGTGGCACCCACCAGCTGTAACGGCTGCCAGCCTGCTGTATGAGCACGTCCGATTCCGTGATGATTACTGAGGAAGGCCGGAGCGTCCAGCGATCTTCCGTGACCGTGACAATTGCATCAATGAGACCTTCGTCCAGGGCATTGGCAAGGATTGCCGTGACCGCCCCGCCGCTCTGTTTGCGCGGGACATCAAAGGATGATTTGGCAGTGATCAGTTCGAGATATTTCCCGAGCGTCTCTGCGGGCTGATTGTCGATCCGGGGACATACCGCATAACATGCCCCGCAGGTTACCCCATCCGTTGCCTGTTTGCAGTAGCCGTTGCTCCCCGGGCTCATCACCAGTGCTCCTTCATCAAAGGATAAGGCATCCGCCGGGCAGACTGCAACACACGCCCCGCAACCCGAACACCTGCCGCTCTCCCAGACCTCGCTTTTCAGATCGAGATAACTCTTTGCAGCCATCACTTCACTCCCACGTGTACATGTTTGCAAACGGTCGTGCGCTCGCTGGGGAAATTCTCGAGTATTCGGATGCCAACAGGGGAGCAGGATCGATACCGAATGTGCGTGAAAAGTCCTCGATGATCGGTTGGATCCTGGTCTTTTCCTCTTGTGTCGCAGGCATTTGTTGTGCACCGACCCCAAGATCCTTTTTATCAACCACGCCCCGTACAAAGATTTCACCCCCGTGGATACCACTTCCGCAACCCCGCTCGGCCACGGGAGGGACTCCCGTTAAACCAAGAACGATAAGAAGACCACCTGCCATATACTCACCAAGAAATGCCCGGGCCGCACCACCGACTACAAGGATCGGCCGTTTCTCCAGGTACTGTTTCATGTGAATACCACCCCGGTACCCGATGTTATCCCGCACGTATACCTTACCGCCCCGCATGCTGTGAGCGACTGCGTCACCAGCACCACCGTGGATTATGACGTTACCCATATCCATCGTGTTTCCCGGTGCATGGTCCGCATTCCCGTGAACGATGATTGTCGGGCCGCTCATGAACATGGCCAAATCCCCACCAGGAACTCCATTTACCGTGAGCGTTACACCTTCGCCCCGGATCCCATCACCGATAAACCGCTGCCCGAGAACATTGTCTATCACGATCTCCTTTACCCCGGCAGCAATCGCCGCACGGATCTTCTGGTTAAGAGGAGTATAATGAAGACCTTTTGCATCAATCCTGACCGGGTCCGCCATTACGCACCAACCGTTTTCACATCGAGGACCTGTAACAGTCCTTCGTCCAGCATGTAACCCCGGAGCCGATCGCGGTTGCCCCTCAGGCTCTCAATGCTGTTGATACCCGCAGCTCCCATCAGTTCGGCCAGCTCGAGAGTCCAGCCATGAATCAGGTTCTCGACCTGCACCGATTCTACATCGGGATCAAGCCTCCTGGTGAGCTCCGGTTTCTGGGTGGCGATACCCCATGCACACTGCCCGCGGTAACAGGTACCGCAGACACGGCAGCCCATGGCAACAAGTGCGGAGGTTCCGATATAGACGGCATCAGCTCCCAGACAGATGATCTTTGCCACATCGGCACTTTCCCGGATACCTCCGCTTGCAATGAGAGAGACCTTGTTCCGGATTCCCTGCTGGCGAAGTTTGGCATCAACACTTGCCACCGCCGCTTCTATCGGGATGCCCACATGATCCCGGAACACCCGCGGGGCAGCACCGGTACCACCGCGGAAGCCATCGATGACGACAGCATCCGCAGAAGACCGGGCGATACCTGCGGCAATCGCCGCGGAGTTATGCACAGCTGCAATCTTTACAAAGACGGGTTTTTTCCACTCGGTGGCTTCTTTCAGACTGCGCACGAGCTGCTTGAGATCCTCAATGCTGTAGATGTCGTGGTGGGGTGCAGGACTGATCGCATCGCTACCTTCCGGGATCATGCGTGTGCACGAGACATCAGCACAGACTTTCTCACCGGGCAGGTGCCCGCCGATCCCCGGCTTTGCACCCTGTCCGATTTTGATCTCAATGGCAGCACCGCGTTCAAGATAATTGATATCCACGCCAAATCGCCCGCTTGCCACCTGGACGATCATATTTTTCTGGTACGGGTAGAGCGATTCGTGAAGTCCGCCTTCTCCCGTTCCCATGAAAGTTCCAATCCGGCTCACCGCTTTTGCGAGCGCAGTCTGGGCGTTTAAGCTGATTGCTCCATAGCTCATATGCCCGACCATGATCGGGGTCTCAATCTGGAGGTTGGGGGAAAGTTTTGTTATAAGTTCAACGTCACCATTTGCTGATTCTTTAACGGATAGGGATGAGGGTTTTTTCCCAAGATACGTGCGCAGTTCCATGGGTTCGCGGAGCGGGTCGATGCTCGGGTTGGTCACCTGGCAGGCGTCAAGCACAAGGCGATCAAAAATTATCGGGTAGGGAAGTGCATTGCCCATACCGGCAAGGATAATTTTTCCTGTTTTTGCCTGGTTAAAGATCGCTTCCCGGATTTCACGGGTCCATACGGGATGACTCCGGTAATCCGTGGGTTTCTCGTAGATACTGATGGCGTCCCGTGGACAAAATGCGGTGCAGCGATGGCAGGCAACACAGTTACGCGAATTTGTACGGATCGCATCATTCTCCTTACGGAAGACGCCATAGGAACAGTTTTCAACGCAGCGTCCGCAGAGCATGCACTGTCCGGGATCGATCTCCACCTTGAACCGGAGAGGGATACTCCCGATCGTCATGCAATAACCCTCCCGATCACGGGTTCGCCGGCTTTTGGCATGGTTATATTATCAACATCCGGCTCAATCCTGCGGATTGCTGCTTCCTCGCTGGAGATGTAGAGCCGGTCGCCATGTTCACCGGTGACAAGCGGGCGCAGTTTAATCCTGTCCGTGAAACCAACCAGCGTATTTTCATTGGCAACGCAGATGGCAAACGGACCATTCATGAGTGCTGGTCCATAAGCAAGCCGGATCGCACGGTTGAGTTCCTGTTCTTTTGCCGGCATCCGGTCAATATCTTCCCAGAAGGGGGGGGTAAGTGCCCGTACCGCCAGTTTTTCAGAGAGACCGTGTTTCCTGACAAGCAGGTCAATAAGATAGGCTACTACTTCGGTGTCAGTATACATCGTGCACTGGTACCCATAGCTTTCAATGTAGCGCCGGTTTGTACCGTAAGAGGTGATCTCCCCGTTATGAACAACACTCCAGTTTAAGAGGTTGAAGGGGTGTGCCCCTCCCCACCAGCCGGGTGTGTTGGTCGGGTAGCGGGTATGCGCAAGCCAGAGATACCCCTTATAATCCTGGATCCGGTAGAAATCTGCAACATCCTCGGGCCAGCCTGCAGCTTTGAATACGCCCAGATTTTTACCAGAAGAGAAGATGAGAGCACCATTCTTTTCCGCGTTGACTTTCATGACAAGGTGTGTAACAATGTCTTCATCAGGTGTGGTACTTTTCGGCATCAGGCTCCGGTCAGGACGGAAAAAATAGCGCCATGGTGTATGAACTTTCCGGATATTGGGCTGCTCATACGTTTTGATCTGTTCATCATGGACGATGGTTCCCCATTTCTCCAGCAGGGTGTCAAGTGCAGCCTTGTTTTCACGGATATTGTCAAAAAAAACATGCAGCGCGAAATAATCCCGGTATTCAGGATAGATCCCGTACGCTACGTACCCGGCACCTTCACCACTCCCCCGCTCATTCATCATGGAGAGTGCCTCTTTTATTTTCGTGCCATCCACGCTCTGGCGGCGCTTGTCAATTACACCAATAATACCACACATATTATCACAATGCAGAATGATCGTGTACTGATGAACATATGTTCACTACAATATGAACATTCGTTCAATCAGTTTGGTTGAATAAGTATAAATACAAATGGGTGGAACATGTCTTCCAATATGCCAGCAGACGTAACGAAACTCCTCAAAAAAATTGAAACGGAAAAAGTAAAATTTATCCGCCTTCAGTTCACTGACATCCAGGGTCAGCCGAAAAACGTCTCGATCCCGGTTATTCAGGCAGAGAAAGCACTGACCGAGGGTATCTGGTTCGATGGATCTTCCATCGAAGGATTTGCCCGGATTGAAGAGTCCGACATGATGCTCAGGCCGGACCCGACAACGTATGCGGTCCTTCCCTGGAGACCCCAGGAAGGAAAGGTTGCACGATTTATTTGTGATGTACAAACCTATGGCAATAAACCGTTTGATGGGGACCCCCGGTTTATCCTGCGCAAAACCATTGCTGAAGCAGCAAAGATGGGTTTTTCATTTAATACCGGACCCGAACTCGAATTTTTCTTATTTAAGATGTACGAGGGTATTCCGACAACCGAATTTGAAGACCATGGGGGGTATTTCGATCTCGCCCCTACAGACTCTGCAGAGGACGTAAGACGTGATGTTGTCCTTGCGTTGAGTGACATGGGATTTGAGATTGAAGCATCTCACCACGAAGTCGCGGACAGCCAGCATGAGATAGACTTCAAATATGGTGATGCCCTCACCACTGCAGATCGTGTTATTACCTTCAAGTTTGCAACCAAGTCGATCGCTCTCCAGTATGGACTCCATGCAAGCTTTATGGCAAAACCTATTGCGGGTATCAATGGCAGCGGTATGCACACGCATGGGTCACTGGCAAAGAATGGTAAGAATGCTTTCTTCGATCCCAATGGTGAGAACCAGCTCTCCGACACCGCAATGTATTACATCGGGGGGATCCTGAAGCACGCAAAAGCAATCACGCGTGTTGCAAACCCGACAATAAACTCGTACAAACGGCTTGTCCCCGGTTACGAAGCCCCCTGCTATATTTCCTGGAGTGCCGCCAACCGTTCCGCACTGGTGCGGGTACCGGCAGCCCGCGGAAACAGCACCCGGGCCGAATTCCGGAGCCCTGATCCGATGTGCAACCCGTACCTCACCTTTGCCTGTATGCTCGCAGCAGGCCTTGATGGGATAAAAAATAAGATTATGCCTCCTGAAAGCACGAACACGAACATCTATCATCTCGATGAGAAAGCCCGGAAGAGACTCCATATCGATATGCTGCCTGGCAGCCTTATGGAATCCAACGCAGCGCTCCTGAAAGATGACATGCTCTGTAAGGTCCTTGGAGATCACGTAGTATCGAACCTCTCGAGCATTGCACAGATGGAAACCGATTCCTTCCGGCTTGCAGTACACCCGTGGGAACTGGAAAGGTATCTGGCAAAATACTAATTTTTTTTCAACCTTAACAGTTAATTTTAAATAAGTAGGAATGCAACTTCCTTCTTACAATTACCCTGATATAAAATGAAAAACCGTGAGAACTGATAACATGGCGACCGCAATCCAGACAAAACCAATTCCCCGGACTTTTCATCCGGCTTTGGTTCCGAAGGAAAGTTTTTACCTGTTTTCGGACAGGATTCATTTCAGGAATTATCGGGAAAAACTATCTTAATTCCGCAGAACTATGAAAAAATAACAAAAAAAGGTGAGAGAAAATGGCAATTGATTCTGGAGCAACAGCATGGATCCTCGCTTCAACGGCGCTTGTCATGATCATGACGCCGGGGGTCGGATTCTTCTACGGCGGGCTCGTGCGCAGGAAAAACTTTATATCAATGATTACCCTGTCGTTCGTCGCCTTCGCACTGGTAAGTATCCAATGGGTGTTATTTGGGTACTCACTCGCATTCGGTCCCGATGTTGGCGGGTTTATCGGTAACCTGCAGTATCTGGGCCTGAACAACGTGGGCATGGAGCCGGGTCCCTACAGCACTGCAATACCCGGACTGCTGTACATGGTCTTCCAGCTCGTTTTCGCTACGGTAACGATGGCAATCGTGACGTCCGGGTTTGCAGAACGCATTAAATTCAGTGCATACCTCATTTTCGCACTTGTCTGGACAACGATTGTCTATGATCCGCTTGCCCACTGGGTATGGGGTGGCGGCTGGGCAGCCCAGTTCGGGGCGCTTGACTTTGCCGGAGGGACAGTTGTACACATCAGTTCCGGGTTTGCAGCCCTTGCACTTGCCCTTGTTATCGGAAAGCGTGTCGGCTTTGGCAAATACTCCATGGAACCAAACAACATTCCGCTGACTATCCTTGGTGCTGCGCTGCTCTGGTTCGGCTGGTTCGGGTTTAACGCCGGTAGTGCACTCGGGGCAAATGGTCTTGCAGCCCAGGCATTTGTAACAACAAACACCGCAGCAGCAGCAGGAGCAATGGCCTGGCTTTTAGTCAGCTGGCTTCACGGAAAACCGAGTTCGCTGGGATTTGTCAGCGGAGCAGTGGCCGGGCTTGTTGCAATCACCCCGGGAGCCGGGTATGTGACACCCATGGCAGCCTTGGTGATCGGTGCCCTTGGCGGAGTGCTCTGCTATGGTATGCTGCTCTTCCGAATCCGGAAAGGTCTTGACGAAAGTCTGGACGCATGGGCAATTCACGGGATGGGCGGTCTCTGGGGAGCACTCGCAACCGGTATCTTTGCTGTAGCCGCGGTGAATGGTACTTCCGGCCTGGTTGAGGGCAACGTTCACCAGTTTATTGCAAACGCAACCGGAGCATTCGCTGCGGTTATCTATGCGTTTGTGGTAACTTACATCCTTGCAGTGATCATTGACAAAACTATCGGTCTGCGGGTCACTGAGGAAGAAGAGTATGTCGGCCTTGACATCTCCCAGCATGGAGAGCGGTGTTAATTAGGAGGGATAATCATGAAAATGGTAAAAGCGATTATCAAACCCGAACGGTTCGAATTCGTAAAAAAAGCCCTTGAAGACAAAGGATTTATCAGTATGACAATTTCCGAGGTCAAAGGGCGAGGTGAACAGAAGGGAATTACACTCGAGTACCGCGGCGGTCTGATGACCGTTGATTTCCTGCCAAAAATTCAACTGGAAATTGTTGTCAGGGATACGGATGTCGATAACCTTGTTGCAACAATCACTGAAGCAGCCCGTACCGGAAAAATCGGGGATGGCAAAATATTCATCATGCCCGTAGAAACCTCTATCAGGATCCGCACAGGAGAGATGGAAACATAAGAATTACAAAAAACACCCTACAACTTCAAATCATTTTTTTTATGCTTTTAGTGATCTCCTTCACCTG
>PLLR01000001.1 GCA_003141335.1 Methanoregula sp. | reverse complement strand
GGACGTTCTTTGCCCTCCTGATCATTGCGATGGCAGTCCGCATGGTCTGGCATATCCGGGCCTGCCCGGCCTGCGAACCCCGCGGATCAATCGGGGTCTATATCGTCATCGGGTTTCTCATCGGCATCGTATCGGGGCTGGCCGGGATCGGCGGGGGCGTCCTACTCGTGCCGGTGCTCGTGATACTCCTCGGCTATCCCATGCACACCGCCGTCGGCACCTCCTCGGCCTGCCTCATCTTCTCGTCCGCCGGCGCAGTAACCGCGTATGTTATAAACGGGTGGGGCGTGGTGGGCCTGCCGCCTTACTCGATTGGTTACGTGGATCTCGTGACCTTTGCGATCCTCGCTGCAACCACCATCCCGCTCGCTCGCTTCGGCGTGCGGTGCGCCCACGGCTGTTCCGGCCGGAATTTGCAGATTGTGTTTGCCGGCGTACTGATCCTGATTGGCGGGTTGATGCTTCTGAGCGGGTAAAAAAGTATTACTGGTATTCCGGCGGCTGGACTTTCTGGGGGAGCCCGCCTTTGAAGTGTTGCTGGATCTTATCGTAGTACTGCCGCAGGTTCTCGTTCATCATCGGATGCACCTTCTTCTGTGCTTCCTCAAAATGGCGCCGAGTCACCATGGCCGCATCTTCCCGCAGTGCCAGCATGCCCGCTTCCCGGCAGATCGATTCCAGATCTGAACCAACAAATCCCTCGGTGATTCCAGAGAGCGTTGTGATAAGGAGTTCCCGGGCTGGATCTGCTAAGACCAGGTTCTTCTCGTGCAGGAGTTCAACAAGACGCTTCCGGCGGGTGCCGGGAGACGCACCAGTACTGCCTTCTGCTGCTGTCGTAACCACTGCTTTTACTTCATCGAGATCAAAATTCCTGTCTTTTCCCAGTTTCTCAACGAGCTCCCCGATTGCCTCTTCGCTGTACCCTTCCGTCAGGCTCATGATCTCTTCGAGTGCTGAACCTTCGAGAGGCATGAACCGGATGTGGATACGGATGATCTTTTTCCGGTCCTCAAACGTGGGCTCCCCGATATAGACAAGCCGGTCGAACCGTCCCGCACGGAGGAGTGCCGGGTCAACGATATCCGGGCGGTTTGTCGCCCCCATGACCACAACATCCTTGAGTTCCTCAAGACCGTCCATCTCGGTCAGGATCTGGTTGAGCACATTATCGCTCACGTGCGAATCGCTGGACGTACCCCGTGCAGGTGCCAGTGCATCAATCTCGTCAAAGAAAATAATCGAAGGGGCGACCTGGCGTGCCTTCTTGAAAACTTCACGCACCGCACGTTCGCTCTCACCAACCCACTTGGAAAGTAGCTGGGGTCCCCGGACCGGAATAAAGTTTGCCCCGCTCTCGCTTGCAACCGCTTTTGCGATCAGCGTCTTACCCGTTCCCGGTGGACCGTAAAGAAGTACTCCCCGCGGGGGTTCGATACCGAGATCTTCGAATTTCTGCCGGTGGGTCAGCGGGTACTCGACCGCTTCGCGGACTTCGGTCTTTGCCTCTTCCAGACCACCCACGTTATCCCATTTCACATGCGAAACCTCGAGCATCACTTCACGCATCGCACTGGGACCAACATCGCGCTGGGCGCTGCGGAAGTCACTGGCGAGAACCCGTAAAGAATCCAGCACTTCTGCCGGTACCTCCTCTGCATCGAGATCCAGATCCGGAAGGTAGCGGCGCAGGGCACGGATTGCTGCCTCACGGGCAAGTGCGGCAAGATCGGCACCGACAAACCCATGGGTCTGCTGGGCGAGCAGCTTCAGCAGCTTCAGGTTCTTGTCCTTGTCCTCGGCAAGGTTGTCCTTGTCCTCGGCAAGCGGCATGCCACGGGTATGAATCTTCAGGATCTCGATCCGGTCCATCTCACTGGGGACGCCTATTTCAATCTCACGGTCAAACCTGCCCGGCCTGCGAAGGGCAGCATCGATCGCATCAACCCGGTTCGTCGCTCCAATCACAACGACCTGCCCGCGTTCCTCCAGACCATCCATCATCGTTAAGAGCTGGGCGACAACCCGGCGCTCCACTTCTCCCGTAACTTCCTCACGCCGGGGTGCAATGGAATCGAGCTCGTCAATGAAAATAATTGACGGAGCGTTCTCCCGTGCCTCCTCAAAGACTTCGCGGAGCCGTTGTTCGCTCTCACCATAATATTTCGATATGATTTCGGGGCCGGCAATTGGAATGAAATGTGCACCGCTCTCATTTGCAACCGCTTTTGCGATCAGCGTCTTCCCTGTCCCTGGAGGACCATAGAGAAGAACTCCCTTGGGGGGTTCTATTCCCAGTTTCTGGAAAAGTTCCGGGTGGCGCAAGGGGAGCTCAATAGTCTCGCGGAGCCGCTGGAGTTCATCCTTGAGCCCCCCAATATCCTCGTATGAGAATCGTTTGATACCTTCAAACCCCGCCGCGGGTTTGTCGGAAAACTCGATCGACGTGTTCTTAGTGATGATGACCGCTTCTTCAGGCTCAATCTCCACAACCTTGAACGCCACGATCTGTGGCTGGATGAACGGGAGTCCCAGCATGATCGGCACGGAATCATTCTTCGCGATCGGGAAATCTATCAACCCGTTCACAACATGGGGATTGTTGGCGATCGGTATTTTCTTCGGGAGGTCCTCAGGAGGTGCAAGCACAACCCTTTTTGCTTCCACCTCTTCAGTAATTTTTATGACCTTGACCGTATCGCCGATGCTTACCCCGGCGTTCAGCCGTGTAAAATTATCAATCCGTATCTTGCGCTGGTTCCAGTCCTCGACAAGCGCTCGCCAGACCTTGGCAACAGTCCGGCGTTTCCCTTCGATCGCCACAAGATCACCAGGTGAGATCTTGAGGAGTAACATTGTCTCGGGATCAAGCCGGGCTTTTCCGCCACCCTGATCGCCGGGATACGCGGAATCCACCCTCAATTGCACTTCAGGCATTACCTTAAAGGTCATATACGCAGGGATTTATAAGTACTGTAAATGCGAGTCTTGGTTTTTAATCCGTTTCACGGCGCGGCGGGCGATATGATCATCGGTGCACTGCTGGACTGTGGGGCAGACAAAAATTGTGTCATGCAGGCAATGCAATCCGTAGTTGCAGAGCCGGCCATTACTGAGGTGAACCGGGCCGGTATCCGGGCGGTCAAAGTGAATACCCACGCCACTCCTGCCCACCGTACACTACCTGATGTAATGAAGCGGCTCGATAGCGCAAAGGCAGCTGTCCCTCCGGAGGCATTCGCAATGGCAAAACGGGTTTTTGAACGGATCAGCCATGCTGAGGAACAGGTCCATGGTGCTCACGTTCACTTCCATGAAGTGGGAGCTGATGATGCAATTGCTGATGTAATCGGTGCTTGCACTGCCCTTCACTCGCTCGGTGTTGATGGTGTGGCAGTGATGCCAATCGCACTCGGCCGGGGATTTGCGACGGGTTCTCACGGCACATTCCCGATACCGGCGCCAGCGACCGCCGCAATTCTCAGTCGTTCGGGACTTATAACCCTGCAGGGAGACGAGGGGACGGAACTCTGCACGCCAACCGGCGCTGCACTCCTTGCAGAGTTCTCAACGATTCCCGCAACAAACCTCGGAACATACACCATTCAGGCAGTCGGGTATGGTGCCGGCACCCGGGATCCTGCCGGTATACCAAACGTGATCCGGGCCCTGGTTATCGATACAACGGGCGATGACGGTACACTTCCGCAGGACACTGTTGATATTCTCGAGACAAATATCGACGATGTCGGTGGCGAGGTGATCGCGTATGCAATCGCACGATTTATAGAGAAAGGTGCACGGGACGCAAGCGCAATACCTGTCATCATGAAGAAGGGGAGACCCGGCTTCCTTATCCGGGTGATCTGCACCAGCGATACGAGTGGAGAACTCGCGGAACTGATGGCACGGGAACTGGGAACACTTGGCATTCGCTGCATTCCCGCGGTACACCGGTTTATAGCCGAACGAACAGTAGAAGGGGTAGATGTTGAGATTGCAGGAAACCACCGGACCATGCCGGTAAAGTTCGGGGGGATGCATGGCGGGATCTATTCTCTCAAAGCGGAATTTGATCCTGCCCGGGACTGGGCGACAGAGCTCGGTATCCCCTTGCGCGAAGTTCAGCGAGCCATTGAAAATGCAGCCTGGAAATCTATAAAGAAAACCGGTACAGGATCGGGGGGCCGATGAAGACTGACCGGCGGAGCAGCGGGAACGCGGCGCTGGACCAACTGCTCGGTGGCGGGCTTGAAGTGCGGACAATCACCCAGTTCTATGGAGAGCCGGCGAGTAGTAAGAGTACGTTATGCATGATAGCAGCGGTTACCTGCCTCCGGGCTGGTCACACGGTCGTGTTCATCGATTCTGAGGGTTTTTCCATTGAGCGGTTCCGTCAGATTGCGGGCACAGATACGGAAAAAATAGCCGACCGGCTCTTCCTGTTCGAGCCCATCGATTTCGAGCAGCAGGGTATTATGATTGCAGAGGCCGAGAAGGTTCTCAAGACACACAAACCCGGGTTGCTGGTCATGGATTCCGCGACAGCATTATACCGGAACGATCTTGAAAAGGGACGGGATTCCATCCAGATGCTGACCCGGCAGATGATTCAGTTACTGGGATATTCCAAACGATATGAGATACCGGTAATCATCACCAACCAGGTCTATATGGACACCATAAAAAACACCTACCTCGGCCTTGGTGGGACTGCACTGGAGCACATCTCAAAAGTGATTATCCGGCTCGAAAAGACAGCCCGCACCGGGTTTCGCAGGGCACGGCTCGTCAAACACCGTTCACAACCGGAGGGTGCATCCTTCGAATTTGAGATCGTTGAAGATGGGATAAGGGCACAAGAGTAATCATAAGGTTTTTCCCTATTTTTTACTCTATGTATAGATTTTTTCGCATTTTCATTCAGATTAGAGTAATATCTGAATTATTATATCATCAAAGACCCCTAGAATTCTAACAATGGTTCTGAAAAAAGAGATCGCCCTTCAGATTAAAGATTTGTTAAAGGAAAATCCGCAGGGCCTGAGTATTACGGATATTGTCAAAGTAGTCAATATCAATCGGAACACTGCCGGGCGGTACCTTGAAAACCTCCTCGTCTCCGGACAGGTTGAGATGCGTCGCTTGGGGATGGCCAAGATCTACATGCTCTCGCAGAGAGTTCCCCTCTCTGCAGTACTCTCCATATCATCAGAACTGGTCATGCAGCTTGACAGCAGCCTGCGGATCATCTTTGCAAACGAGCCGTTTCTTAACCTTATTGGGATCNNATTTCTCGAAAACATAAGGGAGGGGCTCACGGGTAAAGAATGGGCCGGGGATATTTTACTAACCACAAAAGATCTCATCTTTTTTTGCCGGATCGCACCAACGGTTTTTGATGACGGGCGTAAGGGAGTCTCAGTCCTTCTTGAGGATATTACCGAACAAAAGCGGGCAAAAGAGGCATTGCAGAAGAGCGAAGAACAGTACCGATCCCTGTTTTTTGGAGTGTCTGAAGGGATATTAGTCGCTGATATGCAGACACAACGTTTCCTGCATGCAAATCCAGCCCTGTGCAGACTCCTGGGGTACTCCGAACAGGAACTTGTCACTAAGTATGTGGCGGATATTCACCCGAAAGATAATCTGGACTATGTGCTGGATGAGTTCGCGGCTCTCGCTTGCGGAAATAAGACGAGGGTAAAGGATATCCCGTTATTACGAAAAGACGGAACGATTGTATATGCAGATCTCTCCGCCTCCGGAGTATTTATTGATGACCGGCTGTGTAATGTCGGGTTCTTTACTGACACAACTGAACGTAAAAAGAGTGAGTTGATCCGCATTGAGAGTGAAAACCGCTATCGTACTATTTTTGAAAACACGGGCACAGCAACCGTCCAGATTGAAAAAAACACCGTGATCAGCCTTGTCAATGTGGAATTCGAACATCTCTCGGGATTTTCAAGGCATGAGATTGAAGGGAAGAAGAGCTGGACGGAATTTGTCGTAAAAGAAGACCTTGAACGGATGCTGAACCAGCATCGGATGAGAATG
>PLLR01000088.1 GCA_003141335.1 Methanoregula sp. | reverse complement strand
GCGAGCGTGTCCAGTTTTGCGAGCATCTGATCCAGGTACTTTTCGATCCATGTCTTGATCCAGGTCACTGCCATGGTGATCAGGACGATGACAAAGATGACAAGGAACGCCTGAATGAGGACGCTTCCGAGGGACCGGAGGATCATACCGAACCCGTTGCTTGCAGCGAAGTCATTGGGCCGGAATACTAACACGACAATAGCGATGAGAAAAAGTCCCGCGAACAATCCCGTTAATGCAATCACACTCTTTGTCAACCAATGAAATTCTCTGAATGTTTTGAAATCCATCTTTTAATCCTCTCCAAGTTTCCTGATGAGATCCAGGTTTACTACCAGCTCAAAGGGCACCGCCCTGTAATACCGTTTAAGGTACGGCGGCTCTTCGGCAACGCGGTTGGTGCCGGTAACGAGCCCGGCCTTTTCAAACTGCTTTAAGTATATGTTCACAAGAGGCCGCGAGATCCCGACCTCTTCTGATATCTCCCGCGCAAACTTCTCGTCATGGGTGATCGCTTTGAGAATGTTGAGCCTCTGCTCGTTCCCGAGAAAACCCAGGAGTTTTGCCAGTTCAGGGACTGAAGACGGGCTCAGCATGCGCATGTGTTTAATTATTTTTACACATGATAAATTTTTTGTTATGTGGCGGCACCAATGAATACCCGGGACCTCCCGGTCGGTCCTGCAAAATGGATACCAGCGAGGACTGATCCTCCCTATCATGGGAGCATTGAGGATGTTACGTCATTCAGCGTGGAGGGGTTTTGTATGAAAGGTGATGCATAGGGGTGTAGTCATTTACGAACCGGGAATCACGAGTGTTACGAATTCCCCGTCCCGGGTCTCGAGAATTTCCTGCGGGGCTATCCATTGGCGGAGGTCAAGTGACCTGTCCCAGGTAACCACTCCTTCCCGGGAGAGCCTGACCATATGCAGGGTACTGTCTGCATGAGCAAGTGTAGTAAATGCCGCTGAATCCGGGAAGGGGAATGCCAGGAATGCATATCCTCCGTCTGTGGTCCGNNCGCAACAACGGACCGTGTGCCAGAAGTGTTCCCGTCTTTTCCCAGCGTCACCTGTTCTGATTCCATGTACATTACGAGGTCTTTGTCTTTTGTCGGGTCCCAGAAGGTGTACACAACCTCAATATTCCCTTCGGAATTCTCATACAGGGAAGTTATTTTTCCCGTCCCGCGGCTGCTGACAGGCTGTGTCCACACAACGGTCCCGTCTTCATCAAGACGGAAAACGGATGCACCGGGATACGGCACCCCGCTCCTTTCCGCGATAAATCCGCCAGTCGCGGCTTGGAGGATGGATGTCGATGAAAACGACCGGTCCCATACGGTAGTCCCATTCCCGTCAATGAGGAAAGTGCGAGTCCCGGCAAGTGCAAACCCGCCATCGCGGGTTGGGGTGATGGTTTTGAACGCAGAATCAACGGTCCGGTTCCATACCGGGCGACCGTCAGCATCAATTCTGGAGACCTTTCCGGAATCGAAGTTATTGATACTTTGTGCAACAACAAATCCGCCATCCGGTGCCTCGGCTATCGCAAGCGAGTATACCTCAGATGAATCCAGGGTACGGTCCCACACTATTCTGCCGACCGTGTCCAGCCTGATAATCCTTGGATTGTTCGGGTACCCGTGTTTCTCAGAGATCCATCCGGCAATGGCATACCCCCCATCCGAAGTCTCGATGATCGCAGTCGCATAATCATCCTTCCCACTGTCAATTGTGGTACTCCAAGTATCTTGGCCGCTGGAATCATACTTGCTCACCAGGATGTCCATTTTTGAGAAAGAATGACCGCCAATACACCCGGTGATCGCGATACACAGACCAATCATGATGAACATGGTCAGGATAAGGGTTCCAAGTGTAGTGGATTTCATGAACATCCATCACTACACAATACGATAATATTTCCGAAGTTTATCCGAGTCTCGGGTGTGAATGGGTGGAGTATCGCTTATGGTTGCTTTGCCCGTGGTTCCGGAGGTGGGGCGATGCGGTGCGTGTAGTCCCTATGACAGCCATGATCCAACGGGGCTTAACTTCACTCCCGGGATTGTTCATGACGATCCCGTTTCATTTTGATAACTGCATATCCCGCACTGTAACAACCCAGTGCGTAAATTGCGATTACGGCAGGAATGGATGCGGGTTGAGGAGCGGTTGGTCTGACCCCTTGTGAATCCGGAGAAACATTGGGAGCGTAAGGGGACTCATTCTGTTTTTTCCGGGTATATCCCTCGTTCATGATGGACGAACTTTTCTTGATGACGTCATTTTCTTCATCCGTCAACCGGATGTTCTGAAGTGGGGATGCAAACTTCACCGTGACGATGGACCCGCCATAGGTGGGATAACCTATTCCTCCCGGTTTTGTTTCAAAAACAACCGGATACTTATCCCATATGTCCTTCATCTTCCCTCTCAATTCGGCTTTCAGAACGTCTTTTTGGGGATCGCCCGGATACAGGAAATCAATTGCCAGATCCAGATCATTCAATTGATTTTCCTTTCCTTCGGGACTCAGAATCAAAAACATATCATAGGGCGTTGCGTCCCTGATGGAAGGATCAATCGAGATGACATCGACCGGAACATAGCCGGCAGTGTCATTTTCCGGAAAAACCCTCTTTGCCTCTTCGGCTCCTGCGCTAGCTACGGGTATCATCACCATCGCAATCAGGAGTAGCGCGAACAGGATACTTCTGATTTTTAACAATTTTACATTATTATCCATAGTGCATAGACCTCAATTGAACCCACTCATCCAGATAATCAGCCATAACCCGGTGAGAAGGACCGATACCACAAGGTAATTTTTCGTCTTATGGGCTGCACAAAATCCTGAAAGCCCGCAGATTGCTGAAAGAATTCCAATAAAAAATATTGTGTCGGGAACACGAATAAACACCATATTACCTGAACTGATCAGGAAAAACATGAAAATAAATAATAGGGGAAATGGTAATGCCCCGGCAAGGATTGCACAAATCCGGTTCCCGGTATACCATCCG
>PLLR01000098.1 GCA_003141335.1 Methanoregula sp. | reverse complement strand
ATGCTGGATAAGCATATTAGCACCGTCCGACAATACATACGGTGATGGATCCAGTAGACGACCTGTTAAAAGATCCGGCAATACGTGCATATCTTCACCGCATGGTAAAAGATGAAGGGCTCAACCTTATCGAACGGTTCCCGCGCTCGGGTGAGCACAGCGATGAAGAGCTTGCCGCAAAAACCGGTATAAATTTAAATTCGGTGAGGCACACGCTCTATACCCTGTATGAAAAGCGGCTTGCCGAGTATCACCGGATCAAAAACAACGAGACGGGCTGGCTGACCTATCTCTGGCAGTTACGCACCGATAACATCTTTAACGCGATCCGGGAAGATATGGAGCTCGTGCTGGAAAAACTCGAACGCCGCGGGAAGTATGAAGAAGAGAATGATTTCTTCATCTGCAAGGACTGCCAGGTGCTGTTTACCTTCCCGCAGGCAATGAACTGCGATTTCAATTGTCCGGGCTGTGGAAAAGCCGTGACACATTTTGATAACGATGTGCTCTTAAAGTCGCTCAAAGAGCGGATTGACTCGATCAAAAAGTCACTGGGTCATGCCTTACCGATCGGATAAAAACTCTGAAGATCTGCTACGCGAAGCAGGGTGCAGCGAAATAGTGATTATGCATTGCCGGGCTGTACGGGATGTTGCGCTTGAATATGCTGAGCGCAATGCCCTTGTTTCTGCCAGGCTTGTAACAGAAGGTGCGATGCTTCATGATATCGGGAGAGGGGCGGGCCACACGATCCTGCATGCACAGCAGGGAGCAGATCACCTGCGGGAGATCGGGGTTAGCGAGGAGGTTGCCCGTATTGTTGAGTGCCATACCGGTGCAGGACTTACGGCTGATGAATGCACGATGCTTGGGTTGTCTCCCCGTGACTGCATGCCGCAAACGACCGAAGAGAAGATTGTGTGTCACGCTGACAACCTGGTTGAAGGTAAAAANNTGTTTTTTTGTCTTCTTGTGTGTGCTGCCTAGATTATGACATTTTTTACCTGCGGCAATGCACGGATCTGTTCAACAACACCATCGGGCATGGATTCTTCGACAATGATGACGAGCCGGGGTTCTTCGGAAAATTCCGGGTCGGTGACAAAGATCTGGCGGATCGAGACATCGTACCGGGCAAGGACCTGGACCACCGCACCGATAATACCCCGCTCACTGGCATTTTTCGGGAGTATGGTGATGACATAAAATCCTAAGGATTCTGCAACCCTGCTCAGGTCAGGGGTTACCCGCATGTTAAGAAAGATGTCGCGGAGGAGCGGGCTCTCAAGGATACGGCGTGCGGTAGAGTCCACAACCCGTCGATCCGATTCGATTGCTTTTGCCACCGCTGTTGCCGGCACCTCGATACCATTGCAACTGATACGGGCATCTTCGGTCACCCCAAAACCGTTCTTTAGTAAGAACCGCGCGACACGGCTCTGGGAAGGTGAGTCGGCAAATTCATGAATGATGTCTGACCACATAATCACCACTGGGTACGATGTATATAAATATACATCTATGCAGTTCCGGCGCCATCGTGGCCGTGGAATTGCTGCGCCCCCTTCTGGTTGCAGAATTATACCCGTATGCTTCAACGGGGCAGGCAGATTCCGGTGGTGAGGGCAGGGTGAAAAAACCTTCAGGAAAAACGAGCTTACATAAGATTTTATTAGATAGACAACCTTTCTGTAATGGCACAAAAGCGAGGGTAGCCAAGCCAGGTCAAAGGCGCTAGGTTGAGGGCCTAGTCTCGTAGGAGTTCTTGGGTTCGAATCCCATCCCTCGCATTCTGTTCTTCGGTTCGAATCCCTGCACTAATAAAGTTTAAGAGTACTGGTGCAACTCGAATAGATGTGACTGGCAAAAAGGCAAATATTCTGACAAAACCTCTAATAGCACCCACCCCGGATGATGGCAAATTCCATCTCATTAAATCAGAATACGCCGATAATTCTCTTTCAGAGGCGTTAAAATCTGGGTTGATCACTGAAGACGACAAATTACTGATCGAAAAACATGTAGCATGGTTGGGTAGAAGCAACATAAGCCCCGGAAGGTTGAACAAAATCACGTTCCATCTAATCGGATCGCGGCGATTTCCTGGATCATTCTGTAACAACACAATCGACGATCTGATCAGGGGCATCAATCGCCTCAAAAATGACGAGACACAAATGCGTACATCTATACAAAAAAGGGCACGCGTACAAACAGAACACGAAACGGGGTTATGTGTCCATTGTTAAGAAGTTCTATTTTTTACTTGTCAAGAACAACCATTCATCAATTCTCAAAGGATGATATTGAGGAGATCCAAGTCCCCTCCGATGATACAATGACGAAAACGGCGGCACAAATGTTCGATGACGAGGAAATCCTTGCAATGATCTCCGCATGCGGTTCATCAATGGAGAGGGCTATGATTGCAACTCTCTATGAAGGGGCGTTACGAATCAAGGAACTGGGAACCCTTACGTGGGAAAGGGTGTCTTTCAATGAACAGAATGTTGTGATTAATGTCAATGTGAAGACTAATAAACCACGGAGAATTCCGTTGTTTATTGCCATAATCGCTATTACCAGTTTAATTGGGTATTTTGGCATAATTAAGAAAAAATAATCGTTTTACTTTTTTTTGATCTTCAATCCCATGGCATCCTGCTGACATTGAAGTTCCTGCCATATCAGATCAAGTCTCCCTTGGTTGATGAGTCGTTCCTAAAAAAAACCAGATTGTGGAGTGATCCGGTATCTTTTCAGGAAATCCGAGAAATTTCAGGAACGAGATCTTGTCATTCGCCTGTCGTTCAAGCTCGGGATCTGATAACCCGTACATCGATTGAAGAACCAGCAACTTGACCATGAGGATCACATCATGGTTTGGTCTTCTTCCTTGTTCGGGAGTATTGGTGTACAAATCTCCAATTATTGTTCTGAATCTTTTCCATTCAATAAGGGTATCAAACTCCGCTACTTTGTCTCCTGATTCTACTACTCGCTTATAACGTTCCTCCAACGCAAAATCGAGAAGACTTTCCCTGCATTCCGTTGTCAGTACTAAGATAAAGTACTATCGGTGTTTTTTAAAAATTCTCCTCATTCACTTTTGGCGATGCGGGAAGTGGATATCGATCCATTGGGATCGATCAGGCTGGCGGGGATGAGAAAAGAAAAAAAAATTACATTTGTAAATAGATATACAGGTAGAAGACAATCAGGGGTATAAACACTGTAGCCCAGACGAGTTTATTCCATGCATAGATTTCTACTCCATCATTGGGTTTGACAGGCACAAGCGAAAATACACAGTTAAGCAGGTTCATGGAAAACCCGGCTGACCCTGCAATAACAAATAATCCTCCCAGGGGAATCAGAAACAGGGAAAGAATTGCCACCCCCATGCTCATAAGCGGCCCGGCCAGTTTAATAATGGCTGCCTCTTCCAATGAAGGGTTTTTCTCACTCCGTATCACAGTGCGGGACGGTTTTGCAAAAGCGTTTCCAAACAGCCATGCAGTGGATAGCATTGTGACAGTTCCCAGACCCCAGAACTGGTATTCAGTGATACAACCGGCGCGATATGCACAGTATTTATGGGCGAGATCATGGAGAATCGTCGCAATACCTCCAACACAAACAAAGATAATCACCGTGGCCAGTTTCAGTTCGAGGTGGTCCTGGAGAATGAATGCGGCTGCAAAACCGAGAGCGCTTATACCTATCACCAGAATCTCGCGTGAGGAAAGACCAAGAAGGATCGCTGAAAGGTTTTCTGATGGATGTATACCGCGTTTTTCAATCTCGCTTGCATTCATCATCCCGATTGTTTCAGAACCTAAAAATTTTTTCAGCAATTCTGTAATCTTGTCCCACAATTGGGATAATACCGCATTTCCACTCGCCATAGTACCGATAACACTGAGCGTAACTCCTGCAACTACTGCTGCAAGAGGGGCATACTTATCCGGAATTACCGGCGATAATGGCAAGGGAACATTGTTGGATCCGGTTGCCTTCCTGATGATATCGACGGCTGATTGCTGTGTTACTGGTGGATTTGCTACCGGACCGGTTGAAAAAAGTCCTATGATACTGAAATGACGTGCCGGGGCACTGAGCGTTCTGGTCACCGGATCAATGGTGGTGGGAAGGTCTTCCCAGCCCTGTCCATTTTCGTTCGTTTCCTTAATGGTCAGATTTGTTGGATCCGACCTGTCCCATTCATCCTGGNNTATCAGGAGGGTTTACGGGCGTAATACGTATCTCTGGTACAGGTTTCTTTTCTGCATCAGTGACAAAAGTGCCTTCCTGAATATGTAGGGTCGTTATGTGGTCATCTGTGCTGATGAGGGTGGTACAATTGAGCCTGCCATCAGGTGCCGTATTCAGCTCCCCGGATCCGAAATAGTGCATTGTGCAGTTGCTGGATTGTTCTCTGGTGATGTGCTGCGTCGTCTGCGTGACCGGGACAGGAACTGTTGTGGTGGGGGGAATTATGGTCACCATTCCACTTGTGACCGGGACCCGTGTCGTTACTAAAACGGAAGGGAACACAGTAATGGGAACATTTCCTGTCGTGACGGATGCCATCGTGCCGACCAGGTTGACCTCTACACCCGGCGGGACGGTTACCGTTGTGGTATAATCCTCGTATCCGGCCATTTTAAGTGACACCGCATGATCTCCTGCCATGATTGCGCGGATAGTACTGGGAGTGGTGCCTTTCAATGTACCATCAACATAGAGCGAAGCGCCGGATGGGATACTGTTGACGGACAGGACATTGCATGACATCGTATACAGCTCGCGGAATTCACCTCCTGCAGGGATGGTCACTGTCGAGGGGAAATCCGCATACCCGCTCATTTTGAGCGTCACCGCATGATCTCCTGTCGTAATCGTGT
>PLLR01000027.1:27388-32149 GCA_003141335.1 Methanoregula sp. | reverse complement strand
AGGAGTAGGAGTAGGGGTAGGTGTGGGTGTTACTGGTGGGGTGACAACCGTGACATATCCTGCACGGCTCAGTGTACTGGTGATCGTATAATTCCGGATAGTCAGGTTCACGGTGTATGTCCCTGGTGTTTCATATACATGCTCCGGGTTTCGCAGGGCAGTCACACTGGTATTAAACCACGTCCCGTCACCAAACGACCAGTTCCAAAGCGATGGCAGACCTCCCGTGGAAGTGTCTGAAAACTCAACTGTAAACGGGGCAGTCCCATTCAGTGATGAAGCGGTAAAATTCAGCAGCAACGGGGGAATTCCGGTGGCATATTTGAGATCTTTATTTCCTCCATCCCGGTAACTGATCCGCGGAATTCCTGCACTATCCAGCGCAAGCGATGAATACTCTCCAACACTCACCGCAGTGTCAACGGTTTCGTTTGTCCACACTGTGCCGGTTTTTGTTGCATATTTCAAGTGAAAATGGCTCTCGTCATAATAACTGATGTGTGGATTTCCTGAACTATCGAGTGCAAGTGAGGTATACTTCCCGACATCCCCGGCACTGTCCACGATCTCTTTAGTCCAGGAACTTCCTGCTTTTGTTGCATACTTCAGATTCTTATTGTCTACATCGTAATAGCTGATCGAGGGATTTCCGTTACCATCAAGAGCGATCGAAGTATACTTCCCGACACTCCCGGCATTTTCTACGGTTTGATTGGTCCATTGCCCACCGCTCTTTACCGCATACTTCAGATCCCCATTCGCTGTATCGTAATAACTGATGTGAGGGTTACCGGCATTATCCAGTGCCAAGGATGAATAGGTACCGACAAGGTGTGAATTGTCAACGGTTTCATTGGTCCACAAGTCCCCGGTTTTTTGTGCATATTTCAGTTTTCCAACGCCCCATTCCTGGTAGCTGATCCGGGGATCTCCGGAACTATTGAGTGCAAGTGACGGGTATCTTCCCACACTTCCGCTGTCCACAACCACTTTTGTCCAGCTATCCCCGGTTTTTTGTGCAAACATCAGATTATCGTCCCCATCGAAGTAACTGATCAGAGGTTGTCCGGAATTATCGGTTTTCAACGAGCTGCACGTGTCTGCACCTACCGTTGTATCCACGGTCTCATTGGTCCAGGTTCCCCCATTCTTTGCTGCGTATTTCAGTTTCCCATTGTCCCAGTTCAGGTAGCTGATCCGGGGGTTATCTGCATCATCAAGGGCAAGCGAGGTATACCATCCTACGTCACCAGCGCTGTCAACGGTTTCCGTTGCCCAGTCCAGGGCAGTCACGGGGGATACCATTACCAAAAAAAACGTTACGTGTATAAGGAGTATAAACGCTGAAGGCCCAACCCTGGATACCCGGTCAGCGGTTGAATTTGGGGTGCAACAACGTCCGGTACCATGGTCACAGCTGTTACCAGGAAAAACAGTTCCAGAAATATACCTTATACCATCACCCGTTTTTTAACTGCGAGGGGTGATGCAATCAGGATAATTTCACGTATAAATCATGCCGATAAGACAGCAGAGCCCGTTAAATAGGCTTTTTGCGCAGTGGTTAATATATATTGTGAAATCATCCAGGTGTGTCCTATCCCGAAATCATTTGACATCACCTACGGTAAAAGCACGTCAGACCACCCAGGTCTATGCAACGCTCGTGCCATTGGTTTCGACCTCACCGTGACGGGTAATTACATTGGTTGTGCCGGTTGAACAATTGCCGGGGGTACCGGTTAATGGTCTATTCCCCTGCCCAGCCAGTTTCTGCAGCGAGCTAATGTGATACTTTATCATTTTTGTCATGAAAATTTTGAGATCTGCCGGTGATCTAACACATAAAAGTGGTTTGCTTGTGGAGTTGTAAAAATTTTCATTGTTTTGGTGCGAGGCCTTTTGGCTTCATGCGGGTTTAATAGAAATACTCTGCCCCCCCTCAGATCCTAACAAACGGGGAACTACAAGAAGAGAATGGAGAAATAAATATCCGGCATTGTTATTCTTCAAAGAGTGGCTGGTCTTCACCACCAGTATCAAAAAAGAACATCTTTTCTATCGGGACTTTGAACAACCGGGAGATCCGGAACGCGAGTTCCATTGAGGGATCATACTTCTCTTTCTCTATGGCAAGGATTGTCTGCCGTGTCACTCCCAGCTGGTCAGCGAGCGCTTCCTGGGTAAGGTTGCGCATTGCCCGGTAGACTTTGATCCTGTTTTTCATTGCTTTGTTCTCCAGATTTTATCCTGGTATATGGGATCGGGGAACCCTGCCCTGCCACTCAGGGGGGGATCGTCATGAGGTTGGATGCCGGCAGGGCATTATGGTGCTCAGGCGGACTTCCCGTGAGCAGAACCAGGGCGACGGTCGTAACGGTGAAGCAAAGGATCGCGATCACCGAATTGTCCCCCTCGCATTGCCAGGGACGTCTCCATACAGTCCTGAACCCGGACCGAATCCGGATTGCATTGCATAATTCTGCTGCATGGCGATGGTCACGGGAATCAGAGTGCGTACATAACGATGATGACCATGGTTACGATCACAATGAGAGCGATCCAGAGGCCCGGATGCCGGATTACCGATGCTGATCGTCTCCTCGTTACAAGAGGATAAGATGTGGCAAGACCGCCTAAGATGCAGATGCAGATGACCAGACCTGTAGTGAGTCGCTCTGTCGGAACGTTGAGAATATTTTTGAGTGCAATCACGAGTGCAAGAAGGCATGCGCCGGCAGTGAGTGCAACCAGCGTATGCCCTTCCCGCCATTCAGGGTCATGGTCTGAATGCGTGAGTTTTCCATATTCAATACGATCCATTGATGTCCAACTTCCATAACTTAATGTAAATGATAATTAACATTTTAGAATATATAGTTTACTTTTTGTTAGACTTTTTTTCCCATCGCTCCTAGCTTATACTACACTTGCAGTGTTGTTCATTTCCTCTGATCAACGGCGTCTGTTCCCCGCAGCTCATCATGCACCGGTATCAAACTGTTTGGATAGCATGATATCCCAGTAAAAAAAACTCGTATACTACGAGGCGTATGCAGCACGAAAACGTAATTGTTGGTCTCATCCAGATGGCTGTTGGTCCGGATCCGCAGGAGAATCTCAAAAAAGCGGCAGCGAAGGTTGAGCAGGCGGCAAAAGACGGATCCCAGATCATCTGCCTTCCCGAACTCTACCGGACTCTTTACTTCCCGCAGGGGATTGGGGTGAATGCTTCACCCCTCGCAGAAACGATTCCGGGAGAATCCACAAGGGCATTTTCTGACATTGCCCGCCGGCATAAGGTTGTTATCATTGTCCCGCTCTATGAAAAGTCCTCCGATGGCAGGTTCTATAACAGTGCAGTAATCATCGATGCGGACGGAACCCTTCATAACCCCTATCACAAAGTCCACATACCGCAGGACCCCGGTTTTTTTGAGAAGGGATACTTCTACCCCGGGGACGGGTACCATGTTCACACAACCCGGTACGGGCGTATCGCGGTGCTCATCTGCTATGACCAGTGGTTCCCCGAAGCTGCCCGGTCTGTTGCTCTTGACGGGGCAGAAATTATTTTTTATCCGACTGCCATCGGGCATCCCACCAGCAAGGAACCTGCTGAAGGTAACTGGCAGGTAGCATGGGAACTCATCCAGCGGGGTCATGCTGTAGCAAATAGTGTCCATGTTGCAGCCCTCAACCGGGTGGGGAAGGAAGCAGACATCCGGTTCTTCGGGGGATCGTTTATCTGTGACGCGTTTGGCAAGATGATCGTGCAGGGCAAAGATTCTGAAGAGACGCTGATCGCCTCTCTTGATCTGTCGATGAACCAGGCGGTCCGGGAATCGTGGGGGTTCTTCCGGAACCGGCGCCCGGACACGTACGCTGCATGCTGCACCCTGTTTCCGGGTAATGACGGGGCGTTTCCTGATCTCCGTTTCGGGGACACACCCCGTAACCGTGGGTTCCATATGCCTGCGGAGTGGGAACCCCATGATGCGGTCTGGCTCTCGTGGCCGCACAACAAAAATACCTTCCCGGCACTCCCTGAGGTTGAAGAGGCGTATTTTGAGTTTGTTACGGCAATAAACACCTCTGAACGGGTTGAACTGTTTGTTCCCACTGCGGTTGTGCACCGTAAGATCCGTACCCGGCTCCGGGAAACCAACGTAGATCTCTTGCGGGTTAACCTCCATACTATCGATTTCTCGGATGTCTGGATCCGGGATTATGGCCCTACGTTTGTTGTCAACCGATCCCTGAAGCGGACTGCGATGGTGCGCTGGAACTTCAATGCATGGGGCGGGAAATATGATGACCAGGTGCGGGACGGGAAGATCCCCACCACCATGAACCGCTGGCTGAATCTACCCCTGTTCGTTCCGGGGATCGTGCTGGAAGGGGGATCCATTGATGTGAACGGGAGGGGTACGGTGCTGACAACCCGCTCCTGTCTCTTGAACCCGAACCGGAACCCGTCCCTCTCTGGCGATGAGATTGAGGAATTACTCCGGGAGTATCTCGGGGTAGTGAAGGTGATCTGGCTGAACAACGGGATCGTGGGTGACGATACCGATGGCCATATCGATGACATTGCCCGGTTTGTCGCTCCATCAACCGTAGTGTGTGCGTACGAGACGGACATAGCGGATGCAAATTACCCGGCCCTGCATGAAAATTACGAGATCCTGAAACAATCAAGTGACCAGAACGGTACGCCCCTCAAAGTTGTGAAACTCCCGATGCCGGCAAAGGTCACCC
>PLLR01000027.1:0-27335 GCA_003141335.1 Methanoregula sp. | reverse complement strand
TGACCTGTCAGCAACAAAAAATCTCCCTATATGCGGGGTCAATATTTTTTAGTACCCTCACGGTCCGTCCGGAATTATGGGTAACGGCTGGCGGGAATCTGGTCCCTGTACCTTTTTTAAAAAGTAAATGATTACCGCATTCGGGCATATCTTTTTTTTTAAACGGCAAAAGAAAAGGAAGGAAATGATTTTTATGCAACCACGACGGTCAGTGAGAAGTACCCCCATTATACAAAAGTGGTCATGCTCTTCTGCGTCGAAGGATGGGATACGATAATCCTTTGGGAGGGTGTGCTGGTCCGCGACCTCATCAGGGCTGCAGGAATTAATCCCCGGGCAACCACGGTGATCTTCACAGCAAATGACGGTTATACGACATCACTCCCGTTTGACTACGTCATAAACCGTGATATCCTCATGGCGTACAGGATGAACAATGTCACCCTCCGGCAGAACGTGGCTACCCGTTCCAGCTGGTTGCAGAAGACACGTGGGGGTACAAGTGGATCAAGTGGATTGAAAAAATTGAGCTCTCCGATAATGCGGGTTACCGGGGTTACTGGGAGCAGCGGGGATACTCCAATACCGCTGATCTTAAGGAGAATTACTTTACGCATTAAGATCAGCTTTCCTGCCCGCAAATTTTTTTTATTCCTCTTTATCAGGGGATCATCTTTTCGCCGGCAAGAATCTTTCGTGTCATCATCATGATCCATGCACGGTTCAGGACCAGGTGGACTGCAACAAAAAATCCCAGTGCGAGACCGGACCAGTCGTGGATATCACTCATCAGTGCGATGGGGAGCACTCATGTAGTAAGGCTGAATAACCGCATGAAGAACGTGAACTTGAACATTCCGGTGATAAAACTGATCAGGAACGATACTCACATGGCAAGGTCAACTCCCCATCTGATAACCTGTCTACTCATAGCAACCATCCCGTTATCGGGTATTTTTGCCTTTGTTATGAAAGATGATGGAACTTGTGCTCCGGTGTACGGCAGGCATTTATTTTTACCGTGACCTGTGCATGAAACCCGTGCAGCATCGTAATTTTCAAATACTCGATACAGACAGATATGGACAATGAACGGCTTTGCCGTTTTATCGGGAATGTGAATAGTTACACGTAGGGAATGATATGTCACAACAGCTTGGCGGACAGCAGGTCATAATTCTCAGGGAAGGAACAAAAAGGAACCGCGGACAGGAAGCCCAGAATGGCAATATTGCCGCTGCAATGGCGGTGGCAAACGCCGTCCGATCAACGCTCGGTCCCAGGGGCATGGATAAGATGCTCATCGACAGCATCGGCGATATTGTGATTACCAACGATGGCGCCACCATTCTTAAGGAGATGGACATCGAGCATCCTGCGGCAAAGATGCTGGTGGAGGTCGCAAAGACCCAGGATGACGAAGTCGGTGATGGTACAACCACCGCGGTGGTTCTTGCCGGAGAACTGCTGAAGAACGCGGAGAGCCTGCTCGCAAAAAAAATTCACGCAACGGTCATAGCGGAAGGATACCGGCATGCGGCAACGAAGGCAGTGGAGATACTCAACGGGATTGCCATACCGGTTAAACCTACCGATACGGCCATGTTAAAAAAAATTGCTGATACTGCGATCAGCGGCAAGAACTCAGATGTATCAAAGGACAAACTCTGCGATATTGTGGTCACCGCGATCACGAGAGTTATCGAACCTGACGGGACGGTGGATATCGGGCATGTGACGGTCGAGAAGAAAGTCGGTGGCTCTGTGGATGATTCCGCGATTGTTGAAGGCATGGTGATTGATAAGGAACGGGCTCACCCGGGCATGCCCAAAGAGGTGAAGAAAGCAAAAATTCTCCTCCTCAACGCAGCGATCGAATTCAAAAAAACGGAGGTGAATGCGAAGATCAATATCTCCCGCCCTGACCAGGTGCAGGCATTCATTGATGAGGATGAGCAGATGGTCCACACGATGGCTGACAAGGTTGTTGCGAGTGGTGCAAATGTCGTCTTCTGCCAGAAAGGCATTGATGACACGGCCCAGCACTACCTGGCAAAAGCCGGTATTTTTGCAGTCCGGCGGGTCAAAAAGAGCGATATGGAGAATCTTTCCCGTGCCACCGGGGCAAGTATCGTCAACAGCATCGATGCAATCACGAAAAAAGATCTCGGGACTGCCGGGCTTGTCGAGGAGAAGAAACTCTCCGGTGAGGAGATGATCTTTGTCTCGGAATGTAAAAATCCAAAAGCGGTTTCCATCATTGTCCGTGGCGGGACAGAGCACGTTGTCGATGAACTCGAGCGTGCTATCCATGATGCACTGATGGTTGTCAGTGTTGTAATAAAGGACAAAAAAGTGGTTGCCGGGGGTGGGGCGCCGGAGATCGAGATCTCTCTCCAGCTGAGGCGATGTGCATCGGAGGAGATCGGTCGTTCCCAGCTGGCGATTGAAGCATTTGCATCTGCAATGGAGATCATCCCGCGATCCCTTGCCGAGAACTCAGGTCTTGACCCCATCGATATGCTTGTTGCGTTGCGGGCAGCGCATGAAGCAGGAAAAAAGAATTTCGGGCTTGATGTGGATGTCGGCCAGCCTGCGGATATGCTGAAGGCAGGAGTTGTTGAACCCCTGCGGGTAAAGACGCAGGCAATCAATAGTGCCGCCGAGGCTGCGATCATGATCCTGCGTATCGATGATGTGATTGCATCGTCACAATCCCCGTCTCCGGAAGGGGGGATGCCCCCGGGTGGCAGAGGTGGCATGCCACCGGGAATGGAAGATTACTAAAAACAACAACATCTCCTCTTTTTTTCCCTGTGCAGGTCTCCTGTACTGTTGCAGCAGGGAAAAATGCCCTGGTGGAACTCAGATTTGCGACAGGTTCACCGGACCCGGGATGCTCTGGTAGCAAAAGGTGACGCAGGGGAAGATACACTTTTAAAAAAAACTGGCGAACGCAGGTATTTTCGGAAAATACCAGCCCTATTTTTGCTTTTAAAAAAAATTTCTATGCCCTGCCGGATGGCATCCGCTCTTTTCGACCCGCAACAATCCGGTGCAAATCTGGGAGAAGGCTTATCGTGTGACTACCCGGTGAACCGCTGCCAGGAACTTCTGTTATGGTCCCGGCCCTGGATTAAAAAACAACACTATCGTACCGGACCGGTTTTTGTAGGGTGGTCCTGTCATATTATGGCCGCTGGATCTTTTGTTCCAGGAGTACCTTTGCGTTTTCCGGATTACGAACCCCGTACAGGCAATCAAGAGGGCCTGGTGCTCCGTTATGCGATACGAGGGTATATCCCCGCCCCCGTGCCGTTCGTGCTAACGGTACCGCTTCTGCTCGTATCCGTTCCCCGGTATATTACTCCGGCAAGAATTATTGTGCCGACATGGAAGAAACGTTCGAACCGGTTCTGTTTTATGATAATTCTGCCAATCTGCTGGTAAGCGATCAGGTGCTCCACCGGTGTCCAGACGCCTCCGGTAATTCTCACGACATCCCGCATCATTGTGTACCGGATGGAGCGCCGGAATACTTCTGTCCCCGTGATAACAAGAACCGATGCAATGACACTGAACGGCTGGGTCAGGTAAGCAGTCCACTGGCAGAGCGTGAGCAGGTATATGGTAGAAACTGTCGGGATACCCAAGCCCTGTACCTGGTAGAATGCGCCGATGCCGCTCAGGAGTAATGTCAGGGCGGCTCCTATCCATATTTCGGTATGGTTTGTTGCATCTCCGATGTAGATGAAAAGAAGAAATATACCGATTGGTGCGATCAACAACACTGCCATGTCGATGAATGCCGGGAGTTCCGGTACAATCGTTTCGAGCGACTGTATCAGTGCCGAAGGAAAGGTAGCAACCACGCTTTGCAGGCAGGTCAATGCAAGCAGCGAGAAGGCTGCTAAAAATACGGGTGTGAGGCTCAGGAGATACCGGGAAAGGAAACCCCGGGGTGCCGGATGGGTAGTGAGAAGAACCGGTCCATAAATCCCATACGTCTCCATAGGTGTTCCATCCTGGTACGGTGTCTTTAAATGTGCATCTATATACAATTATGTTATCAGGAATATTGTTATATCCTCAAAAAAACGGGAAAAAATATCAAAATGAGTGTCTTTTCCAAAAATCGGCCCGGGACCAGTTGTTGCGGGGAGTGGATCCAGCATGATAGAAAAAGGCTCCTCATTTTTTTCTTCCTTACCTGATGGCAGCATTGTTTTTTCGTTGACACATCTTTTTATCACGCTCATCATTCGTTGATGAATATCTCCCCCTCAGGATACTTTTACCGCAGTCTGATGAATTTTTCCGATGTGATCTCGTTGGCGGGCAATAGCAGCCCTGCAATCATTTTGACCCTGCTTATACCCCCCGCTCAAAAAGGGGGGCATTGCAAGCCCGCTAAATTGACATGTTTTTTCTTGATTAAAACGCGTATTTCCTCAAAATACCTGATTATAGCGATATTCTCCATAGGTGTTGACGCACTTCCTCTGGAACCAAAAAAACGGTATCGTCCGATTGCCAAATGGAGCCCGTATTGGGTATATTGGAGATGAGGTCCCTTCATGCGAGGACAATATTGAACTTCCTGTAATCCTCGGGAAACAGTTAATCTCAAAATAACGGTTCTTTCCCATTATCGGTAGATATGGTTGATCAATCCTGAGATCTGCCATCCAATAGGGTCTGTTAGGGCATTTTTTTCTGCCAGTAAAACCGTCTGTTTTGGCTTAAAACCTTAATTTATCGTTCGTTTTAAAACCGAGTGCTGTAATTCGCCGATTTGTGCAACCTGAATGGTTGTACCGTGGTAATCGGAGCCCGTATTGGGCGTATTTACGCTCAGGTCACGGAGCCGGTTTCATACCATCATCGATGCCGGGGTGTTTATGCAAAAGTACCCTTGTTTATGGGTCGTGGGGTTTCTACCGGTTTTGACAACCTCCCACTCCTCCGGCAATGCGGACGGTGGGCTTAGGACGAATGCACCGCGTTGCTCCGGGCAATCTTTGCTTTTTGTACGTCCCAGGTCTTGGTGATGAGGAAACTCTCGTGCATAGAGCCGATCATCTTCTCAAACTTCTTCATCGGGATGGCAAAGCTCAGGACATCCACCGGGACACAGGGACGTGCTGACGGATCAAACATCCCGAGCACTGCCCGGGGGTGATCACGTTCCTGCTCAAGCCGGGGATAGTGGATGATCGAGGAGCACCCGGAACCAAAAGGACAGATAACGCCATCCGGGTCGGCCTGGTCAAAATTTGCGAGCGTGAACAGTGCTGACAGCACCTCAGGCCGTGCAAAGAAGATCACCACATCCGGTTTGTCCTCAGCGGCCAGCATGTCCCAGCGCCGGAACGTGTAGCACCTGTCTTCAGCAGGAAGGGAGACATGACGGGCATTGATCTCATCGATGATCTCCGGGCTCCTTTTGTAGCGCTCGCCTTCGACCACACCGGGTTTTCCTGACGAGAGGAAGTACCGGAAGTTTTCGCTGCGTTGCGTGTCATAGCCAAGGTAGAACAGGCCACCGCTGCAGGTGACCGAGGTACGGTCAAAAACCAGCGAGGTCCCTTTTCTCACCCGTGCAAGATCACAGATGAGGCATCGCCAGCCCTTGGGGGTTTTTGCTTTCTCTCTTGTCCTGCTTTTCTCACCGATCTCAAACGTAATGGGCAGCTCTGCACCCGGGCAGGATGTCTGCCACAGCGCCACAAACCGGTCACGAAGCTTCGTATCCATGTGAGGGTGTTTCTTGTGCAGGATGGATATATAGTGTATACATTATCGGCCCTTATCGGGGCCGGGCTGCCGGGTATTACCGGCATGGGGGATGAACCTGCCTCACGGGAGGATTTTTGTTTCCCCTAAAAAAAAATTTCACCATTTCCAGCTCTTCTCATCCCATTTCTTACCATAGATCAGGTCCCGCTTCACCGCCCAAACGGGACCTGGAAGACGGAGGATGCGAGCAGGTATGCAGTCGCCACCCAGCCAAGGGAAACCACATCCATGGAAAATTCGCTGCCGATCGTGGGTAGGGCAATGTTGACCGCTGAAAGATCAAAGGGCGTTAAAAAACCGGCAAGCACCGCGATGAGCAGTGCAATCTTCTGGGGTTCCAGAAACACCATGCGGGATCCTTACGGGTAGGTGAGAACCTGCAGCGCAATTAAGGTAACGAAGATCAACGGGTTTATTCGCCCCGCTGTGCTTTCATATCAGCGATATTGAGCGCCGGGTGGCGGTAGCGTCCCCGCTTTGCGGTCTTTGGCCCGTACTGGATCGCCTCAACCGGGCAGAAGTGCAGGCAGGCGCAGCACAGCTCGCAGTGGTGCTTCCAGACCGGTTTTTCCTCAACCATATCTATATTTTTCACCGGGCAGACGGCTACACAGGTCCCGCAGGCAGTGCATTTCCCGTCAGCAATAAAGTTCTTGTCGGCATCATGAATCTGTCGGATGAACCTGTCATACGTAAACCGTTTCAGAAACGCTGAAAGGAGGGCAATATCGGGTCGTACGATAAGCCCTTTGTCGATACTACCGGCAATCTCAGTGAAACGCTTATCCGCATCTGCAAGAAGTTTTTCCCTCTTTGCTCCCTTCGCAGGTTCATAGAGCGGTACAAAGTTTCCTACCATCCTGACCACAAACGCCGCGTCGAGATGCCGGTTGTTGTGGGCAAAGACCAACCTGTCGAGCTGGTGCAGTGCAGAAACCCCGATACCTCCCATGGTGAGAACCGCAAAACAGTAGCCTGTCTGAGAGAGACCGAGACGCTGGACAAATTCTGCGACAATGGAAGGCAGGCCAAAATCATAGACCGGGCAGACAATGCCCACACGATCTGCACCGGGTTGTATCTCACCGCTGGTTCCGGCAAGCGATGCAATGGATACCAGCTCACACTCACCGAGATGCATACAGATACTCTTTGCCGCTGCAAGCGAGTTTCCGGTACCGGTAAAATAATAAATAATGGTCTTCATGGTGGATTCTCCAGAGAATTTTTGGTATTCCTGTCCACATTGTAGGTGTATGTGAGTATAAAAATTCGTTTTTGGCCGGAAACATTCGATTCGTGAAGGATTATGGCAGGATCCGGGTATTTTTTTGTACTATCCAAACCGGTGGGGCAGATCATATCCATGACCCCTGTCGCTGATAGTTCATGCCATAGAATAACCGGCATCTGCACAGGGAAAAAAAGGATTGATTCTTTCATCTGTCCTTAGACATTGATATTCAGCACCGTGCGGATGAGGATACCGATGACAAAGGATATCGCGGCAATCCCAAGACTGATGGTCAGCATCTCGGCAAAGCGTCTCCAGAAGGGAAGATCCCTGGCCACGGAGATGTAGAACGTGAACAGGAATATCACCATGATGGCGCCGAGCAGGGTGAGCATGAGAGCGTAATACGGGTTGTCAAGAACCAGGAATGGCAGTATGAGCAGGGCAACGGTTACGATATAGGTGACCCCGGTGTAGACGGATGCCTTGAACGGGTCGGTTGGTCCCCCGTCCGATCGCTGCGAAAGGTACTCGGACGCACCCATCGAAAGCGAGGCTGCCACACCCATGATCAGCCCGGCAACGGCGATGATCTGCGTGTTCTGGATAGCAAACGTGAGGCCGGCAAGCGTTCCGGTAAACTCCACGAGAGCATCATTGAGTCCGAGCACAACCGAGCCAACGTATTTCAGACGCTCTTCATCGATGAGCGCGATGAGTTCTCTCTCGTGAGTTTCTTCGTTTTTTAAGATCGCCTGTATCTCGGGGATCTGGTTAACGAGTGCCTGATCATACCCTTGTGCACGTTTTTCCACACCTTCCATGAGTTTGATTGCAAATGTCATGCCAAACACCCGAGCTATCAGGTAATAGAACCAGATGCGGAGCGTTTCGGGCGCTACATCCTGCTGCGTATACCGTTTCCAGATAGTATAGTGCCCGAGTTCATCCTGGGCAATCCGGGTCAGCACCTCGCGGTTACGGGCATCACCCGTCACTTCGGCGATCCGGGTATAGATATGGTGTTCGGTGATCTCGCCCTTCTGCATGGCAAGGAGTGTTTCCATGAGCGCCGGCTCAAACATTGGTTGTGTCATGGGCAAGTACCCGATATGCAGGACATGTCCTTATACTCTGTGCCATCGTGTTCATTCCGGATGGAAGAAACAGCAGGATAACTGAGGGTCTTACCCTCTATGATGCAATAAAAGAAATACCGGGAAAGAACTAATACACCCGTGTTAACAAAGGAGGTTTGTAAAGTATGGACGCAGGCAAGGGATACACGCTACCCCATCTTCCCTACGGGTATAAGGCTCTGGCTCCGTATATTTCGGAAAATCAACTCACGTTGCACCACCAGAAACATCACCAGGCATATGTAACGGGAGCAAACGCAATTTTAGAAAAACTCGACAAGGCACGGAAGGACAATGCCGATCTGGACATGAAAGCACTCTTAAAAGAACTGTCTTTTCACCTCGGAGGTTACCGGCTGCACAACCTGTTCTGGGAGAACCTGGCCCCCGCGGGCGTTGGTGGCGGAGGAATACCGAAAGGTGAGTTATCAGAGGAAATTGATGCAGAGTTTGGGACATTCGAACGGTTCAAAAAGGAGTTCACCCTGACTGCATCAGGTGTCGAAGGATCGGGATGGGCAGTGCTGACGTATTGTATGAACACCCGGCGGCTGATGATGATGCAGATCGAGAAGCACAATGTCAACATCATCCCGGGATTCCGGATCCTGATGGTGCTCGATCTCTGGGAGCATGCATACTATCTTGACTACATGAATGACCGGGCAAAGTTTATCGAGGCGTTCTGGCATCTTGTGAACTGGGATGAAGTGCAGGCGCGATTTGTAACCCATAGTAAAAAGTAATTTTTTTGGGGTTATTTCGTGCGAGATCAATAACGGTCATAACGACAGCTGATGCCGTCTAGGAACTTTTGCCCGGTAACAATCCGCATCAACGGGAATGGGCAGAGGGTCGTTGAAGTTTAATACAGGTCAGCCATGTCCGGCAATTTTGCTGAACGCTACCTGTCCGTTTTTTGGATACTGCTGTTTGAGACCAGTTACAAAATATGAGATCCATCACCGGAATAGGGAGGAACTCCTGACAGGATCGTACCCTTTTGATTGAGATTGATACCAACCCAAGCCCCCTCAGAATAGTGCCGCCGCCCCCGCAGGGCACCCCGGCGGTCTTTTATGACATTTTTCCCGGAGGAAATGAATGTCACCCCCCATGAAATGGCAAAGTAACAAAAAAAGACAAAAAACCCGGTATCAGCGGATCTTCGACCCCGTCTCCACCGGACGGAGAGGCACCAGCAGCGATGCCGAATCCCCGGCCGCAAGAATCATGCCATTGCTCTCAACACCGAATATTTTTGCCGGTGCAAGGTTGGTGACCACCACCACATCCTTACCCACCAGTTCCTCAGGTTTGTAGAACTGCTGCATGCCGGCCACGATCTGGCGGATTTCGCCCCCGATATCGACCTGTAATTTCAGGAGCTTGTTCGATTTCGGTACAGGTTCTGCGGATAATACATTACCGGTCCTGATGTCCAGTTTCTGGAATTCCTCAAAAGTAACCATGGGGATCATCTCCATCTTTTTATTGGCTTGGGCCACACGCTTCTGGAGCAGGGCATCGAGTTCTTTCACCTGCTCCTCTTCCATCTTTGCAAAGAGCGGGGAGGGGGCTTTGATGCTCGTTTCCGGTACCGGGCACGTGGCATCGCTGAGGGGGTGGTCTGTGACATTGTCGGTGTAGCCCAGCATCGTCCAGCACTCCTGCGCCTTTGCCGGCATAACCGGCTCGATGAGAAGGGTGACAGCCTGTGCGATCTGGATACAGTTCCTGATCACCTGTGCTGACGCATCCCGGTCAGTCTTGATCAGTTTCCAGGGGGCATGTGTCTGGATGTAGGTGTTGCCAAACGCAGCCAGTGCCATGATCGCGTCTACGGCTCCCTTGAATTCGTACTCCCGCATGTATCCATCCACCGTAGCAAGGCTTTTTTCGATCTCTGCAATAATAACAGGATCAACCGGGCACGAGGGGACGCCGTTGAACTCTTTATGCGCAAAGAACAGGGTGCGGTACACGAAGTTGCCGAAAATATTGACCACCTCGTTGTTGATCCGCTCGGAAAAGACCTTCCAGGAAAAGTTCAGTTCCTTGGTGTGGCTCGTGTACGCGAGCAGGTAGTAGCGGAGGTAGTCGGCAGGCAGTCCCTTGTCGAGGTAATCATCGTTTGTCCAGACAACGTAACCCCGGGATTTGGAGAATTTATGGTCATCGACTTTGACCATCCCGCTCGCCACAATTGCATGCGGAACGCCATACCCTGCCGCTTTTAGTAGAGCCGGCCAGAAAATGCTGTGGTGATAGATGATGTCCCCGCCGATGAAATGCGTGACGCGGTTTTCACCGCACCAGTACCGCTTCCAGTCTTTCCCTGCCCCCTTTGCCCATTCCTCCGTGAACGCGATGTAGCCGATCGGGGCATCGACCCAGACGTAGACCACGAGATCATCGCAGCCCGGGAACTTCACTCCCCATTCAAGCGTGCGGGTGATGCACCAGTCGTGGAGTTCATCTTTTATCCACCCGATGGCGTAGTTCCTTGCGTTGCTCGTCCCCCGCAGCGTTTCAAGATAGGAAAGCAGGAACTCCCTGAATTCGGAAAGCCTGAAGAAATAATGTTCCTGGTCCCGGAACTCCGCTTTTGTCCCACAGACCTTGCAGACCGGATCTTTAATCTCGCCGGGTTCTAAGTGCCTGCCACAGCCCTGGTCGCATTCATCGCCCCGTGCCGGTGTCCCGCAGTGAGGGCAGACCCCCTCCACGTACCGGTCCGGAAGAAATCGTTTGCATTTTGTGCAATATGCCTGGTGCACGATCTGCTTGTAGATGTACCCGTTCTCGGTGAGCCGGGATACAATTGCTTTCGTGCGGAGATGGGTTGCCGGGTCATCGGTCATGCCGAACCGGTCGAATATCACCTCCATCCTCCTGAATGTATCATCGAAATGCTTGTGGTAACGTTCGGAGAGTGCACGGGGGGAGACACCTGCCTCCTCGGCCGAGACGACAATAGGTGTCCCATGATTATCCGAACCGCAGACGAAGACGACTTCTTCGCCTGCCCGCCGCATGTAGCGGACGTATGCGTCAGCAGGTACATACGTTCGCAGGTGTCCAAGATGGCAGGGTCCGTTGGTGTACGGCAACCCGCAGGTGACCAGCAGCGGTGGTGGGTTCATCAGTACTTTTTAGATGCTTATGAGTAATAAGATCTGTATATGGCAAAACGGCTGAAACTCTCAACACGGGCGTTTGGAGCGGAGCCCGGCTTGCCGGATGTAGCCGCACTTGCCGCATGGATTGCAGGGCATAGGGGCATCACCGCAGATATTATCACGTACCAACTCGACCAGTCGCTCGCACCGCAACTGCCGGCGGGAATTATGTCACCCTGTGCCGGGGGCAGGTTCTATAAAAACCGGATCAGGGAATGCCTGCTCGGCGTTGAAGGGGGAAAGGCAACGGGTGAAATTCACCTGAATCCTCATGCCATTATTGAAGATGCTGCGGGGATCGTTGTGCAGAAGAAAGGGGCCTGGTGTGCCCTGCCTGCCCCCCACCTGCTCGGCATCACGGATACGTACTATCATGGTGAAGAGGAGTGGAACGATGCGATCACGGGCACGTACCGGAACCTGATGCGCTCGATGAGGGATACGGGAATCAGCGGGCATGTAATAATCTGCGAGAGCCTGCGAGAGCCTGAGATCGAGTCGCTCGTCCGGCAGAATGTATTTTTTTTCCAGCCAAAACCCGACCGGGAAAGCCTTGCATGCCTTATGGAACACCAGCACCAGATTGCGGTTGGCAGGGATCATATCGATACCGTGCTCGATCTTTCCGGCGAGTACGATCTCCGGAAGATCATTATTGTTGATCCTGACCATGAGTCCATTGAACGTGCCCTTGCCTGCCTGGATCCGGACCAGGTCAGCGCTGGCGGATATTGCATGGACACCTGCAAAGATTACTGGAAAAATCTGGTGGATGCGGCAGTTTACACCCGGTAATCATCAGAAGACAAGAGAGAAGAAATGACCAGGATCCTTTTTCACTGTAAAATCAGTGAGCTTCAGCAATTTTCACGAACTCATCGAAATGCCGGCTCTTCTTAAACAGCCACCAGGTGAAGCGCTCGATTATCGTGAAGTTGAATGAACCTCCCGCAGCATTCGGGTGTCCCCCTCCGCCAAACTCCCTTGCGATCAGGTGGCTCACCGGGGGCACGGACCGGAGCGAGAACTTACCGTCCTTACTAATGATTACCTCGATATCGGTCTTCCTCTCGTCCCGGATGAAATGGGCAGTCTCGCTCGGGTACCCGTACAGCGGGGCAAATGCAATCCTGTACTTTGTACCCGTGATTGTAGTGTGCCTTAAGCTCCGCTGCATCATCTCGTTCATCTCGGCTTTGATCTCCGCATACTCCTGCTCGATGAGCGCATCACTAAAAATGCCGGCAACGAGGCAGTCCCGGACATGCTCCCGGTTCTTTTTGCGCTGGAGCACCTGCCCAAGCACAGCGGAGCGGGGATCGGCATGCTTCCAGAGATCGTAATCGCAGACCACCCGTGCAACCTCAGCGGCAACCGGATTTTCCGGAGCCAGATCGCGGGCAACAATTCCGCATGCGCAGACTGAGGTATCAATGCGGAGCAAAGATACCTCCTGTGCAACTTTTTTTACTTCATCATCGCGCCAGCGGTGATGGTCCCGCCACTCCACAATCCACCCATTTGCCCGCGCCCTGCCTGCAATCGCTGCCGTGTCGTGGTGATAGCCGAGATCCGAGATGGACAGCAGATCCCCGTTTCCTTTGCAGGATGCGACCAGGGAAAACAGCGCGGCAAATTTTCCCACCGAGCTCCAGATGGTAAACACACCCTCATTTCCGTATTTCATCCGGTGGATCGCGTCCGCTCCTACGGCATCGAGATCATTGTGCGTGAGGTGAACGACATGTGCAGAACGGCTTTTAACCGCACCTGCAAGCCCTGAGTCTTCGCACTTCGCACTTTTATCCGGGAGCGGCATTGGTTAATACTGTCATCGCAGCGTATAAAAATGAACGGTCACCGGACAGCCCTGCGAGGGATAAGAGCATATCATTTATTAGTCACCAGCGACAACAATTGTACTCCTGCCCTAGTAGCTCAGCTTGGGAGAGCGCTAGACTGAAGATCTAGTTGTCGCCTGTTCAAATCAGGCCTGGGGCACTCTTGTTTTTATGATTTTCTTTTCAAACCTTCCCTGACGAATTTTTTTACTGCACCGCACTCGCACCACATGTAAAGTATTTGTGCACCACATAATACAATGCCTGGTGCGTTTTTGGAAAGGAATAAGTCCTTTCCTCTCAATTTTTTAGTATATACGACTGGGAGAAGTGGTGCATGAACGGGGAGTATGAAAAGGCGTTTCGGGAGTCTGTTGTTGATCCGGAACGATTCTGGGGAGCAGCTGCAGAAAACGTCCAATGGTACCGTACCAGTGATCGGGTGCTCAACAGCGAAAATCCCCCGTTTTACCGCTGGTTTGAAGGCGGTGTTCTCAATTCCTGTTACAACGCTTTGGATTACCATGTCGAAAACGGCCTCAGCGATCGCATTGCCCTGATCTATGACAGCCCGGTCACAAAAACCGTAAAACGCTACACGTATGGTGAGCTGCGGGACCTCGTGGCACGATGTGCCGGGGGGCTCAGGCAGCTGGGGGTTTTGAAAGGCGACCGTGTGGTAATCTACATGCCGATGATCCCCGAGGCGGTAATTGCGATGCTTGCCTGTGCTCGCATCGGCGCCATCCACTCCGTGGTCTTTGGGGGTTTTGCCGCACGGGAACTTGCCGCCCGCATCGAGGATGCCAAACCCCGCGTAGTCATATCCGCGTCGTGCGGGATTGAAGTCAACCGCATCATCGCCTACCAGCCACTCGTGGAAGCCGCGATCGATATGTGCAGCTACAAACCCTCATCCTGCGTCATCGTCCAGCGACCCGAGTCGCCGGCAATTCTCCGGCAGGGTAGGGATCTTCTCCTCTGGGACGTACTCATGGATGCCGAACCTGTTGCGTGCGTTCCTGTGCTTGCTACCGATCCGCTCTACCTGCTGTATACTTCGGGCACCACGGGAAAACCCAAAGGTGTGATCCGGGATAACGGGGGGCATCTCGTTGCCCTGACCTGGAGCATGAAAAATATTTATGGAGTAAATCCCGGCGAAGTCTACTGGGCGGCTTCAGATATTGGCTGGGTGGTCGGCCATTCGTATATTGTGTACGGACCCCTGTTTTACGGCTGCACTACAATCCTCTACGAGGGGAAATCCGTGGGTACACCGGATGCCGGTGCATTCTGGCGGGTCATTGAGGAGCACGGGGTCTCGATCCTGTTCTGTGCTCCTACGGCATTTCGTGCTATCCGGAAAGAAGATCCTGGCGGGCAGTATATCAAAAAATATGACCTCACAAAGTTACGGATGCTTTTTTTGGCGGGTGAACGGTGTGATCCCAACACCCTGCTCTGGGCACAAAAGCAGCTGAATATACCGGTTATCGATCACTGGTGGCAGACAGAGACCGGCTGGGCGATAGGTGCAAATTGTGTCGGCCTTGAACTTCTGCCGGTAAAGCCAGGTTCGTGTACAAAGCCGGTCCCGGGATACAACATCCGGGTGCTTGACGCAAAGAGTTGTGACGTACCCGCAGGAGAGACCGGAACTATTGTGGTCGGGCTCCCCCTGCCACCGGGATGTTTTACTACCCTCTGGCAGAATGACAAAGATTTTGTCAGGACCTATTTTTCGGTTTATCCCGGGTATTACCTGACCTCAGATGCCGGGTACATCGATACGGATGGCTATCTCTGGATAATGGGAAGAACCGATGACATTATTAACATCGCCGGGCACCGGCTCTCCACGGGTGCCATGGAAGAAGTGCTGGCTTCGCACCCGGATGTTGCGGAGTGTGCAGTTGCGGGAGTCCATGATCCGGTGAAGGGAGAAGTTCCGCTGGGTTTTGTTGTCCTGAAGGCAGGAGTTACAAAAATGCAGGATTTAATCGGACCTGAGCTCATTACCCTCGTGCGGCAAAAAATCGGGCCGATAGCATCTTTTAAGGCTGCAGCGGTTGTAAAACGGTTACCCAAAACACGGTCGGGCAAGATCCTGCGGGGCACCATAAAAAAGATCGCCGATGGAGTTCCCTATAATGTTCCGGCAACTATCGATGACCCGGTAATTCTTGATGAGATAACCGAGATCCTGCGTGGAATGGGGTATCCCAGGACCTGAAAAAAAGCAGTAACCGGTTAAAAAAAATCCTGTGACTATCTTTTAAAACCCGGCACAGGGTAACAATAGTTACCGGGAAAAATTCTCCTTTCAGATGATATCATGCCGGTCACGTACCTGTATCCCAGACCCCCGTACGACTTTTCCCTGAGTGCCGCAATCTTTGGCAGGGGAGATCCTCAGATCAGAACGTACGGGCATGACATCTTCCGGCAGGCACTGGATATCAGGGGCAATACGGTTCTCGTGGAAGTTTTTTCCAAAGGATCTGTGGATGCACCAAAATTGTGCCTCTCGATCCGCTCGGACAGTGCTCTCTCAAAGAGCGGGATGAAGGGAGCAAAAGGCTTCATCTCCTCGATGTTCAATATCAACGATGATGTAGTGCCGTTTTACGAGGCGATGGAGACGGATGCGATCATGGCCGCGCTCGTACACCGGATGAGAGGGTTAAAGGCCCCGACAACGCCGACGGTCTTTGAAGCGCTCGCTGACTCGGTCATTGAACAGTAAATCTCTCTCAAAGCAGCGCACAGCATCGAACACCGGCTCATAAAGACCGTTGGGAACCCATTGACCCTTGGTAAGGACACCTGGTACTGTTACCCCACGCCGAATATTTTTACAGGAACACCGGATTCCACGTTCCGTGCATGTGGCCTGACCCCGAGGAAAGGTGAGTATATCCGGGACATTTTACGGCAGATCGGCGATGGTTCCCTGGACCTGGATCACTTCAAAACCTATCCCGACACGGAATCCATCATCAGTGAGATGGTGAAGATCCGGGGCGTCGGCAGGTGGACAGCAGAGCTCACGATCCTCCGGGGCCTGCATTGTGCAGACACGTTCCCTGCTGATGATGTGGGTGTGCGGCGGTTCATATCGCAGTATTACCGGCATGGTGAGAAGATCTCCCCGGCCGGGGCACGGGTATTTGCTGAGCAATGGGGGGCATGGAATGGGTTTGCCGCGTATTATCTTGAAGTGGCAGACCTGCTGGGGATCCACCTGGGGAATAATCAGAATCCCCCTGTACCGGTTGACAGGTAATGGTACAGCCGCAGGGCAGCGACACTTTCCCCTGCCGTGACATGCCAGCCCGTACCACGGGATGATTCACCAAAAAGATCAGAATGCCGTCCACATCATCCCGACTGCAAATGCCGTGCGGTACTCTTTTTCAGTGAGACCGGGATACTTTTCTTCGATAAGAGAGAGTGCCTGTGCCTGTGCCTCATCCCCGGTCCCGAACACCCCTTCCCGGAACGCCTCGCAGATCTCATACACATCATGCGAGAGCTGCTGGATCCGGATCAGGGTGTCCCGGCACTCGGCCGGGGATGCGTTGGGGATCTTGTCCCGGATCCTGTTGAGAAGATCGGTATTATGGGGCGCCGGGCAGGATGGCGGTGACCTGCCCTGGCAAAAGACCAGAGTAAACGCTGCGCTCAGATCTGCCTTGTTGGATTTTGGTGGTGCTGCAGGCATGACAAGTCCCCTCATCCGGATGGTGGCGGGGCGTTTGCCGTCCCGTTTATCCAATCTTTAGGCTTTGTCCAGTCTGCATCGGGAGTTTTTGCAAAATAGACCTGTACTACTCCTTTTTGCTCCAGCAGCCGGAGTTGCGGCAGTTCGTACGTGTAAAAGATCCGGTTGGCCTTTGCCCCCTTCACAAAACACCAGGCCTTGACCGGCGTCTCTGTAGCCAGTGCGATGGGTTCGGCCATGTCGCTGTACCGTGCTGACCAATGTCCCCAGATCTCGTCAGCCTGTGGAAATGTGACCGTGTGGGGGTCCGTATATGCCCTCCCAAAGACGATCACCGTCCCGTTCACTCCCGCTGCCCGCTCGTACCAGTGCTCGTCCATCATCCGGGAATATGACGGGTAGTTGTAATAAGCATTCACGCCTTCGTCCCATATTGCACGGTTGGGAGGGACTGCCGAAGCAGCCGGTCCCTCGTTGACTGCATCCAGCAGCCGGAGCATGTTTCCGTGGTTTCCCTTTCCCGACCAGAAGCCCATGTGGACCTGTGTGCCCGGTGTGCCCAGCAACGGTTCATAGGTAACCGCTTCTGCATAGAGTTGCCGGGTAAATAACGGGTCTTTGAATACGGCGATCTTCTCAGCTGGTCCGGTAAAGACCGGGACCACCGGAGCTCCGGTAGGGCAGTCCGCGCTGCAGGGCACAGGAGTGCAGCACCCCCCGCTCGTTGCTGCGAACGCCAGACAGATTACTGCGATGCAGGCAAGGATTACGATTATTGCGAAGCCGGCAGTCCATGGATTCAGAGAGGATGTTTTGGGTGGTTGTGCCATGGGAGTGCTCTTTAAAAAGTCTGATATCCATTGTTGGACCGGCCCGGTATTTGGATGTTTATTTCAATGTGCAGGGAAGGAAGGGCAGCCATTTCTGCCCCTCACCATTTTTTTGGCTGTTCTGACCCGGGTGCCGGGAGAAATACCTGTGCCCTCTGAAGCAAGGTGCCGGAACAGCAACGGTGATGAAAAATGGTATTGAACCTGCTGTTTTTTAAAAAAGGGGAGGAATTAATCACCAGGTGATCAGAGGGTATCAGGATTCGTTTTTTTCCAGGGTTAGTTCAAGGACTCCATCGGAAAACCGCTTTTTACTAAATCTTACTTCGCAGGGGATGGTTATCACTTTTTTATACTGGAACACGGTATCAGATGCAAGAATAGTAACCGTATTCTTTTCAAGATCGATTTTGATTTTTTCCTCAGCTATGCCTGGCAGTTCTATAAGGATGCGGAGGAATTTTCCTTCATCAAGAAGTGTTGTTGTTGGTTCGATCGTTTTTAATGGACTGGTATTTTTAGAATTTCCTGTTCGCATATTCCTGCTCTCCTGTTACTTTTTTTATAGACCCCTGTGTTTTTTCCAGGGTTATTTTTTAATTATTTACGTCATTGTTTTTTACCCGCTGCATACCCAAAAAACGATCGGGATGAAAAAAGTAACCGATCGATAGCTGGTACCTGCAGGTTTAACGGATTGCTGCAGTGCTGGCATAGTTAGTGAACCTGATTGATGGGGCTATAATTCCATGTATTGTTACTTTGGAGGTTATTTTCTTGCGGATGTCAGAAATGTAAAATCAAAAATCCCCAACTTTTGAGATCCCTTCTGATGCACCCGTACGCGTGGCATTGTGTCGATTCTGGCTAGCAGCTTCCAGACGGTCAAATGTGGTGAGGTAATCATTTCTCTCTCAAAGATGACGTTCCACCTCCCGCGGGTACTATTATACCCGGTGAATACCTCTTTATGAAAGATGATAAACCCGACTGGACTTTACAAATCTTGTTTTGTTTTTTTTATAAAAAGTGGGGATTGACGCATAAAAAAGGAGAGGGAATACATCTGTTTTGCAGGAGATGAGCAAGCACCAGCTTTTGTCGTTTATTCGTGTCTGATTTTTACGACTCTGTGCCTCGGTGTTGAGCATGTGAACTCATTTGCTCAATAGTACTGAATTCACAAAATCGGGGTATGACGAAAAAGTGGAGCTCCTGAACTTAGGCTGTCATTCCATTATTTGGAATACCCGATACTATCTTAAAAACGATAATTCCGTCCAATGAGAATTTTAAAAATTATGGACTTATTGGATGATCTCCGATACCCCACTCATTATTTTTTATCATTAATACCTGCGTTGATTCCACTTCCGCTTCCTAAAATATGCTGGAACACCTGCTTGAAGTCATTGAGTTTCTGGCTGATGTGTTTTTTCCCTTTTTCTGTAGTACAATACAATTTGGATTTTCCTGAAACCCTGATCTCAAGGTATCCGTTCTCCATAAGATCATGGAGAAGTGTGTAAACCCTTGCCTGCGGAATAAGAACCTTGTACCGGTTATAGATCTCATGAACGATATCATACCCTGAAATCGGTTTATCCAGAAGAGAAAGGACCACCGGTTCCAGTGACTTTTTTACGACATCATCGATAGTTGACTGGGAGACAACAGAAACAGATTCGGCAGGAAATGTATGATGGGCAAACGAAAGCGTTGTTTCTTTTCCGGTTGATACGATGATCTTGGGAATACCCTCGGCCAGGGATTTTATCAGGGTATGATCGATTTTTCCTATATTCAGGGCGATGATCCCGGATACGGGAATCCCGTTCTCCTTTTTTGAAAGAAGTAATTTCCTGATGGCCAGAATATCATCGAACTCTTCGGTTTCAGAAAAATCAAGCAGGATTTGCAGTGAATTCGTTGTACCTGCGTTCAGCAAGGATTCAGTGCACTTTTCAAGGACTGGCAACAGGGCAAAAACTTCGTTTCTTTTTATCCGGTGGGTGTAAAGCTCCTTTTTTTGGATCTCTTTTGGGAAGAATTTCGGGAGAGTTGACTGGAAATAGGCAAACAGATTGCGTCCTCCCTTTTTTATACCCTCTTCCAATGCAAATTTAAATATGGGGTCTTTTGCGATCTGGTCCGTGTAGAGGAAGAGGACGATGTCGGTGAAGATATCTTTTAAAAGTATGGATTTTATTTCCGGCAGATCGAGATAGGAAATACCATCCTGTGCCAGAGTGCCGTCTTCCATCCCCTGTGAAATTTTTTCCTCTGCAGATTTTCTTAATCTCTGCTCCTCTTGTTCTGTCGCTTTTCTGAACAGTGCCACTTCAATAGCTGCTTTGATTTCCAGTACATTGAAGGGTTTTACAATATAGCCGTAGGGTCGGACACTTTTTGCTTTTTCAATTATGGTATCGTCAGCAAACGATGTAACAAAAACAACCGGAATATCCAGTTCCCCGGTGATTATTTTTGCCGCTTCAATACCATTCATCTTACCCGGCATCACGATATCCATCAACACAAGGTCAGGTTGAATACGCCGCGCCATATCGACAGCATCTTTACCGGAAGCAGCCATGCCTGCAACGGTATATCCCATTGCGCTTAACCGTCTTTCCAGCTGCAATATGATGATCGCTTCATCATCAACAACAAGTATTTTCGACATAAGTTTATGTCCCCGCTAGTATAACAGGAAATTCCATACTGATTTTAGTACCATCCTGGCTCATAAACATTAGTGATCCCTTCAACTGGTGCTGCACAATTGTCCTGATCAACGTGATTCCAAGACTGTTGGAACGGCCGATATCAAAATTATCGGGTAACCCGATTCCATTATCACCGATAGTGATTCTGATATGGCCGTTCTCCTGCAATGCAGAAATCTCAATTGTGCCTTTTTTCCGCCCTTTGAAGGCATGTTTATACGCGTTCGAGAGGATTTCATTTACCACGAGTGCGCAGGGCAGGGCCTGGTCTACCGGGAGAAATACTTCCTCTGGATTAATCTTGCAGCTGATCTCGTGCCCCTTATGAGAAAAAATATTTGATAATGCTGTTACCTGGTCCCGGATCTGGCCTGTAATACTGATTTTTCCGAACTGTTTACTCTCATAGAGCCGGGTATGGATCTGCGCCATGGTCTGGATTTTGAGCATCATATCGGTCAGTATGCTGTTTGTTGATTCATCAGAAGAACTCATCCGGGTCATATCCAGCAGACCGGATATCAGCTGGAGATTATTCTTGACCCGGTGGTGGATCTCACGAAGCAGGGTCTCTTTCTCGGCAAGCGACGCTTCGATCAGATCTGTCATCTTCTTCCTTTCTGTAACATCCCGTGCTGACACATAGAAGAGGTTCCCTGCGGGGAACAAGCGCCACTCGATCCAGCGGTACGACCCGTCCTTGTGCCGATAGCGGTTCGTAAATTGCAGGACTTTTTTACCTGCGTTCAGTTCAGACATTGCATCAAGAGACGCCTCCATATCGTCCGGATGGACAAAATCAAGGAACCGTTTCCCCTCAAGTTCGGCAGGGCTGTACCCGAGAGCCGATTCCCACTCCCTGTTCAGGCGCCGGAAATGCCCGTCCGCGTCTGCGATACAGAGCAGATCGAGCGTGTTGGTAAAGTACCCGTCCAGCTCTTCGTTTTTCTGGCGCAGCGCTTCTTCCGCCAGTTTGCGATCGGTACTGTCCCGGAAACTCCAGACTCTGCCGACTACACTGTCCCCGATTTTCTGGGGCTTTGAATAGCGTTCAAAGATTTTTCCGTCATTAAATTCGATCGTGTCAAAGCTTTCGCGTGCCGGGTGTACAAGGAGCTCTTGAATGCTGGAAAGAAATCCTTTTGGATTTTTGAGTTGCGACAGGACATGATTCACTACTATTTCGTTTTCCCCTGATTCCAGCAAAGCCGGGGGGATATTCCACATGTTCATAAAATTCTGATTATAACCGGTGATCCTGCCCTGCTGGTCGACCACATAGATACCGTCTGCAGTTGATTCAAGAGATGCATTGAGGAGTGACAGGGTTTTTTTAAGCGTTGTATCGGATAAATTTCGCTGCCGGATCTCCTCATTAAGCGTTACGTTCATTTTTTCATATTCTACAGCCCGCAGCCTGTACTCGGACTCTATCTTTTTTCGGTCGGTGATATCCTGCCCTTGCGCGATAGTCGAAACAATGGTTTTCCCGTCACGTCCAAAAATAGCGGCAGAGTTCCAGAGCACTGTTCTTATTTCTCCATTCTTGTGGAGAATGGGTATTTCCACACTTTCCCATCTTTCCCCTTCCAGGGTCTTTCTGATAAGATCCATAGCCGGAGGCAGATACGTGTCAGGTAAGAGTATATCAAAAAGCTGTCCGAGGACTTCCTGTGCGTTCCTGCCCGTCAGATGTTCAAATGCCTGGTTGAACCGGGTAATGCGGAATTGCGGATCCCAGATAATAATGGGGGCGTTGGCATAGGTAATAATGTTGTCAAGATATTCCTTTGTTTCACGAAGTTTGTCCTCAACCTGTACCTGTTTCGTTATATTATACGCGACTTCTCCGGCACCCAGGATATTTCCTTGGGAATCCCGGATAGGAGTGTGAAGCACGTGATAGACTCTTCGGGGATTGTCAGGATCGCCGAATTCTACTATCTGGTTTACATTCTCACCATTCAGGACCTTGCTCCACTCTTTCACGGCCATCTTCTGCTCTTCCGGTATTTCTGCGAACAAATCAACCATGCTGGCGCCTAAGGTGAGGTCCTTACCCGTGAGTCGCTTTATCTCTTCCTTATACGCCTGGTTGAAGAAGTTATAACGGAAGTTCATATCCTGTGCAGCGATAATCACATCGGTTCCTTTTGTTACAGCCTCCAGCAACTCCTGAGCCCGAAGAAGGTTCTCCTCGTTCTGTCGCAACGTATCAGCGGCAATCTTTTGTTCGGTCATATCGAAGGTCGCAACCCCGATCCCGGTGATCTGCCCGGTATCATCCCGCTGGGGTTCAAGATACAGATCAAGGTACGATCGTTTTCCATTCATCGTCAGCCAGATCTGCTCCCGGACTTCCTCCCCTGTCTCAAAAACCTTACGCTTAAGTTCAATCAGCCGTACCGCGTCTTCCGGTATGAAGAGATCGGTGTCTTTCTTACCCATGATATCTACCGGCCGTACGGTGTGCGGGTTGTACGCCCACTGGAAAACCAGATCTTTATCCTGCGCCGCTACCGATACCGGTGCATTCCTGAGGGCCAGCCGGAAGCGATCCTCGCTCGTTCGCAGCTCCTTTTCTACCTTTCTGATATCAGAAATGTCGCTGATTGCCACCCGGATCGATTGTCTATCGCTGCTGCCGGTGAGCCGGATACTTTCCAGCCGGGCAGGGAATGGGGTCCTATCACCCCTTTTGAGCATGAGGGTGGCAGTGAGTTTCATTTCGGACTGCAACAGATTCGTGAAATACCGGTCCCAGATTTCAAGATCTTCAGGAACGATCCATTTTCTGAACCGTGCATTGATCAGTTTGTTCCGATTAACCCCGAGGAGCACTGCAGCGGCGAGGTTCGCCCGTGAGATCAGTGCCGTATCAGTCAGCGTGAGATAGCCAAGTGGAGCGAATTCAAACAGGTCAAGGTACTGGTCCCGGGACTCCGCAAGGGCGAGCTGTGCCCTCCTGAGTTCCTCAGCCTGCACCTCAAGCTCGATCTGGTGCACCTTCAGTTCATGGATAAGTTCCTCTGCAGGCTGTCCTTCCATACCATTGCGGGCCGACGGGGAACGTGCTGCGAGTTTTTTTTCCGCAGCATTATGCAATGAATTGGTGCTGTGTGAAGCACCCCCGGGCTTCCCTTCCGTCTTCTCTTTCTTTTTTGTTGCCATCAGTCTCCCTCCCGGTTGCTGGTGCCAATGGCGAGGTCCTTACCGGTGAGTTGCATTATCTCTTCCTTATACTTCTGGTTAAAGAAGATATTGCGGAAGTTCACAACCAGTACCTCACGATAAGCGCGATATTTTCTTAAAAAACACGCCGGGTTAAAAGTGATTTCCCTGGAGAGCCGGGATTCGGTGCTCTCCTTGAGCATGCGTAAGATTTCCTCCTTGTCATCAGGAACAAATAATGAGGGATTTTTAAAAAACCCCAGTTCTTTGAGAGTTTTTTGAGGTGCTGAATCGGCAAATGTGATTACCCCCCTTGCATCCATCCCGGCTATCGGGTTCATATCCGAAAAACTCGCCAACCCCCGGATCCTTTCGTTGGTATGATTACATTCGGCCACGGTTTTACTCCTTTTTAACAATAAATTTCATAGTAAACCGGTTTTTTTGACCAAAAACCCGGTTCACCGCCGCATTTCTGCAGACTTCATCTCCCTGATCTTTTAAATTCCTGTATTACCTGTTTTTAAGTTGATTGCCATAAGGTATAATCGGATAGTAAAAACTTTGTTAAATACTTAAAACGTTTTTCCCCAGTTTACAATTTTTGAAATGTATGACTTTTTGATTATTGCCCGTCATAGTTTTCCATTTTTTTAAACCGGGCAAAGGGCTTTGATTTCCTATCGTAATAATCCCACGCGTTTTGGTTATCTGGATAAAAGCGGCAATGGATTACTATTGAGTTCACGGGCTCAATGCCGAGGCACAGATTTGGTTAGAATCAAACATAGGTAAATGACAAAATTTACGAGAGCTTAATAGTAGTTTACTCTGGTTTTACATACCACAAACATCGAACTTTACGGTATCCATGATGTGAAAATAAAAAAAACCCATCCGTCACTGGTCGAAACATGTGATTATTTATTTTGTTCTCGTCGTATTTCTCACAAAAGTCCTGGTCAGTCTGACACAATTTTAAAAAAACCCTGTCCTGAAAAATCTAAAAAGTCCTAAAAAAAATTTCCTCATAATTTTATACTTACGATTACCTGCCCTGTTTTTGGATTTTAGTGTCAGGATTATTTCCAATGTTTTGCCGGAATTGCACTCTTATTTTTTTGTGATTTTATCAAAAAGTATGGGAATCCGGAACTGCCAAACCGTTGGTAAACTCAGATTTGGCGAACCGGGTCTATGCCAGAAATCAGCGTCAGCTCTGCATAAGTGGCGAAGTCAGGATTCCTTCCAATGATGCTATCATGTAAAAATGGTGGCTCACTAATAAAAAAAAGGATTATTTTCGTTTTGCCATGATAACAGCCAATAACACGATTACGGTTGCAGCCACCACTATGAGCTCAGATACTGGTGCCTGTGTGGTGGTTGGAACCTTTGTCGGCACGGTCACCATAAGTGTTGGAACCGGTGTTGCGGAGACCGTCGTTACCGGTACCGTAATTTCCTGGAGGGGAACAGGTACGGCATTGTTTCGCTGGGACGTGGACCCGGTCTTAAAGATGGTGTCTGAACCATACTGGTTCGAGACGGTCAGCCGGACATCATACGATCCTTCAAACGGGTACACATGAATCGGGTTCTGCTCGGTTGACGTTGCCGCGTCACCGAATTCCCAGGCCCATGTGGTCGGGTTCCCTGCGCTGAGGTCGTGGAATTTCACGATAAAGGGTGCCTTGCCCTGCCTGTCGTCCACGGTGAACTCTGCAATGGGTGTCTGGGTTACGGTGATGTAATCCACTTTCGTTTCCTTATCATCGCCGTTGACATTTATTGCCGTGAGAGTCACGGTATATTTGTTGGTTATGGAGGAGCCAGAGGTGGTATAGACATGCGAGGGATTCTGCTCGGTCGACATTGCCCCGTCACCGAAATCCCATTTCCATCCTGTTGGGTTGCCGGTTGACTTATCGGAGAAATACACGGTAAAGGGCGTGATCCCTTTGGTCTTGTCTGCCACAAAGTCGGCGTTCGGGATATTTACGACCGTGATGTAGTCTTTCTTTGTCAGGGTATTCGTAGTGTATCCATCCGATGCAGTCAACCTCACGGTGTAAACACCCTCCTGGCGGTATGCATGGTCAGGGTTCTGTCCGGTGCCTGAAACTCCGTCTCCGAAATCCCACTTCCAGTCAGTGGGAGCGTTTGTGGAAAGGTCAGTGAAGTGAACATACTGATTCACGCTCACCCGTGTTCTGTCCGCCTTGAAGTCAATCCGCGGCCCTTCCCTGACTGAGATCAGGTTGGTTTTTACCTCGGTGTCCTGGCCAAAGGGATTTTTCACGGTCAGTGATACTGTATACGCCCCGTCACGGTTGTAGAGGTGGAGCGGGGGGTACTGGCCGTCAAAATTCGTGCCATCGCCAAAGTCCCAGGACCAGGAAACGGGGTTACCGATCGATGTATCGATAAACCTGACGTACTGCGTCCGGCTCCCTTCCTGGTAGGACGGAATTTCCGTGATAAAGTCTGCAGTCGGGGGGATGCCAACCGTGATATAGTTCACTTTCTTCTCGGTATCCTTGCCGTTGTTGTTCGTCGCGGTCAGGGTGACTGTGTATACTCCCTTTACCGAATAGACTCTGGTCGGGTTCTGCTCGGATGATGTGGCTCCGTCACCGAAATCCCAGGCCCAGGCAGTAGGCGAATTGACCGTTTTGTCCGTGAAGTGTACAGGAGTGTTGACACTCACCGTGGTACTGTCCGCAACAAAATCTGCTGCCGGCACGCTGCCAACAATGATAGTCTGGGTTGCACTGTCTTTATTCATTCCGCGGGTCACCGTAAGCGTGACATCGAATGCACCCGCTTTAGTGAATGCATGGACCGGATTCGGGCCCGTTGAAGTGCTGCCATCGCCGAAATCCCATATCCATGATTCAGGGCTACCGGTCGACATGTCGGTGAATTTTACGACAAGCGGGGCTATCCCGGATTTTGGATCCGCGGTGAATTTTGCGGTGAGGGGGGGCATCACGTGAACGTAGTACGGCTTAGAGGCGCTGGTTGAGCCATAGTCATTGGATGCAGTCAGGGTCACGGTATATTCTCCGCCCGCCCAGTAGGTGTGTACCGGGTTCTGCTGTACGGATTCCTGGCCGTCACCAAAGTTCCAGTTCCACGAGGTAGGATAACCACTTGAATGATCCGTGAACGCTACGGTCAGGGGAGCATTGCCGGTTGTCGGTTCACCGGTAAAGCCCGCATTCGGAGCCATTCCGATCGATATATAATTTAGTTTTGTTTCGGTGCTGGACCCGTAGAAATTCGTTACCGTGAGTTTGACCGTGTATAACCCTTTCCGGATATACGTATGTTTGGGGTTTTGCTCGGTTGACATGGCCCCATCGCCAAATTCCCAGGCATAGGTCAGAGGGGTGCTACCGGTTGAGTAATCCCGGAATGTGACCACTGCAGGAACTGTGTTATATGCATAGAGCGCGTCAAAATTGGCAACAGGTGCCAGCCCGACCGTGATGTAGCCAATTTCCTCAGCAGTGCTGTCGACAGCTGCCACGGAGATTATCAGGGCGAAGAGCAGGATTATTATCCCTGCGTAGGCGCCGTAACTCTTTGGTGTCATGATCTTCACAACGGATGGTATTGCCAGCTCGGCATATTATCATTTGGGGATTTTGCAATTCCTGAAACATCCCCAGGATATC
>PLLR01000043.1 GCA_003141335.1 Methanoregula sp. | reverse complement strand
ACATCACTGCGGCGATGATAAAAAGTATGCTTATCACCCACCATTTCCCGATAATAATCCCTCCTTTTCCCCAGTACTCAACAGTAATTGTCCCGGTTATATCTGGACAACATCTGTCTTTGAGGACTTTGCTGCTGCTTTACGTTCCGGGAGGACCTCTTCAAGTGCCTTGATGAGGCTATCGATTTTTTCATTGGTGAATGTCACCCTGAACGCAGCAAGCTCTGTGGCATTCATGATCATAATCCCTTTTTTCTTCATGGGAAGACCATGTTCACCTATCGGGTTTATGTCGATGGCAAGAGAGGCAGTCCGGTTCTTTGTTGCCGGGAGCCTGATGATGGAAACACCTTTTACTGAGGTGTTTTTTCGCTCCCAATCCTGTCCCTCTTCAATAAATGTTTTGAGCGTTTGTGTTAATTCCATAAAAAGAATTATTGATTTATATATTAAAAGTCTATTCGTTATGATGCGAAAGTAACCTTTTATCCGGGGCATATATTCAACGCACCTGAAGAGCACGGTTCCTGCATTACCATCATTGAATTCCGGATATCCCCTCTATGAGTTGAACACCAGATCTTCTGACAACAACGTGTATCATGCCAACGATAACCCTATCTCATGACCAGCAATTCTCGCTCGACAGGACACTTGGTTGTGGCCAGGTGTTCCGATGGGATCGCACTGATAAGGGATGGTGGTATGGTGTCGTTGGCGGGCGGGTTATCAGGATACGGCAGGAGGGGACGCAGCTCATATTTCATGGTGCTCCCGGATCGTTTATTAAAAAATATTTTTCCCTTGATGTGGATCTCCTGCCGATCCTCACATCCATCGATCACGACCCCTTCATTCACACCGCAATCACTCAATGTGCCGGGTTACGCCTGATCAGGCAGCCGAAATGGGAGTGCCTCATCTCTTATATCTGCTCGACGAATTCGAATATCCCGACTATCCGGCGCAGGATTGCCTCCATTGCAGAACAGTTCGGTAAAGTGATCGAATTCGAGGGGATGACATATTATGCATTCCCTGAACCCTCGTCAATATCCTGCAGGGGGCATGACGGGCTGACAGAGTGCAGGCTGGGCTACCGCCAGCCCTATATCTTTGACACTTCCTGCTCAGTCACTGATGAGAAATGCTGGGAGGAGACGATCCACAGGCTCCCATACGAGCAGGCCCGCAACGAACTGATGAAACTTAAGGGTGTAGGTCCTAAAGCTGCCGACTGCATCCTGCTCTTTGCCTTCCAGAAATATGAGGCGTTCCCGGTCGATGTCTGGATCCGCCGGATCATGCGGGAACACTACCTTCCTGAACTTCCAGGCGACGCGCCGCTGACCAGACGCGAGTACGATACGATCCGCAGCTTCGCACGACACCATTTCGGGGAATACTGCGGGTACGCACAGGAGTATTTGTATGCAGCGAGGGAGGGATAATTTCCCGGATTACTCTTAACCTGCATTGATAGTTTTTTTAAATTGAAGAAATAATTGCGAGTGTTCCGCCGATCCCGATGGTGCGTCCCCGTGACGATTCAGTCGGTTCTTCTGTTGTTGGATTTAGTAGTCGACGTAAATGAAATCTGGCGAAGTGTGGATGCCTGCCCATCCCCACAAACCCGTATCACCATGCTGGCTCGCAGCACATCTGATGCCCGCATGTTTCCCCCTTTCGACCGCGGGATGATCCTTATCGAATAAAAAGGGGAAAAAATCCAAAAAAATTCTGCAGATTTACGTGCCTATATCCCAGCTGCAAAGATATTTCTTCTGCTCCTTGCTCATCGTATCGATGGAGAGCCCAAGCGAGGAGAGCTTGAGATTTGCGACCTGCTCGTCGATCTCTGGCGGAACTTCGTAGACCCCGCCTTTGAGTTTCCTGCCATCCTTTGCGATGTACTGGGTGCAGAGCGCCTGCAGGGCGAAACTTAAGTCCATAACTTCAATCGGGTGTCCCATTCCCTTGGGTGTCGCAAGGTTGACAAGTCTTCCCTCGGCGAGTACATGAACCGCTTTTCCTTTCAGGAAAAAGGTTTCAATACCGTCACGCTTGATTACCTTTTCCGCATGTTTGTGGAGCCACCCGATATCGATCTCGACATTAAAATGCCCGGCATTTGATAGTATCGCACCCTCTTTTAAGTTTTTGAAGTGCTTGCCATTAATTACGCCAACATTGCCGGTTGTCGTGATAAAGATGTCTCCCAGTCTGGCCGCCTGGTCCATGGTCATGACATGATAACCGTCCATATGTGCCTCAAGCGCACGGCGCGGGTCAATCTCGGTGACAATGACTTTTGCACCAAGTCCATGGGCTTTTTTAGCCAACCCCCGACCGCAATATCCGTATCCCGCAACAACAACATACTTTCCGGCAATCAGGGTGTTTGTAGTGATCATAATCGAGGTAAGGACACTCTCTCCGGTTCCATGAACATTATCAAAGAAGCGTTTCATCGGCGTATCGTTGACTGCGACAACAGGAAACTGGAGTTTTCCTTCCGCTGCCATCGACCGGAGCCGGTGGATACCTGTCGTCGTTTCCTCGCAACCTCCGATGACTTTTTTGAGCAGATCGCGTCGTCTGGTATGGATGTAGTGGATTAAATCCATGCCGTCATCTATCGTTATGACCGGCTTTGCATCAAGCACGAGATCAATCGCTGCGTAGTATTCTTCGACAGAACAGGCACGTTTTGCATAGCAGTGGACATTCTTTAACGAGTTGAGTGCTTCTGCTACATCATCCTGCGTCGAGAGCGGATTGCACCCGGTGATATGTACCTCAGCCCCCCCGGCAGCAAGAGTGGAGACAAGGTTTGCGGTCTTTGCTTCAACATGGAGTGCCATGCCAATCGTCATACCGGCAAAGGGTTTCTCCTTCTCAAACTGTTTTTTTATGGCGGCGAGTACCGGCATATACTGCGCAGCCCACTCTATCTTCAGCATTCCTGTACTCATGATACTCCTCAAAGAAAGGTACTCCCGAAGCACCGGCCCGGGTACTAATGTACCCTATGAGTAGGCACGCCAAGTTACATAAAAACTCCTGAAAAATCCATTCCAACGAAATACTACTGGCGTAGCGGGGAAACGTAGATAGGGGTTGCACACCCAGATTTTACACATGGTGCTCACACGACGGATCATCCCCTGCCTTGACCTCAAGGAGGGACGGGTGGTGAAAGGAACACATTTTCTGGGCCTCCGTGATGCCGGTGATCCGGTTGACCTTGCTGAACGATACAATGAGCAGGGGGCCGATGAAGTTGTATTTCTTGATATAACTGCATCAAAAGAGAAGCGGGGCATCATTATCGAGCTGATAAAACGGGCAGCTGATGAGCTTTTCCTGCCGCTGACCGTGGGCGGGGGCATCCGCTCGCTTGCCGATATCCAGCAGATCCTCCGGGCCGGTGCTGACAAGGTGAGCATCAATACGAGCGCGGTGCAGGATCCAACGCTGATAACAAAGGGTGCCGAATCATTCGGGACACAATGCATAGTTGTGGCAATGGACGTCCGCCGGAATTTTACCAGGAACTTAGAAGCGATCCCGGTGCGGCTCGAAGACGGGACTCTCTGCTGGTACGAAGTTGTCATCTACGGGGGCAGCAAACCAACCGGCATTGATGCAGTCGCATGGGCCCGGGAAGCCGAGGAACGCGGTGCCGGTGAGATCCTGCTCACGAGCATGGAAACCGATGGCACAAAAAATGGCTTTGATATTACCATTACCTCTGCCATTTCTGATGCTGCCGGAATACCGGTTATCGCAAGCGGAGGTGTAGGTACCCTTGAACATTTCTATGATGGTTTTGCAAAAGGGAAAGCAGATGCCTGTCTCGCGGCAAGCGTCTTTCACTACGGCGAGTTCACCGTCCGTGATGTAAAAGAATATCTCAGAGGGCGGGGTATCCCGGTACGGCTCTGAGATCGAGCTCAAACGCTGCCACAGGGTGCTCCAGATCAAACGCGTTCAGCACGGAGGGATGGATCTCGCCAAAGACCCCGACCTTTTTTCCGCCAGCGATAATATCCCCTCTTCTGCCATCAATGAACGCCGGGTCTTTTGATTCCTGAACAATATAGGTAATAGAGAGTTCGTGCAGCACGGCATCGGTACAGGCATACGCTTCGGAGAGATCCGCATTCAGGTGAATACTCGCCGCAGCGAGTCGTTGCGTTGTCCTCATATCTTCTATGACATCTCCGGTCGCAAAGAGACACTGCGGGAGTTCCCGGGGTTTATTTACCTGGAGCATCTCCAGCAGGAGAGGAAGGATGTCGGTTCGGACAACGGTATGCTCTTCGCTGATCGGGTGCATCAATGAAAGCACACGGGACGATCGTTCCCGCTGCATGGCATCATAAAGAACCCGCTCATTGGTCAGCGTGAACGGCATCATCTCAAGATAACCGAGCCCGGCAAGGATTCCACGAACCTGCGCGGCAATGGTGTATACCGGATGTGCCCTTCCGATCGCAAATGTTGGTGATATCTCAACGGCAAATTTGTCGTAACCGTACGCTATTGCCACATCCTCAAAGATATCCCAGTCGTGCATGATATCGGCGCGGTAGCAGGGTACCTGCACCTTTACTGTACCCCTGTCAACCGGCTGCGCACCAAAACGCATCTTCTCAAGAAGGTTTGCTATCTCTGTGGCCGGGAGTTCAACACCAATCAGGTCGCAACATTCCCTTACACTAATAATCCGCTCCATGGGCGCGAGCAGGGGTGTCTGCACACCCTCAATCTCAACGCTCTCAATGGCAGCTCCTGTTTCTGCCATCGCGGTACATATGATATTCACTGCAACCTGCACCGCTTTATTGTCAGTGCCGGTGGTATCCAGCAGGATATTTCTGGTACTCGTCGTCACCCGTGTCCGCTCCCCGTTGATGATCGGCGGGAACGAACAGACATTGTTTTCGTTATCGATAATGAGCGGGAAGAGCGGGAAGTCTTTGACGATTTTTGCATAGTCCCTTCCTTTCGGATGTTCGACAAGAATCTCGTCCATCGAAAGTTCCCGTTCAAAGTCAAGCGGAATGAACTTCCGGCTGCGTGGCGATGCGATATAGTGAAACGGAGGTTTGATCGTATCGAGGTCGTGGATGCCGATCGCAACCTTGCTCCTGCCCCTGCCCACCGCCCAGTGGAGCGCCTCCTGCAACCCCATGATGGAGAGAATCGACTCCTCGTCAAACGTAACATTCCGGATAATTGCTGAGCCGAGGCAGGGGCGTATTGTTGCAAGGTTTGGATCAACCGTGAACTTAATCCCTGAAGGTTTTACTGTGTAACGGGGAAGCCCGGTTTCAATATCGAGAAAACCCCGCATTGCACGCGAAACTCCCTCGACTGAGAAGAGGTCAGGGCGGTCCGGGAAAAACTCCACATCCGCATGGTCTGCTTCCTGGCGCTCGACTTCGGAACCGATCATCGGTAACCGGGCAAGTATAGTTTCATGATCCGTGCCGGTAAGTCGTTCAAGATATTTGTAAGGAAGCCCGATAACAGCCATTATTTTCTCCCCCCTTTGGTGACCTTCTGATCCCGGTGAACCGGGCTTTCCCGTATCCACTCAATATCACTCCGGTAAAGAAGACGGAGGTCTTTTAATCCCAGTTTCAGCATCGCCACGCGGCTGACGCCAAGTCCCCACGCGAGCACAGGATATGTGATACCCCATGGTGCAGTAACCTCCTCGCGGAAAATACCAGCACCACCCATCTCTACCCACCCAAGCCCGTCGACGTAAATCTCCGGCTCAACGGATGGTTCCGTATACGGGAAATATGCCGGACGGAACCGTACGTCTTCAAAACCCATCCGTCCATAAAATTCCTTAAGATACCCGAGGAGGTGACGGAACGAAACTCCTTTATCCATGACAATCCCCTCAAGCTGTTCAAACTCCGGGGTGTGTGTCGGGTCGATTGCTTCACGCCGGTATACCCGGCTGATGCAGAACGCTTTCACCGGGGGATTTGGGTTCGCTGCAAGATGCTGGATGGACAGGCTTGTTGTGTGGGTTCGCAGCACACATTGTTCCGCTTTCTTTTTGTTCCACGTTCCACCCCAGCCGGTCGAGGAGGTCTCACCTCCCCGCTCGTGCATGTCCCGTACTTTTTCCCAGCCTGCGGGAAGGGGTGCCTGCTCCTTTAAATAAAACGTGTCCTGCATCTCACGGGCCGGATGGTCCTGCGGCTGGAAGAGCGCGTCGAAGTTCCAGAACGAACTCTGGACAATATCTCCATAAATCTCGGTGAAGCCCATCTCAAGGAGTATCTGGCGCATCTCTTCAATGAGACGCTGGTACGGATGGGTCTTGCCCGGGTAGACACGCTTGGGGAGTTTTGCAACATCATACCGGCGGAAGTTGAGATTTTTCCATTCCCTGGAAATGATCTGGTCTCGGGAAAGAGTTCCAATTACAATTTTATGTTCCGATTCCAACGTGATAGTGTGGCTCTTTTTAACAAGGGCAGTTCCCTCTAAAGTGATGGAAACACGGTAGGTTACAGTTTCAGTTTCTTGCAGAATGCCTCGTTTAATAAGCTCTTTTGTCCTCGGATCTCCAGCCTGTGGATTTTTCAGTGCTGTTTCATCATCCGCTGTTGAGGATTCCCCCACTTTTGAGACCGTCCCGTTCTTCACGCTGATAAGCCCCTTTTTCCGAAGCTGGCCAAACCCTATCCTGAACGCAGCGTGTTTCTGAAGGTCGGCCAGCGGGGTGTCGTTCCGGATAAATTTTAGGAGTTGTGTCTCAGGAAGTCCATGTTTGAGGTATTCTTTTCCTTCATCTGTGTAGATAAACGCCTTATCCACAAACCGCTCGAGGCTGACAAGTCCTTTTTCTTCTGCAAGGTGCGCCCACTGCACCACTGCTTCGGGAGTTGCATCCAGCAGGCTCGCGAGATGCGGGGCATCTGCTTTGTGTTCTTTTTCCAGTATCGCCAGCAGCCGTTTCTCGTTCTGCGTCAGTTCCGCCATCTTATACCTCGATCTTCTCTGCCGCTGCGTCCATTTTCTCCTTGAAGTCTTTCAGAAACGCAACCACACGTTCCGCTGTCTCTTTCTTGCAATGGCCGCACATGATCTCACCGGAAACGCATTTCCTGCGAATCTCGGCAAGCTCTGCATCATCTGAAACCATATGGAAAAGATTGAGCAGGTACAGGGAGCACTTGTCCGGTTCGCCTCCAAGACGCTTCTGTTCCTCCTGGGTCATTTTTCCGCCGGTAATCCCGCTCATCACCTTCTTTCTTATCATTGCTTCAGGCTCGTAGAATGAGATGATGCTTTCGGGGATACTGCTGGACATTTTGCCACCATTAAGTCCCGGCATGAAGATATGATAGGTAGACGAAGGAGTGTAGAATGCAAAACCNNGCACCTTTGATATCCACATGCCCCTCGTACTTCTTTGCATCCGGGAAGGCTGCTTTTACCGCATCAAACGCCTGCTCCGGGGCGTTTTTTGACCGGACGCTTATGCAGCCATGCCGCTCCTCGACCGTGAACATGCGGAGTTTGTGGGCGATACCCCGCGTGAGCCGTATGTGCGGGTCCTGGTCAATACCTACCGGCACAATCGTCGGGGCGGGTTCACGATCGATCTGGGGGTACAGGATGTCTGCCACCTGCGTGATCACACTGTCGGCATGGGCGAGATCGGTCTCGGGTGAGAAACCGTAAATCGCTGATAATTCTGAGAAATTCACTTTGGTTGCCGCTTCAAATGCGAGGTCTTTTAACCGATTGTTTTTACTCTGGGAGTAGGTCTGTCCCACAAACCCGAGGGCATAGAGGCAGGCAAGGTACTCCTTCCCGTATTCGTTGCACTTTTCCCACGACATGCCGCGGACCGCATGCGCTTCCCGGTCGGCAATCGTTACATAGCCGTTACCGCCTTGTTCAACATGCCAGACCACCTCTTTCATCACCATCAGGTGACCGAGGTGCGGGTGTCCGCTCGGCATGAATCCCGTAAGGACATGAAATGGTGTGCGGTTGCGTATCGCACCGGCGATCTGGCGGTAGTCCCGCTGCCCGACAACGATACCGCGGCGCATAAAATACGGGACGTTGGGGAGTTCCGTGATCACCGGGGCGATAGGATCGATGCCAAAATCGGAGAAGAGTTTCTCAACATCGACGAACTGGTTGCTTGACCAGGGATTTATCTGCGGTTCAGGCATGGTAGGCGCTCACAGTTTGATTCGTGCAAATTCCACGAACTGGATTCCGTTAGTATGTACAGCGCCAAACAACATCTTCTTTTTGACACTGTGTGCCATACGGACAGAGCGTGAGATCACGCTCATAGGGAGGGGGGCCTCTTTTTCGACTGCATGCACCAGCATATCAGAGTGGACATTCTTCCCGCAGTAGACACGGAAATGGTGACCAAACTTGTATCCCGTCCGGGGAGTGAAATTGTGCCCCCTGAGCTCAGAATAAACCTTATCTTTCCCGGCAAGTTCAGCGTCGGTCTCGCATGCAAGTGCAAAATACTCACCAGTAGTGATGGGGGTATGACCTTTTTTGAGCACAATAATTCCTTTCCCCATCAGGTAGAGCAGTTCAACCGGGGCGAGCATCAGACGTTCATCGTCAAGCCTTTTGCCAAAACCTGACTGTTCGAGATCTGAATGAGCCGGCGCCATAACCATCGCGGATTTTCCTACCAGTATCGCTTCCGTGGGGGATATTCCAGGTAAATAGTTGCAGGGTTCCGCCAGTTTCTGGAGTTTTATCTCGTAATAGGTCAGCTCTTCCTCGTCATCGACAACAGCGAGAACATACTGCTTGCGCATATTTCTTGAGGCCACAACCTCTTCAATGAGTTTTTCAAACCAGATCGGATCGCGTTCTGACAGGACCCGGACAAGATAGAGCGACTCGCCAGTACCGGGCTTTTCACCCCGCTTGAATACCCGGAAATCGTGCGGCCCGGTCTGCACAACATAGCCGCGCTCACGCAGGTCGCGGTACACTAAAAAACTGCGGAGGAAATTGCGCTGGTCAGCAAACTCAGAAAACAGGGTGTTGAAGTTGTACCCGGTCACGTCGATCTTCTGCCGGTGGAGGAGATACAACGCCTCCTGGGGGGAGAGTTTTACCCCATCCTTTTCCAGGCGTCCGTATCCACTTTGTTCATAGAGTATGCGCCCCTCTTTTCCCACACGCACCGCTGTGCCATCGAATGTTGCCTTCACTGCCGGATCTATTGTGTGTAGATGATAATAAGAGCACTCTGAACGCCGCGCAGGGTTTCTGCGCGATTGGCAAACAACTGAGCGGAATCCTTATGACCTCCTGTCACTATTGACAACGAGGACAGGGTGCAGATTCATGTCCACGGGCCGGACGAAGATGTTCTGGTCACCTGCGCAAGATGCAAGAGCAGGAGAACGGCCGCGGCACCAGGGACTAGAATACCGGCGATCACAACGACCCGGCCCGGCATATCGGAGCCGGCAGCGGGACCTGATGCCCGTGTACCTGGGGCAGCGGCAGGAGCCGGCTCCGGAAGCGGTGCCCCGCAGCTCGTGCAGAACTTCTGGACCGGGAACTCCCGTGCTGCGCCGCACTTCGGGCAGAATCTCCGGGCCATGGTTGTATGAGCGTGGTTACCGGACAGGTTAAAAAAAGGTATCGGGGTTTACCGGGCAAGCTCACGCACTTTCGCGATATTTCCGGCATCATCCCGCCGCTCATCTACCGGAGTTTCGCAGACAAGCGGGAGATTCTTAAAAGCCGGATGATGGAGGATGCGCCGGAACCCGTTCTCTCCGATAAAACCCATCCCTATATGCTCGTGCCGGTCAAGTCCGCTTCCCCGGTCGCCTTTCGTGTCGTTTACGTGCACAATCCTCAGGTTCCTGATACCGACCTGTTCATCAAACTGTGCGAGCGTTTCTGCGATCCCTTCTTCCGTACGCAGTTCGTAACCGGCCGCGAACGCGTGGCAGGTATCAAAGCAGACCCCAACCCGCTCTTGTGCATCCAGCCCGTCCATGATCCCACGTATATGCTCAAAACTGCTGCCGACGCTGTTCTTCTCTCCTGCAGTATTTTCAAGGAGCAGCATGACGCTATTATCCGATTCACCAAGAGCGGTGTTGATTGCCCTGGTGACCCGTGTGCGTCCGCCGGCAATACCATCACCGAGATGGTGACCGAGATGCGTCACGAGATAAGGGATGCCCAGCCTTCCGCAGCGATCAAGTTCTGCCGCCAGTGCCGGTACGGATTTTTCATAGATCTCCGGTTTTGGCGAAGCAAGATTCGGGAGGTAAGGCATGTGGTCAACGGGAATGATGCCGGTTGCCTTGATCTTTGCCCGGTAAGTATCACAATCATCATCAGATAGTGGCTTGTATCCCCAGCCCCGCGGGTTGCGGGAGAACTGCTGGAAGACATCGCAACCTGTATCCTTTGCACGATCTACAGCGAGATCGAGCGAGCCTGCGATTGAAACATGGACACCGACACGAACCATAACCACACCGTTTTGTATGCATTGGGATTCGAAGCGGATCTATTTAGAAGGTTGCAGTCTTACCGAAGTCTGGAGAATCAGGGAGACGAGGAAAGAGATCTGAAAGCTGGACCTGATAGGTTCGGTGTATGAAAAAAAGATTTAGTGCCTTCTCATCTTCAGGACAAGCCCTGCAAGCCCGATCGCTCCGATCGCAGCGAGCGGCAGCATGCCGGATTTCGTAGTCGGGATTGGGGTGGAAGCAATCGGAGGCAACGGTGTCCGCGCCTCTTCGGGCCGGGTGGTGGTTGCCGTGCGGATATTGGTCTGCGCTGAACTGTTGGGTGGTACTACTTTGACTATGTAAACAGAGATTGCCTGAGACCCGGTCATACCGGCATTACCCGGGCATGTGGTGGATAATGCCTGTCCTTTGACAAACTTGACGTAAACACTCGAACCATCGTTCCTTCCATTATAGCTGAGTGATTCCCCGGGCATGAGTGTCCTTTCCAGGACTCCATTTCCTTCGCTCTTTACCATCACGATGGCTGACGTAGCTGTGCACGTGGTGCCCGCACATGCCGAACAGTTCGGGACAGTTGTTGCGTCCAGAGCGTAATTGCCGATGAGCGGGGTCGGAATCGTTCCTATATCACCAACTATATTGGTCACCAGCTCTTCGTTGGGCCGTGAGCCGAACAACTTTGCAAGCGTAATCCACGTTTCACCCGGACCGCCAACGCTGGTCGCAACAACCGGATCGCCGATATTAAAGACCGTCAATGCAGCCGCATCCGGTAGTGTACCGGTGAGCGTGGACTTGTTGATCGGAGTATAGGAACAGACCGGTACTCCTGTTGTCGGGTAACTACATCCGTACTGGAGCGGGTTGTCAATCGTGAGAGTATTTTTTGACGGGTTGATGGTCGCCACCGCCCCTTTGACCGTCACTTCCAGCATGACCGCTCCCACGGGAACACAAATTAAGCAGAGGAACAGCGCTGCAACAAAGGTTAAAACGTCTTTTTGTTTCATAATAGAACATTCTCTGTTGCATATAATAAAACAACTTCTTTGTGTAAGGATAAAAAGGGGATCAGGCATATCTGAACGTTTTTGACCTGCGAACAACAATCCTGTAACCATGAAGATTACCTTTCTGGGGACGAACGGCTGGTACGACACCGTGACCGGTAATACATGCTCAGTCCTGATCCAATCCGAAGAGTATGATATTATCCTTGATGCAGGCAATGGTATCGCAAAAGCGGACCGCTATATCACCCAGGATAAGCCCGCATACCTTTTCATCAGCCATTTTCATATTGACCATATTGCGGGGCTGCATACGCTTGTTAAATTCAAATTCCCGAAAGGACTGACCATCTGTGGACAAATTGGAACTACTGCAGTCCTGAACAGATTTGTTGCAGAGCCGTTCACTGTCCCGTTCACACAACTTCCGTACCCCGTCAGGTTTGTGGAACTTGAAGAAGGAGAGCATACCCTCCAGTTCCCGGTTGCGTGCCTCCCGCTCGTACACCCGGCACCCTGTTTCGGGTACCGGCTGACCCTTGATAAGAAGGTAGTAGCCTATTGTACCGACACTGGTTTCTGCGAAAATGCAGTTACTCTCGCCCGGGATGCAGATCTTCTGATTACCGAATGCGGATTGAAACCCGGGCAGGAAAGCCCGGGGTGGCCGCATCTCAACCCTGAGAATGCCATCCGGATTGCAAAAGAAGCACATGCAAAATGTCTTGCTCTTTCGCATTTTGGTGCAGAAGTGTACAGGACTCTTGACGATCGACGTGAAGTACAAAAACACTTTGAGAAAGAATTCCCGGGTCTGGTTGTAGCAACCGATGACCTGACCATTGATATCTGAACAGAGAAATTATTCCTGGATTTTTTTCATCAGCCACGCCATGTTGACGCCAAGCGTCTTCATGGTCATAATTCCTTCATCGTCACCGTTCACGTCACCGGGTGCAAGACCGATGCCGATGTTCCAGTAGGACGAGCCCGGAACCACCATCTGGTTGATGAAGAAGAAGTGGTTGAGGGTGTCGAATGCATGGATCGCACCACCGCGGCGCACCGCGATAACACCGGCACCCACCTTCCGTTTGAACATGTCCTGGTTGGCTTTTGCCACAAATCCCGCCCGGTCGATAAGCGCCTTCATCTCTGCCGACACATCGGTGAAATACGTGGGGGAAGCGAGAATGATACCATCTGCTTCCAGCATCTTTTCTATGCAGTCGTTGATGACATCCCCTTTCAGCGCGCACCGCTTATCCTGGTTCTCAAAACACTTCATGCACGCAATGCATCCCCTTATCTTCTTCCCCGCAAGCTGCACGAGCTCGGTTTTGATCCCTGCTTTTTTTAATTCCTTAAACACCGTATTGACAAGGATCGCTGTGTTCCCATCTTTGCGTGCACTCCCGTTGAACGCGACAACCTTCATTTCTCTCACCGTTATACTAATCCATTCTCTTGTGAACAGATAATAAATTGCAGGACGCTGTTCATCAGGTACATCCCTGTCATCCTCATGGCACCATCTTAAGAGCCCTCACACCAAATAGAAGAGGGATATGAATACTCGTATGCAATTCTCCGATTTTCACCTCTCACGTGAAATCGGTAAGGCAATAGAAGATATGGGCTTTGAAGAGCCCACACCCATCCAGGCACTCGCTATCCCCCTCATCCAAGCCGGGCGTGACGTGACCGCCCAGGCACAAACAGGCACAGGTAAGACAGCCGCATTCGGCATTCCCATTATTGAGAAGATTGATGCAACACACAGAACTGTCCAGGCAATTGTTCTCTGTCCAACCCGCGAACTCGCGATCCAGATAGCAGAGGAGTTCTCTGAACTCCTTTCGCATCTGCCGCGTATCACGGTTCTTCCGGTCTATGGCGGACAACCAATCGACCGCCAGTTACGGGCACTCCATTCCGGCGTCCATATCGTAATTGGCACACCGGGACGGGTGATGGACCATCTCAGGCGTCGCACACTCTCCCTCGATGAGGTATCAACCGTAGTCCTCGACGAAGCTGACCAGATGCTTGACATGGGATTCCGTGACGATATCGAACTGATTCTCAAAAAAATCCCACAAAAACGTCAGACTCTTCTCTTCTCGGCGACAATTCCGCAGCCGATTATTGAGATCTCCAAACGTTTCATGAACAAACCCGAGTTCGTCAAGGTGGAGTACGCTGAACTGACCGTGCCACAGACAGAGCAATCGTATATCGAGGTCAAAGAGCGCGAAAAACTCGATGTGCTCTGCCGGCTGATCGATATCGCCGACCCGCACCTGTCGATCATCTTCTGCAACACCAAGCGCAGGGCAGAGGAGCTCGCCGGGAAGGTAAAGGCACGGGGATACCGTGCCGAGGAACTCCATGGGGATCTGAAACAGTCGCAGCGCGACCGGGTGATGGGCGGATTCCGGAAAGGTACCATCGAGATCCTGATCGCTACCGATGTCGCTGCACGCGGTATTGACGTTGAAGACGTCGACATGGTCATTAATTTCGATGTCCCGCAGGATGTGGAATACTACGTCCACCGTATCGGTCGGACTGGCAGGGCTGGAAAGAGCGGCAGGGCAGTAACCTTTGTCGCTCCCAAGGATTTTACCAAACTCCGGGAGATACAGCATTACGCAAAAATCCAGATCCCCCGCATGCCCATACCAACACAGAGTGATGTAGCAGAAACACGTACCCGCACCATGCTTGAAAAGGTACGTGAGACCATAAACGCGGGAGGAATGGAGACCTATATCCGCATCATCGAACAGGAAACCGAAGGTGACCTCAGTACCATTGATATCGCGGCTGCACTCCTCAAAATGCAGATGGAACAGGGCACCGAGGAGGCACCCGAAAAACGCGAAGAGGTGGATTTTGCAGACACAGGTGCAGAACCCGGAATGGTCAGGTTCTTTTTGGGAGTGGGCAGGATCCACAAAGTCGCACCAAAAGACATCGTCGGTGCGATTGCCGGTGAAACGGGGATTCCCGGAAAGGCCATCGGGGCGATCCGGATTCTTGACTCCTACTCCTTTGTCGAGATACCCCGTGAGCACGCAACCGATGTTTATACCATCATGAAAGAGCGGACGATCCGTAATCAGCCGACCGGGATCGAACCGGCATCCGGGAAACGGGCATAACCCTACATCCCTCATTATTTTTATCTGGTTTTTTATCCTCATCTGCCCGGATATATCATCGGTTCAGGGGATGATGCCAGAATCCTGCTTTTACACCATTGAGCACAACCATCAAATACCCACCCGGGTAACTATCCGGTATGAACAAGTCATTGGTAATTGCATCTGCAGGTTTGCTCTGCATTGTGCTCGTACTTGCAGCCGGGTGCACGCAACCTGCAACACCGACACCAACACCGACGCCAACACCCGTTGTAACAACCGCCATCCCTACCGCAACGCCATCACCAACATCAGTTTCCTCAACGCCCGGTCCTACCCAGACCCTGCCTGAGATGTGGAACATCGAGGTCCAGGTGCATAGCAATGGTCTGTCATACGACCCACAGATCATTGTCAGCTGTCAGGGAGGCAAAGGACTCAACTTTATCCAGCAGATCGATGTCACGGTAACTGGGTCCGATGGTGTGGTAGTAACCGGAGTGATGAAAAAGCCCCTGTACAAAGGACAACAAATATCCTTGCGCAGCACGAATGCAATGGGGTATAAAGACCGGGCAGAAGTCTGGGCAACTGATCCCCAGGGTGAGAAGGTAAAGATCTTTGATGCATACATTCCGAACAAGTCATACAACTAAATCCTTTTTTTTAGAACAACCCTCTGCCAGATATTTGGTTTCGATTATTTTTTAGGCACCAAGTGCTGTTTTACTTTCATCTTTACGTTTTCTTCCATACCGGGAATGGTCCTGATATCTCGTATCGCATCCACACGGTCAATCAGGATCTCCCCCACCGGGTCGATACCGAGATTTCTCAAAAATGCTGAAATAACGTGGGTGATGCAGGTAAAGTTCTCCTCCCCTTTCCTCCCCGCAACAGAAAATACCAATCCTTTTTGTCCCATCCGGCCACCAGATAATACCCGCTCCGCATGGTATGCCTGGCACCGGTCGATTACCAGCTTGAGCCCTCCCGGTACCGTATTGGTGTAAACGGGAGAACATACCACAAGAAGTGATGCCCCCTTTATTGCACCGATGATACTCCCCATATCGTCATCAAAGACACAGGAACCAGAATTGTAACACTGGTAGCACCCGATACAGCACCGGATATCCATGTCATGAGGGTAGATGACCTGGGCAGTCCTGCCGAGTTCGTGTGCTGCGTCAACTGCCCAACGGGCTAGGATGCTGCAGTTCCCATCTCCACGCGGGCTTCCCTGGATAACGACAAGATCCGATGTCGTCACGATCGGGGGTTCCGGTAATACCTGCCGGTGATTCTGGATAAAATCCGTGGGATTATTCCGGATTTCACGCTCCCATTCATCCGCAGTTTGCATCGATACGTTCTCTGCAGCAATCGGGACAAGCGGGGAGTACTCAAATGAATTTGTACGGAAAACAGCAATCATCAGCTCTCCAGCCATCACGATGACTGTATACCGGATCATTCCGGGATAGAGTGCAGAAAAATCTTCATGATACAGGTTAAGCGTATACCGGACCTTTCCGGCATCTGTCTCAACGCTGCGCATAAGTTCCCGGACCGGTTCCATCATGCATACTTTAATTTCTAAAAGACAAAAATGCTGTGCGTGATTGCGGTCTTGCACGGAAGAGAAATTTCAGGAGATCTCTACGGGATGCGCTTCACACCATGACACCGTCACAAAAGCAATAAGGTGTGCCACCACAACTTCACACTGATTTTTGTGTGGTGATTGTAATTTCCCTCCTCCCCATTCCGGTCCGGATTAATGCAGCCAGACAGGAACTTACCGATCTTCGTGCATATCCAGCCGAGCGCATCGCTACTATTGTTAAGGAGGTTGGATTCCGGTGCAATTTTTGCGCAAAGTGCTGCACGCGGGCATTTAATGGCCACGTTTTTTTACTCGACCGGGATACTGCAGCAGTAAAAAAGATTGATCCCCGTGGCCTTGAACCGGCGCCATACGCTGAATTCTGTGACCAGAACGGCACGTTCTACGTTTCAGGCTACGCGATGCGGGTGCAGGAGGATGAAGCAGGTTCGTGCTATTTTCTCAAAAACGGAAAGTGCCGGATCTATGATCACCGGTTCTCCATCTGCCGTATCTACCCCTATATGCTCCATCGCGAACCCGATGAGAAAGGTAAGGTGGACTGGCGCCAGGTCTCCGGGCTTGATGAACATGGTGAATATAACACCGATATTCCAGAAGAGGAATGCCTTGCCATTGCCCGCGAAACAAAAGATTACGAGGAAGCGTATCTTATGCAGGAGATTGGGTTCCTTATTTTTATGCAGGATTACTTTGCCCGTCACCGGCTCCGGCACGTGCAGAAAACATACGATGACCAGTTAAGACGGTTCAACCAAGGTGAAGAGATCACTGTCATGGTTTATTATGACGGCCTGCTCGAGCCGCACCGGATACGGAACAGGCAACCCCTTCTTTTATAACCCCGCAGGGGATTTGGGGATATGCAAGAGCAGGTAATGTTCGAGGGTGAAAAGAAGTTACCTCAATATCATGATCAATTCCCCTCACTGGTCATTGAATAGCGTTTTACCAGCACATCGTCCTTCATAGTACAATCCCAGCCAAATACTTCCTTAATCTTCTGTCGTATCTGAACTATTCTCTGACTAGTGGAGGTCGCCATATTTTCCATCGTTAAAGGACGTGATACCATAATCCAGAGTGACAAACACGAGAATATGAAGGCATGGCAAACGAAGCGTGAAAGTGAAAACAATTTTTTTAACCGCGAACGCGCTTGGCCATAATCAACCCGGTGTCTTCCACTGGAGATATGCATTTAACTTTATAAATTTTGATTTCAGGTTCATATGGACGATTTCAGAGGCTGTCTCGCGGATAGGAGATGGTATAATTTCCTGTCCGTATCCCCATACCGGTTTTAATGCAAAACCACACTGTATAACAATCGTGAATATGAGCGTTCCGGCCAATTGGCGCTTTATATATCGTCCGCTCCAGTGGAAGAAAAGGGGTATAAAAGCATTATCAATTCGCCGGATTGAGTAATTAATCATGATTGTAGAATAAAATCCAAAAAGCCGTTCATTATTGGCGGAATTTATCTCATCAATACATGCCCCGTTTCGCACGATCATCCCCCCATATCATACTCAATCATGTTTTTTTTTAAAAGGTGTGATCCATACCATGAGTCACCCGGCATTGGGGAGGAGTGGCGGGCTGCACCAGGGCATATTACTAAACCAGTGGGACCATGGATCGGGTAAGGGGATGGAAAAAACAGGAATGGTGAATGACAAAAGGTGCGCATCGTGCACCCGGCAACGGCACCAGGGGATAAAAAAGGACAACGGAAGATCGTTATAAACCGCCGGTGGGTTTATTTTTAACCAGCACGTTATTGGAAAATTATCCGCAGGGATTCCTGGATTCCAGCTGACTGACCAATGCCGGCCATAATACGATATGAGATTCATGTACCGTGAATCACTCCGGGACTACAAAACCGACCCCCACACGAACCGTTTCACCCATCCATCGGAGGTAGTACAAGAGAGGGTTATGCTCAACCGCTACGGACAACCGTAGCATTCCTGTAATATCCCGTTTCAGGGGGGAAGTCGAAGGTTGACGGACAGATGGCGAGATAAATGTCGGATATCAGGTTTTTTTAAAGGCTCCAGTCTCTATAGTAATATAATTNNATAATTAAAAGGATCACATTGAATCAAGTGGTTTTGGTGCAGAGGTTTTCAAAATTAATCCTGGGAGGTCTGGTTTTATTTTTCCTTGTTCAGGGTGTATCGGCATTTACCGTATCATCAATAAATATCACTCCTTCGGGTAATGTAAATCCCGATGATCCTGTTACCGTTTCCTATACTGTATATGCAGCTTCCGGGGTCGCCTTTCCCTCGTATGATGACTTACAATTTATTACTGAACTTGATGACCCCCGCTGGTCGTACTCTATCAGTGTCAATGGTATTGAGAATATAAGACCAGTTGTAGGGGGACGTATACTCACCATCAGCGGTTTTGAGCTGGCCTACAGAAACCAGGATGAAGTTATTGTGAAAGCTTCGCTCCAGGGACGTGTCCCTTTGAGTTCCCCCTTGGGAACGAATAAAACACTCATCAAAATTCAGGAACTTGACTCCCGGGGAAACGTGATCCCCCTACTCTGTCATAAAAGTCGAACATTTAATCAGGCAGCCTACTCCAACACCGACACCGTCATTTGGCAGGATATCGGTTGCCTCAAACCCGTCCGGGGCTACTATTTACCTGGACAATGCCATCAAAGGACTTACACCACTAACGGTCGATAGTGTTCCCAATGGCAATCATGTTGTGGTACTAAGACTTGATGGCTACCAGGATTCTTTAAAAAATGTTGTTGTAACTGCTGATACACAAACGCTGAATGCTGTACTTATCCCCACAACAACACCGGCAATAACCCGGACAACCGCTATCGGGACACAGTCACCGGCACAGACAACGTCTCCACAAATCACGGGATCCGGTTTCCTGTCGATAACCACAACCCCTCCCGGTGCCCAAGTGTATGTCGATGGCGGGATAAAGGGAATAACACCCACAACGATTCCCGGGCTCTCACCGGGAGCTCACTCAATTGTCCTGAAGATGGAGGGTTACCAGGATCTTACCACGTCAATTACGATCACTACAGGACAGACTTCCGAATACAGTACAGGGCTTTCCGGGAATGCGAAAACGCCGGGGTTTGAAGTTATAGCTGCAGTACTGTCGCTCGGGGTGCTCTTTGTTATGGGGAGAATCAGGCATTAACTTTTTTTAAAATTGATTTTACCCGTGCGCACCTGATATTTTTCCCTGCCGGACCGGAAGGTGTTAGAGCTGGATGTCATACGGGAATGACGAAAAAACCGTGCGGGGAGCACGGGATAAACGGTTGGGAAGGGGTGGTCCGGAGGAGGCGTGAACAAAAAAATCCCTTTTCCTCTAACATTCATTACTGCCCGGAAACCTCTCGATCAAATTTCAAAAGCAGGAAGGGGTGAATGAAAACCTCCGGGGGAATATGGACAAGAGGTATTTATATTCTGAAACGAATCCCTAAAAACGATGATGATAAACCACCGTACCGTTGACCTGAAAGCCATCGCCGGGAATGCGATGATGAAATACGGTTTTGAACCCCTTTTCCCAAATTCTGTTCTCCGGGAAGTCTCTGCAATAAACGTAAAAACGCTCCCGGACAACCAGAAAAATACTAAAGATCTGCGCATGCTTCTCTGGTCGTCTATAGATAATTACGACTCCATGGACCTCGACCAGATGGAATTTGTCGAGCGCGGCCAAAACGGGGAGATACAGGTAAAGATCGCCATTGCTGACGTTGACATATACGTCCAGAAACATTCGCAGACCGACCAGCATGCAGCCTATAACGGAACCTCGGTCTATACCGGCATTGAGACCTTCCCCATGCTGCCAGACAAACTCTCCAAAGGCATAACATCCCTTCTGCCAGGTCAGGACCATATGGCGATCGTTACTGAATACATGGTTCTCCCGGACGGAGACGTTCGCCACGGGGATATTTACCGGGCCATGGTATCCAACAAGGCAAAACTCATCTATGAGGAAGTCGGAGACTGGCTGGACGGGGTTGGGGCTATCCCCCAATCAGTCCGGGAAGTCCCTGGCCTCGAAGAACAGGTTCAGCTGCAAAGCGAGGCAGCCCAGTGCCTGAAAAAATACCGGATGGAGAAAGGAGCGCTCGATCTCGAGACAATCGAAGCCAATGCGGTGGTGGAGAAGGGTTTTGTGAAGGATCTTGTTGTCCAGAAAAAGAACATGGCCCGGAGCATAATAGAGGAGTTTATGGTCGCGGCCAACGGAACTATGGTGGACTACCTGGGAAAAGCCGGCATACCGATGATCCAAAGAGTCGTCCGCATGCCCAAATATTGGGAAGAGATCGTCATTACCGCTGCGACATACGGCGAGATACTCCCCGCTCAACCGGATTCAAAAGCGCTCTCGGCATTCCTCAACCACCAAAAAGAAGCAGACCCTGAAAGTTTTCCGGATCTCTCGCTGACTGTCGTGAAACTCATAGGGCCTGGTGAATACATGACACTCGAACCAGGTGAACCCCCTTACGGCCACTTCGGTCTTGCAGTCACCGACTACACACACGGTACAGCCCCAAACAGGCGCTATGTCGATCTTATTATACAGCGGCTCGTAAAATCAGTCCTCGACAGGGTGCCCAGCCCTTATACCCTCGAAGAACTCATAGACAAATCCACTTGGCTGACCGGCAGGGAGAAAGGATCCAAAAAAGTCGAACGCTTCATGCGAAAAGCCGCAGCCGCAGTGCTCCTCCAGGACATGATTTGCAAATTCTTCGAGGCAATAGTCACCGGTGCATCGGAGAAGGGGACCTATGTCAGGCTCATCACACCACCTGCAGAGGGCCGGATCATGCGGGGCGAACACGGTCTCAGGGTTGGCCAGAGGGTACGCGTCCGCCTTTTAAAGACGGATCCCTATAACGGTTACATCGACTTTGAATGCATGGGCACCGTAAAGAGATAACCCGGGCGCCCGGTACGGTCCGGGCGCTCAACACCCATTTTTTTCAGCCCGTCTATCAGGCACAGGATCTCTTGGCACTACTTCATCCCGATAATAAAAAAATCCTTACTGAAAAGGGAGATTATCCTTTTCGTGAAGGGGTGAATAAAAAACCAGAGCCCCTACAAAAAATTACCTCTTGCTCCTGATCTTTGACGGTGCATCTTTTTATCCATAAACGAGAAAATGTCAGATCAATAATCAATGTGTATGGTTTGAGGAATACAATGATGCAAAAGCACACCCCACTCATTACGGTCCTCGTGATCATCTTTTTCATCGCCGCCATGGTCATTCCTGCTTTGGCAGCTGATGGACCTTCAAACGATGCGTTACCTCGCGGGGGTCGCTTTACAATAACGGTAACCGGAACGCCCAAAACTCCTTACTACATCTGGCTGACCCGGACATTCACCATGACCGGGAAACCCGGAGACCAGCCCCCGATCATCATCGGATACCAGGGTGGCATTCAGCAGGATCCTCCCAACGGACCCTACACGATCGGACTGTATGCATTCAACAATGGCAACGGTCGCACAATACTCGACGATATTGCACCATCAACCCCCGAAATGTCGAACACGAATTATTATGCCCTTGTCACTATCGATGCTGACGGGCGTGCAGTGGTCGCTTTCCAGACCTCTTCTGGCACGGCAACCAGGACATTCTCCATCAAAGTCGAAAATCTCCAGTCTGCTGCTAAAGACAATATTCTGATCGAACGAACACTCCCGGTAAGAGTACCAACAACTTCAGCGCCAGAATTTCCAACATTCTTACCCACAACCCCTGCGCCAGCAGTAACCAGTACTGCGAGTCTCGTACCAACAACAATAGTTTTAACAATAATACCTGTGCCAATCGGGACATCCCCGCAACAATCTCCTTCATGGATGGGATTTTGTATCCTGTCAGTCGTGACAGGATATGTATTATTGAGAAAAAGGTAATCCAATCGTTCAGCTGTTCCCAGATGTTCCCCAGTGCATACTGATAAGATAACCAATTGTCCAGTACTTGTGATGAAATATACCGCACGACACATACAAAAATTCCTGAGTGAAGGCAAAATTGATGCCAGGCTCTGGACCGCACACTTTCCTCAGGTGCTGGTATCCCACGTGCCAACCTGCGATGATTGCGAGGATTATAAAGCCAAGACATGTGAAGGAGGCAAAAACCCGGTAGATTGTTTCCTTGCCATAAAACCCGATACGGATCAACGATCAGCAGCAGATGCGGGGGATGATTCGCCAGCAGAGAAAAACCGGAAGTATTACCGGAGCAGCAGGGGTAATGTCAAGTCACATCCAACAGGAATACAAAAAGGATACGACCAGTCAAAGATATAATACCAGAAAGATTTTTAGTACCCGATACTGTATTACTGGAGTATAGTCAACGTAGTTCCAATTTTTTATTGAAGATTATCCGCAGCACAGCCTCCCGCATCTCCAGAAATAGCAAAATTCCGGGATCTTTGAACTGAAAATCTCAGATAAAAATGCATACCAGAGACATTCCTGCGAACAAAACTACCAACAAGCCCGGCTCATGCCTGATTTGATCGAGGGTTGCTAGCTGACAGATCGTGTCAGCATGGCGTGGATCCGGACCTGCAGGGAAACGAGCGGGATCGTATAAAGACAAGCCCGTAAGAAATTCCCCTAAAAAAAGAAAAAGATTATGCAAAGATTGAGAAGTTGTTCTTGATTGCGATCGCTTCGATGATCGGGGTAAGTTTTGCCTCAGAGACACCAAACTTGTCCATGTACATCTTCAGGATCTGCTTTTCCTGACCGTCAAGCACGCTATCTGACATGGCAAGATCGCACAGGATAGCAAGTGTGGCAATCTTCTGCTTCTCACCAAGCACGTTTGCCACCAGATCAATGACCCCGGGGAATGGGTTTGCCTTCATGACCTGCATCACGGTATCAATGGATTTCTTATCACCACGGACAATCTTTGCAAGGTCACAAGTTCTGCTTCATCGATCACGCCATCGGCCGCAATCATGGTAATGGCAGAGAGCACAAGCGCTGACTTTGGCGTGAGCGTGGCTGGTTTTCCGGTAAGTTTGTCAAAAATTCCCATACGTGTTCACCTTTATTTTAGGATTTCTTTATTATTTTATGCCTTAAGGTAATTGGCTTTTTTGACAAAGTTTTTTATTGCGTATGACACGTACAGGATCTTCTGGTTCTTAATAGCAGACTGCCACACTATACTTTATTAAAAAAATCACCCGTTTTCTCCGATACCATGTCACCGGACACCAGTGAAAAAGAAAGATGCGCGTGCGAGAAAGAATCAGATGCCATCCAGAGATTCTTCCAGCGCCCGTTTTTCTTAAGTTTCACTATCGGCATTCCCTTCTGCTTATTCAAGCTGCTTTTTGGTGTAACCGCGATCCGGGCGGGAGCACCGGATGATCTTTTCTTTACCGTTTTTGGGTGGCTGGTCATCTTTTGGGCGGCTACAGATCTCCTGATGAATATCGGGCGATCCACGCTTGATCTCCTCAACCGCCCGGCACGGTTTGAATACTGCACTATTGCCCAGGCCGGGCGTATCTTTCACAAGCCAATGGTCTTTCTTGCGATCGATACACTCCTGACATTTGGGATCATCTGTGCTATGCTCTGGTCGGGCTGGATCACAAAACTCACGCCTTTTGAATCAATCCTGTGGTACTCTGCCACATCCATGAACCTGATCAGCCTCTCCCTTGTATCCATTTATAACGAGATACGAATAGCCTGACATCGGATAGTGCAGGCAGGTAATACCCCCAATCTTCCTTTAGGAATGGCTCGATCATTTTAATAATACTCACCGCAAAAAAATTCCTGTCCAGCCCAGGAGATATCCCATGAACCCATCTTTCAATCCTGTCTGGGGGTGCCGGCTCATCACCGCTCTGCTCACCTGGCTTGTGCCATTCCTTATTGCAGTCCCGTTCTACGGTAAAAACGGGACCCTTCTGATCGACCTCGGGCTCTTTAAATCGATCATGATCGTTATCGCAACCATCACCGCTGCAATTCTCATGGTCTGACTCTTCCGTATTGTCACCACGTCCTACACCCGCGAGGCCGTGATTACCGGTCTTGTCTGGCTTGTCGTTAACTGGTTACTTGACACCATTGTTCTTATCGGTTTGCTGGCAATGGCACCGCTTGATTATATCACCCAGATTGGGGTGCGCTACCTGATGATCCCTGCAATGATAATCGCGGCGGGGATTATTGCTGATGATGCGGCTCAACAGTATAAGCACAAGAAATTCCCGCGCGGGTGACTCCCAAGAGTTGAATTCTGCCATCACCTTTGCTTCAATCCGACAAAATCACCCTACAAATAGACCTGATCGAAAACAGATCCATAAAAAATCCACTCTTTGTTTTTATAGGGGCCTGCACCATAATTTCATACACTGCCCGGGAACCAGGGGAGCTAAATGGAAATAGCACTTAAAATGACAGCATTTGAGTCATTGTGCCATCATCGCTTCCGGATACCCCACCGCACCTGTACTTGCTGCCATAGTGAAGTTCTTATGCTCGAGCGGCGTATATAGTCGCACAGTTTTATACTGTATGAGTAATACTATGTTTGGATCAAACAATTTTGGCGGCTCCAGAAACTTTGGTGGCCCAAGGGACTCCGGTCCACGTGAAATGACGAAAGTAACCTGTTCAGACTGCGGTAAGGAATGCGAAGTGCCATTCAAGCCAACCGAAGGCAGGCCAGTATATTGCAGGGATTGCCTGCCGAAACACCGGAAACCCCGGTTCTGATTTCAAAAATTTATAATTTTATTAATTTTTTCACTTCTTTTGCTGTTTTAGTATCCTTATAATAAATCTCTCCGTACGGGTTATTTCACCTCGTCCCCGAGAGCTTCCCGGCTTCGCATCTGGTAGAGAACCATCGGGTCCATTTCCTTAAAGGCGTCCCTGGCAGTCCGCATGATGACATTGGTAACGCCGCTGTTCACGATCATCTTCGAGCAGAGGAAACATGGCCATATCTGCGTTAGATCATCGGTTGCGACATCAAACCCCGCAAGATAGAGCGTGCACCCGCGTGCATTCTTGCCTGCCTGAAGGAGTGCATTCATCTCGGCATGCACGCTCCGGCACCGCTCGTAGTTGGAACCGGACGGGATATTGTGGTCCTTTCTCCAGCACGTATTGAGTTCTGTACAGTCCATCTGTTTTCGTGGGGCACCCGTGTATCCGGTGGAAACGATCGTATTGTATTCATCGACGATAATCGCGCCGAAGTTGCGCCGAAGGCAGGTGCCCTGGTGGGCACACCGCAGTGCGAGATCAAGAAAATAGTAATGCCTGTTGGTTCGCATGAGAAGAAAGTATGGAAAAGCCCGGTATTAAAGAAGCATGGTTTGAAGCAGAATGTGTTTACATCGGGATCACGCCAGCGGGGAGATGAGATAGAGTATCACCGCGAGGTGGAGAATCAGAAAAATCGGCACAAGCAGAAATTTTGTTTTGAGGGTTTTATGCCGGAAAACTTTCATCCCACCATAGGCTCCGAACGGACCGATCAATGCAAAAAAAATTAACCGGTTTTCCGGGGTTCTCCATGCGTTTTTCCGTGCCTTTCTCTTGTCATATGCATATAAGGAAAAGACAACACCGTTGAGAATTGCATAGACTGCAAAAATTATTACACCATCAGCAATTTTAACCATCCCTGGATTAGAACCCGGTTTTTTTAATCCTGTATTACTCCTTGTGTGGGCAGGATTCTTTAAACATTCAGGAAAAAGATTGAGGTGGTACCCGCGGGTACCGGAGATGGTCTGAACATCTATGAAAAATCCCAGAACCTATGGCACGCCACCGTATACCGTTGCCGTTATCCACGGAGGCCCGGGTGTTTCGGGGGAAATGGCTCCGGTAGCCCGCGAGATTTCCCGTTCATATGGAGTATCAGAACCCCTCCAGACTGAGCGAACCTTAACCGGACAAGTTACAGAATTGAAAAATGTCCTGGCCGGGCAGGGTAATCTGCCGGTTATCCTGATCGGGCACTCGTGGGGAGCAATGCTGAGTTTTATTGTTACTGCCAAAAACCCGGCAATGGTAAAAAAACTCATTCTTGTAAGCAGCGGCGTGTTTGATGACAGCTATGCTGCGGGCATCATGAGTACCAGATTAGACCGCCTTTCACATAAAGATACAATCGTCATAGACACTCTCGTAACAAAACTTAACGACCCGACGAGCAGGGACAAGAACAGAATTTTTGCAGAATTTGGAAAGCTTATCGGGAAAGCCGACTCCTGTGATCCTCTTTTTCATACAAGTGAGGATATTGAATACAACTACGATATCCATACAAAAGTCTGGGCAGAGGCTCAGGCACTCAGGAAGAGTGGAGCCCTCATTGCACTCGGCACACTCATCTACTGTCCCGTAGTAGCAATTCACGGGGACTATGATCCCCATCCTGCTGACGGCGTAAAAAATCCCCTGTCCCGCGTGATAAAAAATTTCCGGTTTATCCTGTTAAAAAAATGTGGTCATCGCCCCTGGCTGGAAAGATCTGCAAGAGCCGGATTTTATGAGATCATAAACGAGGAACTGGATTGATACCGGGTAAAAAAACACGCAGTGTAAGGAATGAATGCGTTACGACTGCAGGTAAAACCGCCATTTACAGAACATATCCTCAGGGTGCGGATCAGGAGGGGCAAAGAGGCATTCCACCCGTATCCGGGGATCAATCTCCTGTGCAAAACCCGTAAACTCCGCCCGGTGCATTTCGCGGCAGACATATTCTCCCAAGCCCCGCTTCAGCCGGGCTTCCTGCGTCGGACAGGAAGGGACGGAAAGGATCACCTCATCGTCCCGTTCATCGATTTCATACCCCACGATCATAGCCCACGGAAAATGACGGAGTGCCCGCACAAACCCGGTAAGACCTTTCTCAGGGATGTTGAACCTGCTGACGATATCCTTAGCCGCCATTCCGGCGACACGCCCCCATACCTGTTCGTTGACGGCTTCTGCAGCGGGCTGGCCGTACTGTTCGGTTATGGTGATGAACCAGAATGCATCCACTACCCGGTAATGCCAGAGAAGAAATTCCAGGTACTGGTGTTTGTTCGCGTCATCCATCTGGTCAAAGATCTCGAGGTTCATACCGCTCATGCACAAATCACCTGGGTAAAAGGTACTACAACATTTTCAATGAGTCCCATATGAAGATAGTGTTCAGTCAGATACGCTTGACCATGTAATTTGTATGAACACGGATTATTTTAAAAAAATTATAGATCAGACAAACATTTATAAATATTTTTGTTGTATTAATTATCCATATAGATTATTAATAATACGCTAAAATCTCCATTCCCGATCACCTCATAACCCGGTTTGATATTCACATGATGCAGGATTATGAACACGCACTCTCCCTGATAAAAGATCTTCTCAAGAAGAATCCGGGGGGAATGAGTGTTACCGATATCTCAAACGCGCTCAATAAAAACAAGAACACTATCGGAAGATATCTGGATATCCTCCTCATTTCCGGGCACGTGGATATGCGAACCTACGGAATGGCAAAGGTATTCACGCTTTCCCAGCGTGTGCCCCTTTCCGCAATGCTCAGTTATTCAAAAGAACTGATCATGGTCCTGGACAAGGAGTCCCGGATCATCGATGTGAATGACAATTTTTTAATGCTCCTTGGCCTTTCACGTAAGGATACCCTGGGGAAAAATATTACGTACTTAAGCCCACCCGCTGTGGATGTGCACGAATTACTCGAGACGATCTCAGCAGGTTTCAAGGACAGCGAAAATCCCATTACCTTTGAGATTAAAGACAAAGGAGAACGGATCTTCAAACAGAAATGTATTCCAACGGTTTTTGATGACGGCGGAAAAGGTGTCACCATTATTCTTGAAGATATCACCTCGCATGTCATTGCCCAAAGGCAGATCAAGGAGCGGGAAGAGCGGTTCCGGATGATGGCCGAGAATATCCAGGATGGTCTCATCATCATGGAAAACGGTAAAAATGTCTATGTTAATAACCGTATTTCCGAAATAACCGGTTATTCATTCGAAGAATTATGGAAGATGAACCCTGTCCTGATTGTTGCTCCTGAAGACCGTAAAAAAGTGGAGATGGTCTTCCAGAAATCAGGAATGCCTCCTCTTAGCGGGTCAAGAGATATCCTGGTCTGGATAATGAGAAAGGATAAAAAACGCCGTTTTGTCTATGGTCGTAGTACCATTTTGCAGAGCGGGAAGAACACCTACGAGTTTTTCATCCTGACTGACATCACGGAACTGAAGTCTAAGGAGACCGCGTTGATGGAGAGTGAACAGCGGTTCCGGACTATGGCCGAAAATATCCAGGACGGCCTCATCATTATTGAAGCAGGTACTATTGTGTTTACCAACCGGCGCATTTCAGAGATTACCGGGTATAGCCTTGAGGAGATGATGCAGATGGGCTTCTCTGATCTGGTTTCGTGGGAAAAGATTGTTGCCGGGGATGCTGAAGATACTCTTCATCCCACCAAACGGGAAAAAATAGAAGAGATTATCAAAAATACACGGCCGGATTCGCCAGTGCCCGGGGAATTCAAGCTGTCCATACAGAGGAAAGACGGCAGGAAACGCTTTATCCACGGAAAAGTCACCGCTGCAGAACAAAGCGGGAAAGTGAGCACGTATATTACGATGACTGACATCACCGAATTTGCAGAACGGGAACAGGTACTTCGTGACCAAATCGCATCACTCCAGCAACGTATGGGATGATTGGCGCGCTTTACCACCGGATGTACCTATCCCATTTTAACCAATTTTATACCCTCATCATCACTTTACCACTTTTCGAAACATCTCTCCAGGCAAAGGGGTATTTATTATTGATGTGTATAATCAATATGCAATATATTTATATAAAATAAGTTTCAACCTGTACAAAACATTCCTTAACACGAGGATATCCATGATCAATACCCAGCGAACAATCACCGGTAAAAATCAGAACCCGGCAACCTGTGCCAGCGGATCGAAGCGGCACAACAGCCTTCTCACGTATGCCAGCCTTCTCGCCATCGTATTTGCCGTCATTATCGTCACACCTGTACAAGCAGGAACCAAATACATGGCGGGAAGCCCTGAACTGTCTGCCTATATATCCGGCTCGAATGAGGTAAGCCCGGGTGATACGGTCGAACTGAAAGTGATTATCGAAAACAAAGGGGTCAACGAGTTCAAGTTTATCCAGTCCGGCATTGTCGAACGGGATGATCTCCCGAACACTGCAAAATTCCTTACCGTATCAATCGCTCAAGGTGATGCCCCGGTTGTCATCAAATCCGATCCGCAGATGCTGGGAGATCTGAAGGGTAGCAGCATCGCAAGCTGTGTATTCACCACAAAGGTACAACCTGATGCGGCTTCGGGTATGTACAATCTTCCGCTTACCCTGAAGTACTCTTACCTCTACGAAGCGGAACAGTATGGAACTGATACTATTCAATATTATTACAAGGAAAAAAATGAGACCTTCAGCCTTCCCATAAAAATTAAACCGGAACTGAAGATCAGCGTACTTTCAGCAAAGGCAGAGCACCTGAACGCGGGTACTGAAGGCTACGTCACCCTTGAAGTGAAAAATGTCGGTCATGAGAACGGGAAAAATGCCATTATCAAGATTGCACGGAATGACATGAGTCCCGTTCTCCCTACTTCAGGCAGCATGTATATCGGGGACTTTTCAGTCAATCAAACCGTCAGCAGCCAATTTAAGGTATCCATCTCCAGCAACGCTGAAGAACAGACATATCCGCTTGATGTTCTGGTGAATTACGAGAATAGTGAAGGGGATCAGGTCACATCAGATGTGGAAACCATCGGTCTTCAGGTCGGTAAAAAAATTGATTTTGGTATCATATCTGAGCCGGATAAAATCTCTCCGGGCCAGAAGAAAGTGATTGCCGTCCAGTATACCAATACCGGCGGTGCGCCGGCATACAATGTTCAGGCACGCATCAGTGCTGTTGATCCCTTCACCAGCAATGATGACACGGCATTTCTCGGAACGATTGCACCTGGAGAGACACGGGAAGCGGCCTTTGAAATCTCAGTGGACAAATCTGCGACGATTAAGGAGTACGCCCTTGACTCCGAGGTCCGGTACCGTGATGCACTGGATAATTCGCTGATCTCAGACCCGATGAAAGTCCGGATTGTGGTCGAAAAAGAAGACTCCCTGCTGGGTAATCCCTTTGTCCTGGTCGTTATTGCGGCAGCTGTCATCCTGATCGGTTACCTGGTCTACCGCCAGAGAACAAACCAACAATAAGAGATGCGTTCATGTCAGTACCACCTAACAAAGGTGCCCACAAGACCGCACAAACTGTATCGGGAGGGTATAATCCTGTCCCTGGCAACCATATTCTGCTCCTGTCAACGGACAGGAAGGGTTTCTTATGATTGGCCGGATATTTGGAAAACTTGCACAGGTCATCAACAACCACCCCCGGCGGGTTGCTGCCATCCTCGGGATTGTCTTTATCGTTGCCCTGTACGGGATGACACTCATCACCATGGAGACAGGCAACGATACTTACCTGGATAAGGATTCACCGGCGGGAATCCTCAATAAGCATTATACTGACACCTTCTCTTCAAACGTGCTCATCCTTATCGTGGAGACCAGTGATCCTCTCAGCCCGCAGGTCCTCAACTATATCGACGGGCTTGAACGTGATATCAACCAGCAGGAGAATGTTGTGGGATCTGCAAGTGTCGCAGATCTCTTAAAAGGTGCAAACGGTGGCATACTGCCACAGTCAAAAGGCGAAATCGACCGGATTGTTGCCCTTATTCCTCCTGATGTGAAAGAAACGGCTGTCCCGTCAAATGTCCTGACGCTGGTGCAGATCACCCTCTCACAGGGACTGTCTGATAAGGCGAAGAGCGCTACGCTGAAAAATGTAGAGGCCCTCGTAGACCACAACGGTCCGCCGCCCGGGGTAAAGATCTCGGTTTCAGGTAGTGCGGCATTCTCCGAACAGATGAAGACCGAGCTGGGATCGTCCATGGGTGTCCTTATTGGCGGTGCAATGGTGCTGATGGTCATTGTCATGGGCATATTGTTTTCCTATGCCAGCCACCGCTTCCTCCCGGTACTCTTCGTAGGCATAGGCCTGACGACAGCCATGGGTTTCATGGGGCTTGCCGGTATCCAGCTCAATATGGCGGTGCTCGGCGCTTTCCCGGTCATGATTGGTCTCGGCATCGATTACGGTATCCAGTTCCATGCCAGGCTGGATGAAGAAGCCCGGAAGGGATCCCTTGACAAAGCCGTGACGGTAACGATAACCCGCACCGGTCCCGCAGTCATGTACGCGATGCTTGCCACATGTATGGGATTTATGGCGATGTTTATATCAACAGTCCCCATGATCCGCTCATTCGGACTGGTGGCGATGATTGGTGTCATGAGCTGCTATGTCATTGCGCTAATCGGTATCCCGACGATTGCACATCTCCTCAACTATACACCCAAACCCCAAAAAACTGAACTCTGTTATGCGGTCGGTGAAGGAGCGTGTGATTACATCCCTGCACAAGGTCAAGGTGTCCCCGGCAATAAAATACCAAAAAAGAGTTCATGGTCGTACGGCCGCTTCCTGACCGACATTTCAGTAAAAATTGCAAAAAATCCCATTCCTATCCTCCTGATTGCCGGGATGGTCGCCCTCGTCGGTTTCCAGATCGACTCCCAGATCCCCATCGAGACAAGCGAGAACGCTTTTGTTCCCAGTGACATGCCGGCAAAAGTCCAGATGGATAAAGTGACCGGCATTCTCGGCTCGACAAGCTCCGCTGATTTCATTATCCGGGGGAGCCGTGTCACTGACCTCGACACCGTGCTGTGGATGAAGGAATTCCAGGATTATGAGCTCGCCCATCACACTGAACTTACCCGTGCGACGAGCATTGTCACGTATATCCTTGCGTATAACGGGGGGGTGATGCCAAAAGACCAGAACCAGCTCAATGCCGTGATTGAAACAATCCCGGCCGGTGTCAAGAAACCATACCTGAGCGGTTCGATGGAAGGTATCATCAGCTTCAACACTATCAAGATGGAGATGAGTGCGGAGAACGGCCTCAAAGTCCATATGGAAAAGGATATTGCGTTCCTGCAACCGCCGGCAGGGTTCACTCTCGAGCCGGTAGGATCGTTTTATCTCTTCACGGCACTTATCAACGGGCTTGTATCATCAAAAGAGGCGATGACCTTGCTCGGGTTCGTACTCGTCTTTGCGTTCCTCGCGCTGGTTTACCGTCATATCCATGCAGTTACCCCGCTTGTCCCGATTATCGTGATTGTCGGGTGGAATGCCGTGGCGATGTATGTGATGGGGATCGCGTACACTCCGCTTACCGCAACACTGGGATCCATGACGATAGGTGTTGCTGCTGAATATACGATCCTTGTTATGGAACGATATGCCGAAGAGGAGGAGCGGCTGCACGACCATATTGCGGCCATCCAGGAAAGCGTGAACAAGATAGGCACGGCGATAACAATTTCCGGGCTCGCAACCTTCTTCGGGTTCTCCGCCCTCTGTCTTTCAAGTTTCCCGATCATCAGCAACTTCGGTATCACGACCCTGATCGCTGTCGGGTTCTCATTGATGGGTGCGATCTTCATCATGCCGGCAATTCTTTCTGTCATGGGGGACCTGACAAAACGCATGAAAGAACGGGAGAAGAACTCTGGAGAGAATCTATAAGATCCTCAACTCAATTTTTTTGACGATCACAAGACCAAGAGGTATTTACCCAAAGAGATTCGCACTCTAAATAACAGGCAGGTGCAGGACAATGGCAGTCGTGCTGGAAGCAAAGAATCTTACAAAAAAGTATGGTGACGTAATCGCCGTCGATAATGTCTCTCTTTCTGTTGAGAAGGGTTCGCTTTTCGGGCTTCTCGGCCCGAACGGATCCGGAAAGACTACGATGATCAAGATGCTGACCGGGCAGACACGCCCGACCGGCGGGTCGGCAACGGTGCTCGGCCTTGATGTCGTGCAGGACCCGATTGGGGTACGCGAACGGGTTGGAATCATCCCGGAGCAGGAAACGCCGCCAAGTTTTCTTACTGCGACCGAGTACCTGGATTTCGTTGGCGAGGTGCGAAAGATCCCCGATGTCCAGAAAAAAGCGGACTGGTGGTTTGACTTTTTGGAGTTTGGCGATAAACGGGATGTGCTCTGCAAGGACCTCTCCCGCGGCACCCGGCAGAAACTGATGTTCACCCAGGCATTCCTTCACAATCCGACACTCGCGTTAATCGACGAGCCGCTGATCAACTTCGATCCCATCATGCAGCGGAAAGTAAAAGATTACCTTGCGGACTACGCTAAAAGCGGCAACACGATCTTCATCTCAACCCATATCCTCGCGATCGCTGAAGAGATTTGCACAGGATTTGCTATCCTGCACAAGGGAAAACTTCTCCATACCGGGACCGTAGCGGAACTTACCGCACAAGGGCAGCACCTTGATGATTTCTTCCTCGCGCTCGTGCGGAAGGATGACCATGCTTAAGCTCTTCACGAACATGATGAAGGAGGAGTGGCGGGTTCACTCCACGATCTTTGGCAGCCTGAGCTTTGCCCTCTTTCCCGTGATGATCTTTGGCATCGCGTTTATGGGCTCATTCCTCCTCCCGCTCTTCCGGACCGTGCTCCCGGCAGGGGATCTTGCGACCATCATCCATGCGCTCTTCCTCCTGCTCGGTATTATGGTCGGAGCATTCGGGCTCATCGGTATGGAAGCGATGAACCGCCGGTTCGGGCAGGCAAGCCTGCTCGCGTACTCGGCACGGAGCCTGCCCATCTCAGAACGGACAATTTTTTTGAACTTTGTCGTAAAGGACACGGTGTATTACTTCATCCTCTGGGTCTTCCCGTTCGTAGCAGGGTTTGCGATTGCATCGCCGTTCATTGCAGTCCCGCTGACACTTCCCCTGCGGCTCATGCTCACCCTCACCCTCTCATTCCTTACCGGGCTTTCCCTGGTCTTTTTTCTCTCGACAATCTACGCCCGCTCAAAACAGATGCTCACGCTCCTCCTTGCCCTCATCATCATCGGGTGGGCAGCCCTGTACCTGGCCACCGGCATTAACGTAGCTCTCACGTACCCGCCGCTCACGCTCTTCAAGGCGTTCTCGTGGGGGACCCTGCTTGCCACGTGTGCGGTAATTGCCATTCCTTTTACCGTGGCCATTGTCCTGTTCACTTCTGAATACACCGATACTACAAAACGGTTCAGCAGCACGCTAGCACCTCTCACCCGCAGGTTTTCATTCTTCCCGTACCCGCCGCTTGCAGCAAAAGATCTTGTCGATCTTCACCGGAGCGGCAGCCTTATCGGCCAGACGATATTTTCCTTTTTGATCCCGCTTGGGCTCCTCTGGTTCCTCCTCTCGGTGCTCGCACGGGTCCTTCCCCCCGGGGGAGTCCTCATGCTCTTTGCCATCCTCACCGGGGTGATCGCCTCAACGATCTACACATGGCTCACCGCGTTTGACACGTTCAGTTCCTACACCTGCCTGCCGATCAGTGTCCCGGTGTTACTGACCAGCAAGATGTGCAGTTTTACCGTGCTCCAGCTGATCCCTGCTGCATT
>PLLR01000072.1 GCA_003141335.1 Methanoregula sp. | reverse complement strand
GGGGAACTCCAGTGCGTGCATTGTGGCTTGTCAATTTTTGCCGGTTCATCCCCACGTGTGTGGGGAACTCCTTTTCAGAATCCGGCAGCCGTTCCTATTCACCGGTTCATCCCCACGTGTGTGGGGAACTCTGTTCATGTTTTATATGAAAACTAGGAAGCCTACTTCCAAATCAGGAAGTGCCTCAATCTTTTACATGAGGCGACTCGATAATAATAAGAATAATACATCATCCTCGCCAAAGGAAGACCTGCAAAATCTTCCTACTTTTCAATCAGCGCTCTTCAGTAATTAATTTCTCTGCATGGAGTTGATCTGGTTTTTGCGGAATGAATGAGATAAGCTGAATTCCAGCAAAATCAACAGGAACACGCCGGTTCATTCCAATCGTAACGAAATCATATCCAGCTTCGTTATTTTTTCCCCATGCCATGATTGCGGTCCCATCCTCAATCCCGTCAACAATCTGGAGCCATAACATCTCACGGACTTTTTGCGAGAAGTCGGCGATATACACACCTGCTTGAACTTCGAGAAGCCAGACAGCAAGCCGGCCACGCAAACGCGCCGGTGCATTCTCAAGTACGATGACCAGCATCCCCAAGCCCCTTCTCTTCCGGAATCGCCACAGGCAGACAATCTACCGGGGTTTCCGGAACGGGTAGTCCGCCAGCTCGCAGGATCTCCTCAATGGTCGGGATGATCGTTTTCAACAGACGGGTTTCACGAAATTGATCCCGACAGGCAAGTCTTACGGCTCGTTCCGGATCCACCGGGTTCTGCGCAGCGACTCGGAATGCGACCGGCACAACCGTCTCGAACTTGAAGAGATCCGCAATATCATAGACAAACGATTGCGGTTTGCCTGAGTGGATGAAACCGATAGCCGGTGCGTACCCTGCTGCAAGAATCGCTGCCTCGGAAATCCCGTATAGACAGGAGGTTGCAGAACTTAAGCAGCGGTTCGGCAGATCCCCACTTCCCCACTGCGTATGATCATACTTCCGCCCTTCCCATTTTATGCCGAACTTTTGCGCCATCTGCATATACATCTCTCTCACCCGCGCCCCCTCAACTCCACGGAGTTGTTCAACAGAATAATGTGATGGCACCGGCTTTTTGAACCGGAATTCGTACATCTTCCGGACTACCTTTAACCGTGCCTCTTCATCGAGAGCGAGTTTTGCCTGGTAGAGCAGGCGATCTGCCCGTGCACCTCCGGGCTGCCCCGCTGCATAGAGCCTGACTCCAGCTTCCCCAATCCAGACAAGTAAACAACCTACTCGGGCTGCGAGAACCACTGCTGCGTGAGAGATCCGGGTGCCGGGTTCAAGCATGAGGCACGCAACACTGCCGATAGGGATCTGGGTGCGCACACCGTTTTTATCGACAAGCACAAACGCCCCGTCGAGTACATCAAGCTCACCCTTCTCAAGAAAAACAAGGGAGATCCTCTCTTTGATTGCAATGGGTTTCAAAGGAGGGAGCATGAAGAAAACCCCTCACCGTGCGGGACGAACCATCATCAGTCCGCACCCGAACCCTTTTGCCGGGCCAATCCCGTGGAAAAGTGCCGGGACAAACAATTCCGGATCCGTCACCGTAAGGATCCCATTAAATTCGATCGTGCTCAGGGTGACCGAATGTTTTCCCTTGGGTTTGGTAAACCGGTGCTGGATGTACCCGTCTGCGCGTACTTCACTCTCACGAAGAGTAAACCCGTTTGCTTCTCCTTTCATCACGAGCCAGACAAAACCTGCCTGCTGGACGATCTCCGCTTCAGGAGGGCACTCGGTCTGCCGCTGTTTCAGGAGCGTCTTTGCCTCCATGACAACATCATGACGATGTTGTTTTCTTTTTCCGTCAGGATCTGCTTTCTCATCACGTTTCGACCGGATCGGATTTGCCCGTAACATGAATGACAATCTCTGGTCTTTCTTTATCAGAGGTGCATAGGGTTTTGTCTCAACACTCCAGACCTCGTGGCGGTTGTTGGGTTCCCGTGCCGAAACGCAGTAAAATGCCGGCAATCCCTCCACAAGATCCTGCCGGTAGATAAAATCCCGGCTCCGCTCCGGAGCATCGGCAAAGAGATCCCAGACCAGCGAATGGAGCTTGTATGCTCCTCCGATATGGTTCCAGAACTCTTTCTCATCGGTTGCATCGTGCCGGAGTTTCACTCTGCTGATGAACACGATCAACCTCCCGCAGGTTTTCTGATCATCGCAGAGTGCTCCGTTCGGTTACCGAACTGCCAACGTTTACGGCTCAGCGGATCATCCCGGCGCTGAACCGTATGCACGCTCGCAAATCCCGCATCCACATCCCCTTCCCAGAATATTCTGACATCGCTATCGGATTGCAGTCGGGCAATGAATGGACCGTCATTAAATTGAGCGGAGGACAGAGCATCGGAAAGGGAATCCGCCCGTACAACCTGTGGCTGAAGCGGGAGAGCAAGCGGGCAGGACTTTCGCCCAAGGTACAGACCGAACACAGGATTTTCCAGATGTTGTTTCAGAACGGTGAGCGGGTACGGGGGAGATGCTGTGCGGCTCCATAAACAAACGGAATAGACCGCATCACACCGGTAATCCCGCGAAGAGAGGATAGTGTTGAGCTCGTCTTTGGGAACGGACAGTTCTGCTTTCCTCGTGGGAAATACTATTTTATTCCGTCCTTTTCCGGAAGAAGGAACCTGTGCAGTGTGATAATCCCTCATAAGAATACCCGGCGCATCGATCCGGACAGCCATACAATAACCGGTTGCCAGCTCGCGCAGCCGGTCCTCCTCATCGCGACGGATTCCAAGAGCCGCTGCAACCATTCCCATGACCGCAGATTTGGATGGACGATCAAAGGAGGGTCGGAATTCACCTACCGCGATATCTCCCCAGGATGCCATCATGCCGTATATGCGGAAGATGAGGTATTCGTTCATGGTGATCGGCAGCAGAATTCCAGAATTTTGTTCAGTGAACCCGCACCGGCATGAACGTCCATCACTTCGTGTTCCTCACAACATTTTCCATAAACAGTATCCATTTTTTTCCGGGTATCGTTCAGGGTTGTGATGGCAGCACCAAGAAGATCTTTTGAATCCCGTACTGCCCCAAGATACGCAACCGATAAGGAGCGGGGCTGTTGCGATCCTTTTTCTGCGAGGAGGTAAGATGCATAGGCCCGCGAAGCAAACGAGTTCTGTTTACCGGTAGGCGCAACTTTTGTTGCTGCCTCAACGAGCGCTTTGATCGCAGTTCTGGCAAGTACTGCATCCCCACCGAGATTCTTTTGGAGGAGGGTTTTATCGATGCAGACATAGGTATAGAAAAGACCGGAGGCAAACTCGGTCTCCCCGAGGTGCGCTGCGCCAGCGTCATCATCACCTTTGTTCAGATCATCCACAGCAGTGAAATAATCGTCTTCAACAGCAACTTCATGGACGGTTACTGCATGGGCAACCTGAACAGAGGCTTCAACGTTATATTTCGTCGCATTGGCGAGCATCCGTCCGAACATGGCAACATCCACGGAAGATAGATCTTCTTTTAATAAGCTGGATAATTCCTGAAGTTTCGGTTCACGCTTTTCCTTACTGAGCGTGGTGATGAGCGACTGGATGGCAGAAATTTCATTATTGGAGTAGAAAACGAGTTGTTCACCCTTCAGCGTATCTTTATTGATATTGCTCTCTTTCGCTTTCTTTTTCGTACCTTTTTTCCCTTCATCCGTATCATCCGTTGGATCGTCTTCTGTTTTTTTACCATCAGATTTGGGCAGTTTATCAACAAAAGCCGATGCAATTTTCAGTGCCCATACATTCGCATCCTTCTCGGGAATTATTGTTGCAGATTTAAGATCGGGATTTTTGCCTTCCAATAATTGGATCAATGGTAAGCCGCTCATGAGAGCTTCCTTGACTTTTGAACCCATTTCCTTGGTCCGGGTACCGATATGCCCCTCAAGACCATTCGCAAAAATATCTGATGTCCTCCACGCTCTCTTCAGGCTCTGCGATGAGATGCGCAGGCGCTGGGTTCCCCCCATGACGGCAGTTTTTGGCCGCCCGAGATCATCGCGGTTAAGGTTCGACGGGGGATACGATACAAGCATATGCAGCTGAATAAAGTCACTCATAGTAATTTCACTCCTTATTTCTCCTCACTGGGAGCATGTTCATAGTAGGCAAACGCCCATTCTTTCTTCGTCTGTTCATTCCACCAGTAGATGCCATTGGCGAGGCTGGGAATATCTACCGCATCACCAAGCAGGTGTACAACCCGGATCATCGTCTCATACAGTTTGTCCCGGTCATCAATGGTCAGCACCCGCCGGAACCGAAGCCCGCTTACCTTCGCTTTTTTAGCATCCGCAGAATCAGCCATCTGACGGGGAAATGAACCCGGGGAATACGATTTCACATGCGAAAGGACACCGGCAACGAGTGCGAGATCCTCATCTTTAACAGAGCCGTGTTTCATCAGTGCCCATCTCAAGCGATGGTATGCGGGAGTGAAAGCAACGTTCAGTGGGGAATGACATCGCCGAAGTTCGGCTCGATCGCCCCGGGCACTGTCAAGAGCCCTCCACCAGTCGATTAAAATCTCCCGGGATTCGGGATGGTTAAATGTCAGATAGTGTTTTTGTTCCATGGTTTTACCTCACGTTCAGGTCTCCTTTTTATCCTTGCTCTTGGTTTTAGGCAGTTTTTCAGGCTGGGGAAGATCAAGCAGTTCAATGATTTTTTTATCATAGCGGGAAGAGGATTTTTTAAAGTCCTTTCGTGCAAGAGCAATTCGTTTTGGATCTGCAACAGAAATCAGGCTGGACTGGGAATACCGATCAAAAAGCATCTCGCCTTCTCGTGCAAGAATGGAAAGCCATCGTAATTTCAGATCATTGAGTGGCTGCTTGTTTTTTAGATTTTCATGTAATTCGCCCAACACCCGGTAAAAATCCGGTTCGGTATTCTGCCAGAACTCTGAATCTACAACAGAAAGATCCCCGGATATTTTTGCCCTTGGTGAAAAGAGAGCCTTTATAATGAACAAATGTGTGTTGAAGGCGATCTGATTTGCGGTCCCTATCATCTGACTCACCATTACTTCATAGTCTGATAGAATTTCTTTATCCACATGAATTAACGGCATTGTACCATCATACCAGCCCCGTGCTTTTTTCTTCTCCATATCATAGCCAAAGGCCCACAGTCTCATAGAAGGATCTTCAGAATTTGATCGATCTTCTCGGAATGTATGAATAACTGCGGCTGGTTCATTGAGATTTTTTTGGATTGTAGTGTTAAGGACAAGTCCCAGCCAGTGTTGATAGGTAATCCCGCCACGAACCTTATGGCGAGGAATATGCATGTTGGTTTTCTGGTCGAGTATATATGGGGATAAGGGGTGAAGCCACTCTCCACTGTAAGCAATACCATTACTTTTGTCCGTATACTGCCTTGCGTGGATATCACAAATAGATCCACATACATCACATTTTTCATTAAGGGAATTTTTTTCAAACAGGATATTGATTCTTCGAGGCATGCCCCAGAAAACATGGACCGGATTGGCATCCAACGAAGTCATCCTAATGACACCCTCTTGCGATCGTTTTGGTTTCAGCCACGGAAATCGATCAATATCAGAATTTTTTGTGATATCCCCATACCGGGGTAACTCTTTCTTGGACAGGACATTGAACCAGACGGTTTCCCAGAGATTATTTCCCAGAACAATTGTGGTCAATGGGCCCCCGCCTCTTACTGAAGTATAATGACCTCTTCCTCCTTGCGGGGCGTTTATCTGTAATGTGAATAATGCAATGCTGCAACATCTTTGACAAATATGGTGGATTTTATCACGTTTCTGGAAGTGATCTGTATTTTTTTTGATCATTTCCTCATTAGGTATATCGATAAGTAACTGATCGATCTGATGATCAACTCCATCTTTTATGAGGAGATCCTGCATGAATCTCGGCCCATCGCCATCCAGATTAAAAGCGTCCGCATATTGTCCGAATACTGTATTCAACTCTTCCGGTGAAGGGGGATTTTTCCACCACTCGGCTTCATCTTCGGGAGGGCAGGCTGTCTGCACCAGACCGATCAGGAACTGGATCAGGGCTCCGTTAAAATCCGGGCGGGGTGCAGCCAGCGCAATAATCGGGTTGTTGGGCAATCCGTCTGTAATCTGGGACGGAGAAATATACTCCGGCTTCTCACCATTTTTCCTTTTTACAGGAATCCATTGTTCATGCAGAAGATTGTACATGCCATCCCTCCTGTTTTAAGATCAGGAAAATTCTTCCGGTTTTTTTGACAGGTCCGAATATCCTAAAAAAATATGAATGCCTTGAATAATTCTTCCCATATGCACACCTCATCTTTCAACTCCTTAACCATTATGATTTGTTCACAACAAGGCCTATGTTCGGATCATAGTGAACGGTAACTCTGTTCCCTTTTGCATTAAGAGCACATCCGCACCATTCATTGTCGTTCCAGATCAGCGGTACAAGAACCTGCCAGCGCCCCTTATCCGGCAGGGTCTGTTTGAATTGCTCAAGAGCAATCCCAAGCGTCCCGCCATATCCAGATTCCTCTGAAATTTTTTGTTCAGAAATACTGACCTTACTCATCTCACGGGCAAATTCCTTATGAGATGACCAGAACGAAAGGGCAGAACCATCCCAGATGAGAAGGAGCACAGTTACCCGTGGCTCGCCAAGCCGTGTCGGTGTCCGGGCGTCATCCATCCACTGAGCCGGTGTACTCCGGTAGCCTTCATCCAGTTTAAGTTCATTCAGATTTGCCTGGGCACGGTGACTCATATCCTTGCCATCGGATTGAAGTTCTGCCGGCGTCAACGTTTCCGGAATTTCTCCCTGCACATCATCGCCAAAAACTCCTTCAATAAGCAAGCGTGCATCATCCGGCATCGTAATCTTTTTCCGGTCTGCAAGAATCCTGGCAGTAAGCCAAAGCTGCCCGTTATGGGGATATACATAGGCACCTTTGGGAAACACGGTAGAATACCATTCAGCCCTTGGGGTTCCAGCCAGCGAGGGAGTCAGCACAATAATTCGGGGAGTGCCCCGGCCTTCGCGTTTATGCCGGTGCAGCCGGCCTGCACGCTGGATGATCAGATCCATCGGGGCAAGATCCGTAACCATAAGATCAAAGTCAAGATCGAGCGATTGCTCCACTACCTGTGTGGCGACAAGAATTTGTCCACGCCGTTTTTCAGGAGTGCTATTTTTGTCAAACTTATCCAGCACAGTATGCTCAATCTCTAACCGGTCTCCCATCGCAAACCGGGCGTGGAACAACATGACATGATCCTGACCAAAGCGGCTGGAGAGTTCACGATACGTTTCGATGGCATCATCAACAGTATTTCTCACCCAGCAGGCGCATCGTCCCTCTTTAATAATGTTAGATAATATGGCCTTCACAACGGAGGGATCATAAACACATTCAACAGAGATCGTCCGATGTGTCTGCTCGCAGCGATCAATGGGAATTTCTGATACAGCCTCGCGGCTCACGCAGGTTATAAGGGGATAATCGGATTTTTGTACTTTGACCGCGCCGGCATCTATGCCCAAGCCTTTACAGAATCCGACGATCAGTTCCTGCCGCTGCTTTTGAGGGAGAGTGGCGGAAAGAAGGATTGCACTCCCCCCTTGGGCGGCATGGAATTCAAGAAGTGTTTCAAGTACCTTATGCACGTATGGATCGTATGCATGCACTTCGTCCACAACAAGAATATTTCTTGATAATCCCAGCAGACGAAGGGACTGGTGCCGGAAAGGCAGCACACCCATCAGTGCCTGATCGATTGTCCCGACACCAATCTGTGCGAGAAGCGATTTTTTCCGGTTATCTGATAACCATGCAGCACATTGCGCAGATCCACTCGCTTCTCCTTTCCAGTCAGGTTCGATAAGAGCGTCACTGGCAAAGATAATAGAGTTCCGGAATTTTTTCGATAGGTTGCGTGAACTATGTGCCAATACAAGTGACGGGCGATCCTCACTCATGAACAAGTTCAGGTAAGCTTGCTCCATCCGCCCGTACATTGCATCAGCTGTCGCCATTGTCGGCAGACCAAAGAAGATCCCTTCACCATTTCCCTCCGCTATCAGCCTTTGTGCAAGTACAAGGGCAGCTTCAGTCTTTCCGCTCCCGGTTGCTTCCTCAATGATAAACATCCGGGGACTGCGGGGTCCGAGTTCACATACCGAGACATGGGATTGAAGTGGTGTTGGTGATGAAATCTTCGGGAACAATCCCTGTATGCCGGTTTTTTCTGAAACTCTGGCGGGCAGGACACCTGCATCGTGAACTGCGTTTTCTGCTTGGGGAAGTGCATACGTATTCCAGTACTTTTCCAAAGGCATCGGTTCGGAGCAGAAATGAAAATGCCTGCTGTCAGAGCCGATCCAGTCACTTAGTACAGCAAGCCCGGCAAGGAGCCACGATGTCCGATTGAATTCAGTTAGAGTCGTTGCTGAAAATCCAAGCAGTGCAGGAGGGGATGGCATTTTTAGAAAAAGTCCAGCACTTGCTTCCGCAAATGCAATGGCAGAGTTACGATCCCCTGCATCAAAGAGCATATTCAGCGTCAGATTATTTTTTGGTTTTTCCGGGGGCTTCCCATGGTGGCCGGTTACTGCAAAGACCCATGGACGCCACGCAATTCTCCAGCGATTAGGATTATCAGCAGGATTGAGACCAAACCAGTTATCAGCCCAAGCCCGCTTCCAGAGATCCTCTTCGAACAAAAGTCGCCCCATATCGTCATGATAAACTGTATACTCGTTTTCACAGGTTCGCCCCTGAAGATTTTTCATAATATCCGGCCGAAGATTCTGGAATCGCCCGGAAAATTTCCCTATATCATGCAACGCAAGAAGGTGGGTGATGATAGCAAGTGCCCGGTTTTTTTCTGAATCATCGTTTGGCTGCAAGGTAGGCGAAATGATTTTTTCATAGAGGAAATGATCCTTCATGAGCAGAGTCCGGCCAACAGCAGCGACATCGAGACAATGGTATGCTAGCAGATGGTATGACCTTTGATCTGAATTGTTGGTGAGAGGAGCCGCCTTTCCCCAATAGTGAAAATAATTCTCTGATTGGTCAGTCATGAGTGATCAGCCGGATTGTTTCTTCATGCACTTGAAACACGAAAAGGTTTTCACAATTGATTTTCAGAGAATGCCTCTTTTCTTTAATTCAAAAAAACATCTCATGCAGGTACGGGCATCGCTCAGCGCCCGGTGACAATCGGGAAGCGACACTCCAAATAAAAAATAATGAAGTTCTGCAAGAGTCGGGTTTTTGTATCCGGCACTACGTTTTAGTTTACATAATCTGACTGAAGATTTCATGGTGCATTTTTTCTGAAACGATTGAATAGGCAATGCCATCCCGACCCTAAGTGCTTCTGTGGCTATGACATGTGCATCGAATTCAATGTTATGCCCGACAATCAACGAACAATTTTTCAGGGATGCATGGAATTGTTCCAATACCAAAACCAGAGATTGTCCCGTATCCTGTGCCTCTTTTGTCGTGATTCCATGAATAACTGAAGCGGTATTGGGAATGGTAAATGAATCTGGTCTGATAATTGAATTATACTCAGCGATCACGGTCCCGTCATTTTCGCACTCAATCCATGCCAGCTCCACCAAGCGAGGCCAATATTCGTACGGGTTACTTAATGGATTTTTTTTACGTGGAAGTCCTGTTGTTTCAGTATCGATAAAAAGGATCATGTACGATGACCTGCATGAAATAATGGGATAGGATCAGTTTCAATCATCAGATATTATTGTCCTGAATGATTCATTCATTCTTACTTCAATATCATTGTCTATTCCACCGCGAAAGTGAGACACCCCCCATCCCAAATTATCTCCGTCGAATCCCGCTCCATCTCCGACGTAAACCCCCTC
>PLLR01000028.1:17351-45781 GCA_003141335.1 Methanoregula sp. | reverse complement strand
AAACAAACAATCGCTCTTGGGGGCTCCAGCATTTCGTGCTTCCGCCCCCGCCGCTCGGGCATCCCCCCTATTGCGATAACTCCTGATAAGGTTGAAAAATACTCCGAGAAAAGAAGGGGTCAAGGGGAGGCTCCCCTTGGGCTGCTTCCCCCTCTGGGGGAGAGAGGGGGTCACCCTCCTAGCTGCCGCAGAGAATAAGCGAATTACAGAAAAAAGAGGATTTCAACAGAGCCATACTTCCCCTTTTTTTATATCCAGCCCGTTGCAAATACCCACATATTGTGCATGCCCGACGAGATCACAATCCGGGGATCAATGCCCAGCACCGGGAAGATGAAAATAAAGTAAAGGACCGTGCCTAACAGGCTCCCGAGGTTTGCAAGCGCTGCCACGAGCACGACCCGGAAGAGCGGGACTTTTGTCATATCGGTGAGGGTTTCGGCTTCGTATATCTTCCGGAAGTCCGAGATCGGCGGTTTTCTCACCTTTGCCTCGACATATGCGCCAATCCAGCCGGCATGGATCATCGGGTTGAGCGACGTAAACCAGGCTACACAAAAACAGGTGAGCGCCGAGTACGGGTGTCCCCCTGCAAGGAGCGTGAAGAGCGCAGCAAGCGTTCCATGGATGATCACCCAGAAGAGGAACGCGTAGAGTAAGACATTCCATCCAACTCCAGAGAATGCGATTGCGGCAAGAAGCAGGAAAAAGATTGCCGTTACCCCGAATCCAACCACTTTGCCCCAGGGAAACGATTTTGGTTCCCGGGTAAGAGGATCGAAAGGGGGAAGGGTTTGTGGGTTGTCAAGATACGCTGAAATGCCCTGCCGGTGTCCTGCACCTACAACCGCAAGGATACGCCCCTCCGGTTTTTGCACCTTCAACAAGATGAGCTGGTGAGCGATGAAGGCATCGCGTTCATCAATGAGAGCACGGGCGCCATTGGGCGAGAACTTCCGGAACTCCTGCATAACCGCATCGATGACATTCTGCTCCTTGAGCGACTCGATATCTATCTCCAGCCCGTTATCAACTTCAGCTATCGAGATGATCAACGCCCAGAACAGCCTGCACTTTTCGATGATCCCCAGTGAACTCCAGAAGCGCAGGAGCGTGAGCCGGATGTCCCGGTCAACCAGACCAATGGGGATACCCCGCTGCTCTGCCTCCTGGATCGCAATCTTCATTTCGGCGCCGGGCTCCACACCGACATCGATGCCGATCTTGCGCTGGAGGTAGGCAAGCAGCCACTGGACAAGCAGCGAGTTGAAGTTCTCAACTTTAAGCACGTCGTCGACTGAAGGGTCGTGTGCCTGCTTTTTGAGCGCGGTAAAGCGTGAGGAATCGAGTTCAATCGCAACAATATCAGGTTTAAACTCCTCAATCGCTGCCCTGACTTCATCGACACTCTGCTGCGAAACATGTGCCGTACCTATGATCCTTATCTCTGCCATTGAGCTCCGTTATTCCACCATTATTTGTGCTGCATCATCATTAAGAATGAGGTACTCCGCGGGATCTTCTTCAGGTTGGCATGCCCCCCGGGTTCGCCGGGTATTTTGCCTCACCGCCATCGGATCTTTTTGTCCCTTGTCCCGGTAAGAAGTCCCGGGTACCGTCCCGCGGGAGCAGAGGGGGATCAATGATGCAATCATGACGCTGGATCCTGCAACAGATACCTGGCAGGAGGTCTCCTCTCCCCCCCTTCCCTCTGCAACCCGGATACCGGTACGGTCACCGTAGCTACTACCATTCCTTGTGATCATACACCGGGGGAGCAGGTTTCTGTTGTGTCATATCGTTTTGAATCCCTTTGAAGACACCGGTAACAAGAATGATCACCGGGACGATCTCAAGTCTTCCCAACCACATCAGGATAATGAAGATCCATTTAATAGAGATGGGACTTGCTGCCGTGATGTAGCCAACGCCCAGTCCCACGTTGCTGATTGCTGACACTTCCTCAAAGATTACCTCATTGAGCCCGAACGTGGTAATGTAGAGGTGCGAAACGATAATCGTGCTCAAAAAGATTGTAAGGACATACAGCATGATGACAACCATATTTTTTGAGATCTCAAGATCGGCGACCTGCCGGGGAAACGTACGCCCCTCGAACCTCAACGGGACGAGCACCCGGCTCGATACAAAAAAGCGTTTCAACCACCATTTCACGCCCTCATATGCGAGCATGACGCGGTTCACCTTGATACCGCCTGCCGTACTTCCCGATGCACCGCCAATCAGCATCATCATCGTGACCACCGCGATGGGGATTGTTGCCCATAGATGAGGATTGGAGTTCTGAAGACCGGTCGTTGTGAACCCTGATATTGCACAGAACGTCCCTTCACGGATCGCTTGTTCAAGAGTCAGATTGTTGAAAATGAAAAGGTCAAGGGATGTGATCGCTGAGCCGACTGCCGCGATAAGGAGAAGCACCTGCACGATTTGGTCCTTAAACATTGCTTTAATATTCCCACGATAAAGCAAAAAATAGATTTTGAACGGCAGTGCACCGGCAAGCATAACGGGGATCAGGAGCAGTTCAAGCATCGGGTTGTTGTAATACATCATACCGGCATCATGGATCGAAAACCCACCGGTTGCAAGAGCAACCATGACAAGGTTAAGTGAGTCCCACAGTGCAGTTCCCGACAGCATGACCATTCCTGTGAACATGAAGGTTAAAAAGAGATAGATCTGCCACATCTTTCTCCCTGTCGAAACCACGTTGGGCATCAGCTCTTCCGATCTGCCCTCGGAACGGTAGAGTTGGAAAAGCGTGACACTCGTCTTCCTGCTGAGCGAGATGCCAAACGCGATGATCCCGATCCCGCCGATCCATTGGGTAAACGACCGCCAGAATATCAGGGTGTTGGGGGTAGTATCGACGGACGTGATCATGGTAAAACCGGTGCCGGTCCAGCCGGACATCGCTTCAAAAACGCTGTCGGTGTACGGCATATGGAGCCCAAAAACAAACGGGAGCGCCCCGACAAGAGCAATCGCAAACCAGGAAAGGGCGACCACAACGAGTGAGACGGAGAGCGTTGGCGTGAGATCTGCGCGGTGAACACGGGAGAGGAGGTACCCGACTATGATAAACACCAGCGGAGCGGAGGCCATGGGAAGCAGCATATCCCACTCACGGAAAATGACAAGTACAAGAAAAGGCAGCAATGACGCGATGCCAAGGAACTCGAAGATGAGACCCATGTCGTGCGCGATCATGGCGATATGCTCGATGCGCTTCATCTGATAACCAAGCTGATTGGTCGTTTAATATTGTTATGGGTATCGCTCTTTTTGGTAAACCCTTAGTTTTTTTTAAAAGAGAAAAGCACACCTATTAATTTCTGGCACGGCACAATACGTATTCATCCATGAAATCGCACCGAACCGATCTGTTCCCGTTCGTTCTTATTATTGTACTTATCTTTATAGCGTTCGTAATTTTCTGGTCGGTTATGGATATGGTTCTCCTGGGCGCCTCAATTGCAGTCGTCCTTCTCCCTCTGCACCACCGCATTTCAAAATATACCCGGCCACGAGTCTCGGCAGCGATCGTGACTCTCGCTGTATTGGTTGCATTAGCTATTGCAGTACTCACCACCCTTTTTATCCTTACTTCAAACGCCAGTACGCTCAGAGAATTGTTTGGATCCATTGGTGTTTGGTTGAACAACCCTGCAACCAACCCGATGGATTTTGGTATTCCGGTTACCAAGGTAACTCTGTCAGCCATGCTTGCTGAGGGGACCGCTCTTTTTGTGGACTACCAAAAGACGCTCATCAGCAATCTCTACCTCATATTGTTCAAGATGCTTGTGTTATTTGTTTCCTTATTTTCCCTGCTAAGGTGGGGAGAAGAACTGAAAATGAAACTCACGTGTCACGTGCCCGAAGTATTAACAGGGTATATCAGGAAGTTATCTGAAGTGACGGTGGACACCCTGTATGCTATATATATCGTCCAGATCGCAATTGCTATCCTCACGTTCTTTATTGCAATACCGGTTTTTTACCTGCTGGGATACGGAAACATCATCTTTTATTCATTCCTCGCTGCATTCTGTGAGCTTATTCCCATCCTTGGATCATCGGTCGCATTTATTCTGATTGGGACGTATGCTTTCGCTCGGGGTGACACCCAAGGAGTCTTTATCCTGTTTTTCCTTGGTTACCTGATCGTTTCCTGCGTGCCGGAAATCTATGTCCGCCCGGTGCTTGTGGCCAGGCGTGTTAAAATTCATCCCTTAATCATGTTTATCGGGATTATCAGCGGGATCCTTACTATGGGACTTGCAGGTTTTGTACTTGGCCCGGTCATCATTGTCCTGATCATCACCAGTTACCGGATGTATGTGCAGGAACGAAAGGAACGTGGTGAACCCGCATCGTTCTTTCAACAGGAATAAACGGTGATTTGTATTTTCCTGCTTTAAAAGAGAAAGGATTATACCCTATTTCTGACGACTGGTATTGAAGGAATGCTCAAAAGCTATTTCGCAATCCCGGGAATCGTCAAGTCGATGGGGCTTGTTTTTGGAGATATCGGGACAAGCCCGATTTATACATTCACGGCAATTTTCCTCCTCATCCCCCCCACACCCCAGAACGTGATGGGTATCCTTTCGCTGATTGTCTGGACGCTCACAATCCTTGTAACGGTAGAATACACCTACCTCGCGATGCACCTTGGTAAGAAGGGGGAGGGCGGCACCATCGTGCTTAAGGAGATCCTGCTACCCTTGTTGAAAACCGGAAATCAGGTTGCTTTTGTTTCATTCCTCACGATCGTCGGTATCGCTCTCTTTGTCGGTGACTGTGTAATCATGCCGGCGATCACCATCCTTTCCGCGGTTGAGGGATCACTCCTGATTCCTGGTCTGGAGAACACGTCACAGGTAACACTTATGGTCGTTGCCGGAATAATTGCCGTTTTTCTTTTTTCATTCCAGGCACGCGGTTTTGAGAAAGTAGCGTGGGCATTTGGTCCGGTTATGGTCATCTGGTTTTTAGCGCTTGCGTCAGGAGGACTGATGGCACTCGTTGCCGCACCGCAGGTCCTCCTTGCACTCAACCCGATGTATGGTATCAATTACCTGATGCATAACGGTCTGGCAGGATTTCTTATCCTCTCATCAGTTATCCTGTGTGCAACCGGAGGAGAGGCATTGTACGCGGATATGGGTCATCTGGGCAGAGAACCGATCGTAAGGGCATGGTACCTGGTTTTTATCGCACTTGCGATCAATTATTTTGGGCAGGGTGCCTATCTCATAACCCATTCCGGGGCCCGGAATATTCTTTTTGAGATGATGTATTCCGAGATGCAACTGTTGTATATTCCTTTCCTGATTCTCAGCATCATTGCTTCCGTTATTGCTTCCCAGTCGATGATCTCTGCTATTTTCTCGATTGTGTACCAGGGCATCACCACCCGCATCATGCCCTTGCTGCATATCGATTATACTTCCCCGCAACTCCGGTCTCAGATATATATTGATATTGTTAACTGGTTCTTACTCTTTGCCGTTCTTCTCATGATTGTCATATTCAAAACCTCAAACAATCTTACCCATGCATATGGCCTTGCAGTAAGCGGCACCATGGCGATCACGGGTTTCATGATCCTCTGGATTTTCATCCTCCGCGGTGAGATTGTGAAGACCCTGATTGCTCTTTGTGTGTTAACGATTAATTGTGTTTTCCTCATTTCCAACTTAAACAAAATTCCCTACGGGGGATACATATCCCTGCTTATCGCGTTGATTCCGTTCTCGATAATTTTTATCTTTGTGAACGGTCAGAAGAAGCTCGCCGCCGCCATGCAACCGGTTCCCCTCAACGATTTCCTGAAACAGTATAATGAAGTATATAATTCTATCAACAGGATTTCAGGTTCAGCACTGTTCTTCGCCCGGGACTTCCGCAGGCTGCCCCAGTACATCCCCCGGATTATGTTCACGAACGACATCATGTATGATGACAATATTATCGTGTCGATCATCCGGACAGAACAACCGTTTGGTGTGACGTGGGGCGTCACCCGCGAGATCGCACAAGGGCTCTCCATCTTTGAGATATACTTAGGATATATGGAGATTGTAGATACCGGGGCAATCTTAAAAGAGGCAGAGATTGAAGAAAAGACCATCTTCTATGGCATGGAAGACATAGTGAGCCACCACCCTGTCTGGCGCATCTTTGCAGCGATAAAGCGTCTCACGCCGTCCATGGTCCAGTTCTACAAGCTGCCATCCGATAAGATCCACGGTGTTGTGACCCGGGTGGAGCTATAATCTCCGGACAGGTATCCCCTGTCAATACGGATCTGACGATACGCTCATATTTTCTCCGCACCTATATACCGGATACGCGGGAGTTGCCTTCCAGGAATCAGGGGTGCCTGATTTTTTTAAATCCCCTTGAAAAATACAGGAACTGTCTCTCGCAGGGCGTGGATATCCGAGTCTGGTCAAAGGAGCGGGATTTAGGGTCCCGTCGCGCAGGCGTTCGCAGGTTCAACTCCTGCTCCACGCATTTTTCCTGATGTCATGAACGTTTTTATTATCTACCGGAGTTCCGGCACACAAACAAAGATGCGTGAAGGTGTGAATAATTTTCACCATCCGGGTGAGATGCCCCGGGCTTCAGGGTTTGTTGGGGATCCCGTTCATTCGTGGATCATCGTCAGCAGCATTTTGAACCGCTGGTGCGCATGGAGTGCGTGCGGTTTGTTTGCCGGCATGATGATCATCTGGCCTTCCCTGAGCAGGAAAGGAATCTTTTCTATGGTTATCTCTGCTTCGCCATCAATGATCGATGCGATGGCATCGTACGGTGCTGTGTGTTCTGACAAGCCTTCACCGGCATCAAAGGCAAAGAGGGTGAGCGTGCCGCTCTTTTTGTAGACGATCATCCGGCTCACTACCGAGCCTTCCTGGTACGCGATGAGGTCTTTTGGATTCAGGATTTTTCCGGCAAGGTTTTCGTGAGATTTTTCCGGCAAGAGATCACCGATGAATGATTTTTGGTTCCGGGTACTCTTATAGTGTATGTCTCATTCCGGTTCTTCCTTGAGGGGAACATGGAGAAATATTCCGGTATGGATGCCTACGGAGCTTTTGCGTATTGCGGGAAAAAACAGGTGTGATTGCACATGAGAAATGGATAAAATTCAAGAAAGTTAGTATGAAAATTTTTGTAATCTCTCTCTACGCACCTTGAAGGATACGCAATTACTATTCGGTAACCGGGGTTATTGGTTATGGACGGTAAAACGATTTTGTCAAAACAGCCGTTTTTCCGTCTTTCACGGACTGCAGGTCATCTATGAACTGATCCGCCATCCAAAAGGGAATAAAGAGGCCGGTTTTTCTCCCGTTTAAATTCCTTGTTCAGGATTTCAGGCTGGATAATCAGTAATCCGGAAAAACTGGATCAAAAATGCCCCAATAAGGTCGGTCGGCAGAATCCCGGCAAAATGTGAATATGCATAAAATGAACCCAGATCCTTATTCCGGGCAATATTTGAAATAGGGAAGATAATCAGGTCATATAAGGTCCTCGTACCAGGCGACCTGCCATTGTGCTTCATCAACCCACATAAGGGCAACGGCGCCGATGGATTTTTCAGCAGAAATATTGCCATTGGGCAGGATTGTAAAGAAGTAACTATGTACAGCGCTTGCAATAGTATGATGTCAGCTCACCCGGAATGTGCAACCAAAAGGATTCCCGTTTGTCCGAGCACGTGGGAAGAGATCCAAGGGTTACTAAAAACCCGGGCAGACCTTCGATGAGGTCATCAGAGAGATGGTAAAAAAAGAGAAGCTGAACCGGCTTGCAGAGGACACCGATCGGATCTGTCAAAGGGATAGATTCGTGGAGTATAAGATTTGACATTTGCATTAAAGATTAATGTGGATGCACTCGCGTTCATCAGACAATTACCCGACAAGAGCCAGGAAATTATCGATGAAAAATCAAAACGCTGAAAGGTGATCCCTACCCTGGCAAGAAGGGTGATAAGGATGAAAAAGTAGTGTGCAGATTCACGGGAACGCTAAAAAACTCAATAAAGAAACTGCAATCGGGCTGCTATTTTTTTAGGTAAGCAACAGCCTCTTTGAATAGTCTTAAAAATTCTATCGCTTAATCCCCAATGCCTTTATCCAGGACTCAACAGCCCATTGCGCGAGATCTTCAGGTATTCCATAGTTTTCAATCAATCGTTTCCTGAATATCAATCGTTTCTTATTCCTGATTGAAGTATTGCGCAAATAGGCACTTCGTTGTGACTTCAATAACTCCTGGGGAATGTTTTCCTGCAAAGCAGTAATCAAAACATCACGTTCTGATTTATAATTCCCATCAGATATATCGTTGAGTAATGCTTCTACTTTTTTTGGTTCATCAAGGATTGAAAATCCATATTTATTTATCACGCCGCATAAATTCGCTAAGGTAATTAACTGATTCTCCTGAATTTTTCTCGCAGGTAACTTCTCCTCCGGTCTCTTCTCTCCCGTTTTTTGTTGAGAGGGTTTTCCGGATTTGATCTTCCAGATTGTTCCACCAGCAATGATGACTATGAGGATGAAGGTTACCATCACCGGTATCAGGTTCGACTGCTTTTGTTTATTAAGGGCAATTTCCCGGTTTTCCTGTGCAATGGTGTAATCCGGTTCTAATGCAATCGCCTTGTTATACGAGGTGACTGCATCTGCATAATGACCAAGGTAATCCTGCGCTACTCCGCGGTTGAGCCACGCGTTCGCGTAATCCGGTTTTATGGCGATCGCCTTGTCATACGAGGCGACTGCTTCTGCATACCACCCGAGCTTTCTTAACGCAATCCCGCGGTTGTTCCACACATCGGCGTCATTTGGCCTGATAACAATTGCCTTGTCATACGAGGCGACTGCATCTGAATACCGATAGAGGTTATCTAACGCAATCCCGCGGTTGTTCCACACATCGGCGTCATTTGGCCTGATAAAAACCGCTTTGTCATACGAGGCGACTGCATCTGAATACTGTCCGAGTTTACTGAAATTAATCCCCTCGCTGAAATACTGATTAGCCAGATCTGCGTACGCAGTTACCGGGGGACATATGAGCACCACAAGCAGAATAATTCCCAAGGTTATAGCAACCTTACTCAATACGTGCACAAGTAACTATCTGCTTATACGCTAATTACGATTTTGATTCACATCTTCACAATTCAGTGGAGCGAGAATTATTGTTATGATTAATGGGGATTGTCCTAATTAAACATACTTAATTGACGCATGCAAAAACATTCTCCAAGTTATCTTTTGATCAACAATATCTTCGATCATTGCCGGGGTTCTTTTGTCTTTGAATTCGTTTATAAAATTCCAATAGAATTGAAAAATCTCTATTGCACATTCCAATTTGGATTTTAACTTCGAATAGCATTTTGTTTTTCGAACAAGGCGCCCAACTCTCTCCCGAAAAATTCCGTTTGAGTTTTCAACGTTCACGGTGTCAATTGAATTAAAATCGGGATTTCCCCACACGATCCGTTTTATTTTGTCAACAACTTTGGACCCTTCACGAATTTTGATGATTTGTCCATAGTCTATACATGTATTCGCATAATAATTGGCAAAACATTTTTCATATTCTTCATATCCATCAGAAAATATTTCGATTTTATAATCTGGAGATGGCAAATCAAGACGAGAATACATTTTTTCCATCATTGTTTCACCGGTTTGATAAGTACGTTTGCCAACGGCAAATGAAATCAGGAAATATGATTCTCTTTTTATGCTGGTAAAGATCCATGCATCGCCAACGAAATTTGAGTCTGAGCCTGGATTGACAACTTTCTTTTGTTTTTTTTAACAAATGTCCAAAATTCATCACATTCGATGGTGCTCAATCCAACATTCTGAATAAGAAATCCATTCATTTGTTTAGCATGTTCAGCAATATCCATCAATAAATTCCCAATCGTGTCTCGATGATGTCCAGTTATTCTTTCAATGTTTCTTATCCCGTTTTTTTCTACAAAATGTTTGCAAATATTGATAATTTCACTTTCCGTGAGTTTTTTATTGAATAATGGCGTTCCTTTCGTTTCCATGAAAAATTTTCTACAATGATAGCAATAGTACCGTTGGTGTCCTGTTTTTGCATCAAGTCCTCGTTTGATGATATCTTTTCCCTCTTCTTTCTGAAAATAATCACAGTCAGGATTCTGACAAACAACTTCAATCAAGCCTCTTGGTCGAGCCATGGGTGCTCCCAAGAGTATTCTGTTTATTTTATTAATAAAGTATGTTATTGTAGGACAATACCGAATAATCTGGTGTTCCTGCACGCAAGGCTATTCCGGGTGTACTGAAAGAGGGGGGTATTGTTTCTTCATGAAAAGTATACCTGCGGGCACAATCACGTAAGAATCTCCCGTGTTGGGTCCAGCAGTATTTCATGCGGGAGTCCTGCAAGGGCAACCGCCCCAAGCGCTCCGATAATGCCATTACCCCCGTGCAGCGAGATGCCGAACCGTTCCGCTGTCGCTTCTGCAACCGCCCGGGTGATCACCCGTTCCCGCACAAGTCTCCCGTACTCCCGCAGCCCGTCAGGAATTTGGAGACCGGACCGTATNNGAATTCCCTGCAGTTTTTACAAACACATCCTGGTTGAGCATCGCAACATGGTGGCTGATGGGAAGAACACCGTTGATCCGGGTGACGTGTGAGAGGAGAGCCAGCGCAAGGGCAAAGGTAGCCCCCCCTTCTTTTGAATCGGTATCGTCAATGCCAATGGTCACATGCACCAGCGCCTGCGTCCGGACATTCCCTTCGACGATTGGCCCGGCATGCCGGGTCTCAACCTGTAACACCCCTTCCGCCCGTGCCATCATATCGGATAAAGAATATGCCGGGCCACCGATACAGCGGATGTGCTGGATCACGGTATTTCCATCCCGCTCAATACCGGTAACACCGACGGCGGGAAGTGGTGAGAGCCCCACGGGAACCACGCGCCTGCCGATCCGGGCAGATTCCCGCAGAAGTGTCCCGTCACGTTCCACGCTTACAAGCACGCCTCCTGCCAGTGCATGATGATACCCGCAGAAGGCAGCACAGGCTCCGCTCATGCAGTCATGATAAATCTCGACATTGTCCCCGTCAATAGTCGTGAAGATCCGGCGGCAGGCACTCGAGGGCATCGCACTGATCGCAACATAGTGTGCCGCACTTCGCCCGCGTTTCTCCTCCCGGACAAGAACACACCCCTCCCTGATCAGCCGGTTCATCCAGTCCTGCGCGGTGCTGCGGGGGATGCCGGTAGCGTGCTGGATATCGGTGACCGTAAAAAAACCACGATCGAGCGTGAACTGCCGCATCAGGCGCAGATACTCGCGCCGGCGCTCAAGCACGCTGGACATAACGGTCTTTGATGAAGAGCAGGTCACCGATGATAGCACTTGCCGTCTCGATCGACCCGGCACCCCTGCCAATCAGGGTAATCTCCTTTGCCATATCAGTTTCCAGCGTCAGTGCATTCAGGGTACCGTCAACAACAAGCGGGTGGTTCTTCTCAATAATCCGTGGCGACACACGGAGGATGTGTTTTCGGGGAATCGCTTCAGCAATCAGGCGGATAGTGCACCCTTCATCGTCAGCTAACCGCAATGCGTCCGGTGTCAGCAAATCAATCCCCGTACGATCCACATCGTTTAACCGAATGCCATTACCCCATATGGTATTTGCAAGAATCACGAGCTTGATCGCCGCATCTATCCCCTGCACGTCATAGGTCGGGTCAGCTTCGGCATACCCCATCTCGCGGGCTTCCATCAATGCCTGCTCATAGGTAAGTCCCTCTGCCGCCATGCGGGTGAGAATGTAGTTGCAGGTGCCGTTCAGCACACCATACAGGGCAAGGATCTCATTACCGGCAAGCCCGTGCTCCAGCGTGTGCATAATGGGAATTGCACCGGCGACCGTAGCTTCATACCGCAGGGCTACCCCCTTCTTTACCGCAAGCGCGTGGAGTTCCTTATAGGCAAGGGCAATCGGCCCCTTGTTTGACGTGACGACATGTTTCTTCCTTATAAGAGCTGCTTTGATATATCCAATGGCGGGTTCGCCGGTAAGAGCGTTGGTAGGAGTCACTTCAATGAGCGCATCGTAATCTGCTTGAGCGATCACATCGGAAGCCGAAATTTTCTTATCACCACAGTACCCTTTCCTGGTTTTACTCGCCAGCAGGCTTGCGATGTCAAGCCCGTTTGGATCCATGCCCCCGCTTTTCGAATCGGCAATCCCGGTTATGGTAATCCCGAGATCCTTTTTTGCAATCATGCCGGCAACTCCCCTGCCCACCGAACCAAGACCAATCAACGCGACGTTCATCATGCAATCTCCTCGAGCGGTTCGATAAGGAGAAGGGACTTCTGGTGTGAAACACGGCGGAGAATTGCAAGCGCTGCCTCCATATCCCCTTTGCTCACCGCTTTTATGGTTATCCGTGAGCTGGATCGCTCATTTACCGCCGGCATGCTCATCGCAAGTTCGCAGACTTCGGCAAAACCGGTAGAATCGATCTGGTCAACCGTGTCGGAAAGATCGGTGTGCATAAGATGCCCGATAAGAATTACCGTCCGTTTGTAAAGGAGGCGTTCCTCACCGATCCGCTGTATTCGCACACCCTGTTCTTTTAAGAGTGCAACGAGTTTTTCCAGGCGCCCTTCGGGCAACTCGAGCACGATCTGCACATTTAATGTATCCTCATCCAGATCGGGTTCACGCTGGTGAATGACAGCGATGATATTTCCCCCTACTTCAGATATGGGTTTGAGGGCAGCCACCAGCTGACCCGGAGAATCCTTCATCTCGAGTTTCATGGAAACCTGCACGAGACCACCTGTCATGTAGTAGATCGGCTTTCAAGATAAGTCTTTTATTTTGAAAATTAAGAAAACGGTCATGTAAAGTATGCTGTTTCGGCGAATTTTTTTGAGGGTTTATATTCGGGCTGGTGATTTGGCAGGGAAATCTGCACGCATTGCTCTCTTTTGACCAACTGTCATGGATGCCCGGTAGTATCAAGAAAAAAAGGATTTGTACTCTGTTTTTAGAGCGTTCGGAGTTTTTTATCCACCTTTTCAAAGAAATTACGTTTGACATCGATAAACAGTGCCGGGTGTTCAGATCTTTTCACGGTTATCGTCATGGAAGTTCCCAGTTCGAACGTTGTCTGGCCATCCATCACGAGATTGGCGGGTTTTGAACTCTCCAGTTTTATTTCAAGGTGCCGGTTGCTGCTGATCAGGTGAGGACGGGATGAGAGCAGGTAGGGAGCAAGCGGAACAAGTAAAAATCCCTGTATCCTCGGGTCGACAATGGGTCCTCCCGCGCTCATTGCATACGCTGTGGAACCGGTTGGAGTACTGATCAACAGACCATCAGCACGGAACTTTTCGGTAGTGACACCATCAACAATAATGGAGAACATCAACATTTTTGCTGGCCGGGAAGTCACGATCAATGCTTCGTTTAAAGCATTTCCAAAAGAGGTGCTGCTATTGGATAGCGCGATTCTCATCCGTTCCTCAACAGAAAATCCACGAGGCAGGGTTTTTATAAATTCCAGCGCTTCAGAAGGTTCAAGATCAGCAAGAAAACCCACCTCGCCCCAGTTGACACCAATGACCGGGATTGGCCTTTCCATCTGCTGGATAGTGCGGAGAATAGTGCCATCTCCCCCGACAACAAGTGCGACATCTGCGTTCGCATCTGCGAGCGGGAAGCCTGCACAACCGAGCGATTTGGCAGTATCACTATCGAATACTACATCCGATCCGTTCTTTTTCAGGACCGTGCTGATTTTTTCAGCAAAAACAAGTGCATCCCGGTTGTCAATCCGTGAAACAATCAGTATCTTCATCGTAATCACCGCAGGTACTCGATCACCTTATGGTGCAGCACGCCGTTTGTGGCAACGAGACACCGTCCGATCGTCACTTCGTTGGGAAACCGGATCACCTGACCTTCGAGATCCGTCACTTTCCCTCCCGCTTCGGTACAGACAAGCATCCCTGCGGCAGCATCGGTTACCCTGAGTGTTCCCCGCAGATCGACAAATCCGTCAACCCTTCCACATCCAATGTAACAGAGTTCCAGGGCAGATGCCCCCAACAGGCGCCACCGTCGGATCTTCTGCCCAAGCTGCATCATACGGTCGGTATCAAATTTTCTCCCGTAGACACTCATCGCACATTGGTCCAGCCGGGAGACTGTCGATACGGTAATGGGTTTACCATTGCACCGCGCGTATTTCCCTTTTAACGCCGTGAACGTTTCGCCGCTTGCAAGGTTCTGGACAAACGCCTGCTGAATTACCCCGTGCTCTTCGTACGCAAGGGAGAGTGCATAGAAGGGAATCCCGGCTACGGCATTAAATGTCCCGTCGACCGGATCGAGAAAGATAGTGCCGCCATCACCCCGGAATTCAACTTTTCCGGCCTCTTCACTTACTAACAGAGAGCAGAGGGAGTGCTCCTGTAAATACGTGACAATACAATCCTCTGCTACCTGGTCTATCTTTTTTGTCGGGGTGAGATCCGCGCCCATCTTCACCGTTTCGCCACCTTCAGGAGTTCCTATCAGCTCGCGGATGCTCTCTTGAACCAGCACTGCCATCTCATTACATGCAGAAAGGAACTCCATACCTCCAGACATCTCCGGATTTCAACGCTGTATTTATGTAATGCAATGGAGATAAATTACTACCGCGTTTACGATATGTGGTTATTACAGGTGTATATGCTATGAAAGAGCAGACCGAAATTGGAAAAATCAAAGAGGGACGATATATTGTTATTGACGATGAACCGTGCAGGGTCCTCGGTATTGCCACATCCAAGCCGGGAAAACATGGAGCAGCAAAGGCACGGATCGATGCGTTAGGTATCTTTGACGGGGTGAAACGATCTATCGTTCAACCAGTATCGACAAAGGCATATATCCCGGTTGTTGAGCGCAAGAGCGGGCAGGTAATCTCCATTTCCGGCAACACGGCACAGCTGATGGATATGAAGGATTTTTCAAACTTTGAAATTCCCATACCTGAAGACAAGAAGGGACACGTTGAAATCGGCAAAGAGATCGTGTACATTGAATCCATGGGGAAGAAAAAAATCGAGTGAGAAACAGTGCTGAATTTTTTTGAAACGATATTCTCCATTCCTTTTTTACTACTATGCAAAAACGGGATTTATACGATTGTATCAAAAAACAGGTAGAGATTTCCCCTTTCTTTTAACTATTCTTTGTTATTCCTGCATAAAAAAATCAATATTTCCCGCTATAGGCTGTCGGGACACGGATATCCAGATTATAGGAATTGAGCGAGTGGGCATAGATAATGAAATAATATTTTCGCGCTCCTTCGTAGAATTTCTCTTTCCAGGGGCGGGGATCACCTGCTTCACCGGTCCATAACGATTTATCAAGTCCGCCGGGAGGTGTGATAGTACGGACAATCCGGTTGGGGTCCTCAGCATCCATCACCTGAATGGTAAAAACAGGATTGGTGACAGAAAATGATCCTTGGATAACACTAAGAGTACCTCCCTTCTGCCCGCTCTCTTTTGAACCAGTGGCAGTTGATGTAGTAAGGGATTGTCCCTTTCCACCCACCGGACCGGCAGGATCAACGGTATACCAGATTTCCCAGTAAGGAAACGGGATCGTTATTATCTGGGTGGTTGCACTGTATTGCCCGGAAATTGTTGCATAACTGGTCGTGGCCTTGTTAACACTGGTACTGTTAATTCTTGTTCCGCCCGGGAGTGATTCATTCATCGAAATACCATAGGTTCCCGGGTCAACAAAACCAACGGTTTTTGTCTTCGAGTCCCATGTCGGGACAGGTGTCGGGGGAGTTGTTGTTACAAGCGGGGTCAATAGGGGAGTAATCTCGGTATACACATGGGCAGGTTTGAGGGTAACTGCCTGCATTGTCGTGGGAAGAGATATTCCCGTATTGACCGGTTGTCCGGTGGCAAGTGGTTTGATGACGATAGCTATAACAAGAATGATGCCAAGAGCAACCACCACATACATGATATCTTTTTTATCCATGAAGATGTGTAAAAATATTCCGTCTCTGGTAATAAATAATGATGGCATTGACCATAACCGGATACTGACGGATATACCCGCTCCCCCATTTTTCTTACTTTAATAACAACAAAACAACATCGTTTCGTACACAGGCGATAAAAATTTTACAAAAGATGCTAAAAATTCCCCCGAATATGACGCAGATTTTGAGGAGAATTTATATGTTATTAAAACCTTTTGTCACACAGGGATACTGGAACCATCAGTGTCCACTATCAAAAGAAGGTAAAATCATGCATTCTTCAAAACGTAATGATGAAGGGTTCACCGGTCTTGAGGCAGCGATTGTGCTTATTGCATTCGTTGTCGTTGCGGCAGTGTTCTCGTATGTCGTACTCGGCGCCGGGTTCTTTACAACCCAGAAGGCCCAGGAGACCGTGTACAAAGGTGTTGAACAATCGACTGCAAACATCCAGATGATAGGAATCGTCTATGGGCTTTCGTCAAATCCAGCAAGTGGTGTTGACGAAATCAGATTCTCTATTGGTCTTGCCCCGGGTGCACCTTCCATTGATTTAACGAAGATGAAGATTGTTTTCTCCACACCAAGCACTACACCTATAATCATGTCACAGAACGTCACTGCTAGTAATACAACATTTACCACCAGATTAAATGGTGCTACTAACGTTACTTCAATGAGTGCAAATGATCAGGTCGAGATTGATTTCAAGCCAACTTTTGTAACAGCGACTACCAAAATGACCATTGAATTGAGACCTTCTGTAGGTGCGGCATTACCTTTCACAAAGACTGCACCGGCTACTATTACAAATACCAGTGTTCTCTACTAAATTCTTTTTTTTAAAAAAAAATATCCGCTATCAGACACGAGGGTAACAGACATTTCTTTGGGATAACGAAGGGACCGGATTCGTATCAAAAATAGTAGTACTTCCCGATACAGGTGATTTCGGAAAGTACCTTCCCGGACGATTCGGTTTTTCTTTTTGATAGTGTCTTGTCGGGGGAATAATTGCAGATTGAAAAATTATAGGGGTCGTCTCACAACCAGCCTGAATTCCCTGTTAAATTTTTTTGTTTTTCTGCTTTAACAAGTAATTATTGCCATTTACTTAACAAAATATTTAATATTCATGAATGTAATATAACAAACAGATACGTCATGGCGGTAAACCAGTCCCCGGTCGACCATATTATTACTGCCGCGTCAGAAGATGATCCGGAAGTCAAGCTCCAGAACTTGGAGAAGGAGGTTGATCTCATCAAAACCTCCATAAAGCGTCTTTTAATGGACATCCGGGAACGGATGAATGAACTGGAGAATCCGTTTACTTTGGTGGCTACCGGAACTGCTGGAGCTCCGGCAGGGACTTCGGCAGCAGCGATGGAGGCAGAAGAGGCACAAAAATCTTCACTGGAAGCACGGGAAGCAGCTCTTGAAGCACGCGAATCCCGGCTTGAAGCAGCAAAAGTAAAAATGGAAACCGACAATAAAAAAGAGCTATTGCCAGGTAAAACCGAACCGGTGAGTTTGTCTGTTGAAGATAGTAAAAGAATGCTGGATGAACAGATGCTTGCAGTCCTGAGATCCCAGGCAGGAGCCTCCCAAAAAACATTTTTTGTAACCCAGACCCCCACCGCTCCGGTAAACGAGAAACTCCGGCTTCAGAAAGTCTATAAACTCTTCAAGTGGACGCACCAGGCAGTTAAAAAGATCGGGCATGACCGGCTTGAGATCATCTTAGAGTCCTATCGGGCAATGGGATATATAACAAAAGAATCCTGCGATGAGATCCGTGAGATCTCACGCCTGATGCCGGCAAATCTGGGAGAAGTGCATGAAGTTGGTCCTGACGAATTTGTCGCCGAACTCTACGCGTTGAACAGGATTCTTTCACCAAACGATACTTCACTTGACCGCGATATGATAGAAGTGATGATGGAACAGCGTCAGAACATGCCCGCCAGCATGGCCGGAAGTGGTGAGGAAAGAATTGATCTCCCCCTTATCTCCCTGCTCGGGAAAAAGTCTTCAATGCATAAAGAAAAAGATGAAGAATGGATGAATTTACCCGACAGGATCTAACCAGATGTCCGCCGAGACAATTACTACTGCATTGTTTTTGATCACCGCGGTGGTTGCATCGGCAGTACTTATTAATGCAGTATATCCCGTCATTCAGAATATGGCCGGAACCTTTTCTTCCTCCACCCACGAATCTGATGTAAGGATCCGTACGGATTTTAAAATTATTGCCACCTTTGCAAGTGGCGAGACTGCTCAGGTGTGGATGAAAAATATTGGATCTGAACGGATAGGACTGGCAGAAATTCAACGGGCTGATGTCTTTTGTGGTGCAGTCGGCAGTTTTGACCATCTTACCTACAAAGATGTTGTGCCGGAAAAGCTGGCAAATGGTGAATGGACCGAAGAATTTGAAACCGGGTACGATCTTAACGTGAATAGTTTCTGGGATCCTGGTGAAACCCTGAAGGTAACTGCGAAACCGAAAACGCCAATCCATTCGGGTAGTAATGTCTATTTCCAGTTTGCACTCCCCAATGGTATCTGGCGATCAAACGAATTTACGGCGAGCTGATTAACGATGGCCGTTGCTGGAATTATCGCGGCGGCGGTGGGGGTAATGCTCCTTATTGTTGTGGCATACGTAGTGGTGGGCGCTACCATCACCGCAGCTGAAACCGTCTCAAACGCCCAAAAAGATCTTACCCTGCAAAATGAAATGCGTATACGGACAGCTTTTACCATTATAGATCCACAAAATTCCAGATCAATAATTACGTCGAATGTTTCTATTACGTCGAATGTTTCTAACACGGGTACTGAAATCATCAGCGATTTTAAACATATGGATGTGATAGTGTATGATACAGGATCCAATGAGTATCAAGTATGTACCTACGATTCGAGTGGCAGTGGCACTCCCGGAACCTGGTATATTACCAACCGTTACCAGGATTTCATCCATCCCTCTGAACTGGACCCCGGGGAAAAATACCAGATACTGGTAACCACCCGGGGAGACTCTCCACATTGGTTCCAGATTACTACAAGTAACGGGGTTTATGCTTCAGCGTTTGTTTAAAAAGAGGGGATCCTGATGGCAAACATCTCCGATCTTATGGGTGGTGAAGACCGGCGGATTATCTCGACCGGCAACAGTGAACTGGATAAAAAAATTGCCGATGGTCTGCCGCTCGAATCCCTCACCCTTATCGAAGGGGAAAACGATACCGGGAAAAGTGTAATTACCCAGCAGATCATCTGGGGTGCAATGAAGCAGGGGATGTCAGTCGATCTTTTCACAACAGAGAACACCAGCAAGAGTTTTATCAAGCAGATGGAGTCCATGAGTCTCGACATCTCGGAATATTTTGCCTGGGGCTACCTCAAAATCTTCCCTCTCCACGTGGTTGGTTTTGAATCGAAAAAAGAGGTGATGGCAGGTATCCTCCCACGCCTGATCAGCCACATCAGGAAAAGCAAATCCCAGGTAATAATTGTCGATTCACTTACTCTTTTTACAGAATATGCGGATACAGACCACATCCTCACCTTCTTCACGAACTGCAAATCCCTTGTCGATCATGGCAAGACGATACTGGTAACACTGCATACGTATGCGTTTGAGGAAGACACCCTCGTACGGATACGGTCAATCTGCGATGCCCACCTCAACATGAGAAAAGCCCTTGTTGGCAGTAAATACGTGATGGTATTGGAAGTGATCAAGGTCCGCGGTGCAAAGAAAACAACCGGAAACCTTGTCAGCTTTGAAGTACATCCCGGTTATGGTATGAAGGTTATCCCGATGAGTTTTGCGAGAGTCTGATATGGGTACTCTGTCTGTTGCCGTCAACCTCCCCTTCAAGCAGGAGATCATTGATTCGACCGTTGATTTTTATAACGATATTGAATCAAGCCCGATCTATAAAATGCTGCCGGCAAACGCCAAAGAGTATGTGAAAGCCAGCCCCCACCTCCTTGAATATCTTCATACATTTCCCGTAAAAACCTACGGAATTCCCCTGTTCCTCCCGGAATTAAAAAAAGATCTTCGCTCCATGGCCAGCCCCAATATTATTTATCCGGTTAATGAAACCACTTTTGTCCACATTCTCCCGGACCCGGATGATGTGAGGAACTTTTACATTCCCATCGAACCCTCGTTTCTCCACAACGTGAACCAGCTTCTCCCGGAAATTGAGACTAAACTTATTAACCTGATTGACGGGCTCGAAGATGATCCGATCAGCGACAAGGAGCGGGCTGAAGTAATAAAAAAGATGCTGGCTTCCGTTGCCGTCATCCTGCCAAAAGGTATGGATCACGCACAGCTTCAGGGGAGTGCTTCCAGCCAGCAGGATCTCAAATCAAAGATCACGACATTCCTGAACACCGACTTCACGGCACAGAAAAAAATGAAAGACACCAAAGTGAAGCACCAGGTTCCCCTGACTCCTGACGGCAAGGTGATCCTTACTGATGAAGAATACCGGGCAATTGAATATCTTCTGATACGGGATAAGATCGATATGGGGGTGCTCAAACCCTTCCTTTCCGATCCCTACATTGAAGATATATCCTGTGATGGCGTCGGTCCCATCTTTATCGAACATAAGATTTTCAAAGGTCTAAAATCGGTGATAGAGTTCAAAGTCTCCAGTGAGCTGGATGAATTTGTCGTGAAGGTGGCAGAACGGATCAAACGTCCTATCACGTACAGGAGTCCTATTGTTGATGCCACCCTGCCCGATGGTTCCCGTATCAACATCGTATATGGAACTGCTATCAGCCGGCACGGGAGTAATTTCAGCATCCGTAAAGTGAACGAAGTGCCGTTAAGCATCCTCAATATTATCGACAACAATGGTCTTGACTACCTGGCAGCCGCATATATCTGGATCTGCGTAGAGTACGGGATGTCACTCTTCGTTTCTGGAGAAACCGCAAGCGGGAAGACCACTCTCCTGAATGCAATCACGACGTTTATTCCCCCGGAAAATAAAATAGTTACCATCGAGGATACACCGGAACTGAATGTACCGCACCGGAACTGGATTCGGGAAGTGGCACTTGCAAAGGGGAAAGGAGAGGGAACGGGGGGTTCGGCTGCGGGTGGAGAAGTGACCATGTTTGACCTGCTCAAGGCTGCCCTGCGTCAGCGTCCCAACCAGATTCTTGTCGGTGAGATCCGGGGTGTTGAAGGATCCGTTGCGTTTGGTGCCATGCAGACCGGTCACCCGGTGATGAGTACATTCCATGCAGCATCGGTGGAAAAACTCATCCAGCGTCTTTGCGGAGACCCGATCAATATTCCTAAGACCTATGTGGATAACCTCAACCTGGTGATCATCCAGAGTGCCGTCAAACGACCTGATGGTCAGGTAGTCAGGCGGATGATCAGTTGTAACGAACTGGTAGGTTTCAACCCGGAAACTCAGGGGTTCACTTTTGTCGAGATGTTCAGCTGGGAACCGATCACCGATACGTTTATATGGTCGGGGAAGGGCAGTTCCTATTTACTTGAAAATAAAATCGCTACCATGCTCGGCATGCCCGATAGCAAAAAATCAGAGATCTATCTTGAAGTAGAAAAGCGGGCAAAAATTCTCGAGCGACTCCACAAAGCAGGGTACACCAAGTTCTGGGATTTATTCACCATGATGACGAAGATCAAGAAGCAGGGGCTCTTAAAGATTGGTTCCTGATATGGTTGATACCACACCGGATCAGGATAAAAAACCAGAAGGCCATGTAATCCCGTTTACCTCGCAGATAAAGGGATTAAAAGAGAGAATCTCGCAGGTCACTGAAGACAGGAAAATGGGGGCCGATCTCCTCTTTCTGAACACGTATATGGCATCGCTTGCCATTGCAAATGCGTCCAGACCGGAGATCTTTGCGTATGTGTCAAACCGGAAGGAGTACATCTCAGCGAAGTATATTACAAAAGTGGACATGTATGTAAAAAAATGGAATTACAGTTATTCAGAAGCTCTGGGAATAGTTGCTGACAGGACAAACAATACAATCCTTAAAAGCATGCTGAACCGGTACGCAAATGCAATAGACTCCGGTGTCCCTGATGATGATTTCTTAAAAAATGAACTTTCTACGGTCAGAAGTGTGTACCGCAGCCAGGTCGAGCAGGGACTCGAGATGCTCAAAAAATGGGGAGATGCGTATATTGCCATGCTCCTTTCAGGGACGGTTATCTGTGTTACCATTATGATCTCCATTGCCATCTATTCCCCTCAGGGCCTGGATGCCACCCTTAACATGGCCTACGCAATTGTTCTCACGATCTGTGTCTTTGGCAATCTGCTCATGTACACATCAGTGCCGGATGACCCGAAATCCCATGGTCTCACGGAGAGAACTTCTAAGGAACAGCAGACAATTCATGCCATGGAGAGGATCATTGTTCCCCTTACCATAGGCGCGATTATCGTAATGGCGCTGATTGGGATCAATGCAGGTTTGATATTCCTGCTGGTGGGAATCCTTATGGCGCCCCTTGGCATCATCGGGTTTATTGATGACAGTAATATCACCCTTCGTGACAACGATTTTTCCACCTTCATACGGAGTCTGGGAGCGATAATGGGGGGCCAGGGTACCACAGCTGTTCATGCTCTTGCTACTATTGATAAAAAGTCTCTCACCGCCCTAGAACCTCTGGTGAATTCAGTCTATTCCCAGATGAACCTTGGCCTTGATAACAAACAGATCTGGGATAAATTCATCGGTGAATCGGGGAGCAACCTCATTTACAAATATCTCAACATCTACCTTGACACCGTTATTATGGGCGGTCCCCCGGAACCGATCGGTACTGTAGTCGGATCTTCGGTACTCGAACAGACACTCCTGCGGGAGAAAAAAGATATGCATGCCCGCAGTTTTACCGTGCTCCTCGTACCCATGCACGTGGCAATGGTTGGGATCTTTGTTGTTCTGTTCCGCATAATGTTAACATTGACCGGCTCTGTCTCGGCAATGATGGCAAAATTCGAGGTGACAACTGCTGCCTCAGGAGGCGCGAGCGCGGGAGGAGTGTCTGCGGGCAGTGCTCTTGGAGGGATGTCGATGTTCACCAACTTCCCCGAAAAGGAGATGGGCAACTTTGTAGTAATGTCTCTTACGATCATCACCATTTCCAATATTATCGCGGCACGGATTGTCGGGGGTGGGGATCGGTATATGTATTATTTCTACGCAGCTCTATTCTGTACACTGACAGGACTCATATTATTGATTGCGCCCATAGGAGTTAACCTGTTCTTCAGCCCCGAGGGACTCTCGACTATGGGAAAAACAGGTGCCGGAGCAATAGGAATGTACCTTATATGAAAGAACGTCTGCGCAGGGTTATCCTCTTTACGGTGATTGTGATCACCGGCTCAGTCATGATCCTGTTCGATGTACCCCTACTCATTATGATCCCCTTGATCCTGGCAGTAGGATTTGTTCTTCTCCTGCTTCTTGGTGCAATAACAGTTGCTGATTTCAGGTCGGTTTTCACGAGCAAAAAATTACAAAACTTCAAAAAAATTTCCATCATACGGCAGCTGGACGAGATGAAATTTTTTGAAAAAAAACCAGTACAACCGGATAACAAACCAGCATCTCCCCATAAAAAGGAGGAGATAACAAAAAGTGCTGCAAAAAAAACCGGCGCCGGTTCCCATCTCCGTTTATTTCTCACATCACTCGGTTCGCTGCGATCAGTTCTCAAAGAGCGCAGCAAACATGGAAAAAAAGTGGAGCACATTGACGAGCTGCTCGATAAAGCGGTCAGTGAGAAGGTTAAAAGATCTGCACTCGCCAGTGCCGGCAATGATGTCGGTACAAAAATCCCCTCCCCCGGCAGTGGCGGTGGACCCGGGCTTCTAGAACGGGAAAAAGACCCGGATCCTTTCCTGTCGCTTTCCGGGGATGAATTTGACGTAAGCCTTCTTGACGGGTTGGACGACCAGGAAACCCCCAATTCACCGTCTTCTGTGCAGATCCCAACCCCGGGCACCCCGGTAACAGGGTCCGCCCTGACAACCGATGAGCCTGAGATTCCGATGCCCTCGCTGGATACCCGCTCAGAAGCGGACGATACTCTCAAAGATAATGAGGGGGGTCTTGAAGAATTCAGGAGTCTTGAAGGCGGGGAATCCATTGACCAGGACTTTGGAGATCTGGACAACGTGAATCTTGATGACATTGATCTTGATGTCGACAGGAAGGAAGAGACACCGTCAGCCACAGGCAGTTTTCCATCGCCAGCGAAAAGCCCTATAAAGACGATGAAAGCAGATTGGATGGCTTCTGACACTCCAAAAGGCGCGGATTTGCCAGAGGACGAGATCTCCACCCAGTCTGACATGGCTTCATTTGCAGGAAGTGCATCCGGCAGCGATGCAGATCTGTTAAGTTCACTCGCTTCGGATGTCAAGCACGTAGCAAAAGAAAAAAATACCAGCCTGCTGAGAGATTTAAAAGATTTCAAAGCCCCGGCAACCGAAATTGAGAATGAATTGAAGGACATATACGACAGGATGAAAGCAGGAGAGAATTCTGGGAAAAAAGCGATCCCGCCACCCAAGAGAAAGAAATAAATCTGATAAATACGTTAATGTTCTAAAAAGAAAACCTGAAAGAGTAAGGATCACGCCGTGAGGATGTATGAAAGAAGTTCCGGTAAAAATCCAACACAACAAAAACGGGTTTTTTACTTTTTCTTCTTTTTCAGCTCCTCAGTACAATAGTGGTCGATAGAATCAATGAGTGCTTTTTTTGCCCGCTTGACCCGGGTTTCGTTATCAGAAAAGAAATCTGCAGCAATATACCTGAGCGCTATAATATAATACAGGGCATGGGGAAATTCCCTCTCCAATTCCGCTATCCTGTTCATTGCAGACGTATTATCCTTTTCCAGGAGATCAAAGGATACGTCAAAAAGTTCGATAATGGAAGCAGGCATACCCTTTACCTTTGCCAACTTTCTGAAGGTATGGTACGATGTTTTCTTTGTTGTGAGCAGGGAAAGTTTCATACCGAGATAGATGGGTTCGAGATCGTCAGGATATTGCCGGATCAGCTGACTCACAATACCCGCTGCACCTCCGGCATCCCGGGTTTCCAGTTTGAAGAAATACATCTCCCGCTGAAAGTCAAAATCCGTTTCGAATCGAACGGCGCTGATATCCAGTAACCGCATCCTCATTTCGGCATTATGTGAATGTATGGCATTTTTCAGTCCGACTTCTATGAACCATCTCTCACTGGGGAACCATTCGAATCCCAAAAATACCATCTGCCAGAAAATCTTTTCCAGATACGCCGGGTCATCAATATCCAGCTGCTTCAGGTAATTTACCGGTGGCTTTTCGCGTGCAAGGTTCAGCATCGTTTCACGGGAGAGAAGTTCCATCTCACCACCCGCCCGCTGGTTTCTTTTTGCCTCTTCCCTCTCATCATCCTCCCTGAAAAATTCCTGCAATGAGAGGATATAATAGCAATAGGCTACAGCAGTACCGATCTTGGCATCCAGATTGCTGTATTTTTTTAAGAAATCGAGTGCGTGGGCAAAGTCACCGGATTTTAACAGCTTCAGGCCGACAACGATGTTGATCCCGATATCTGCATTTTTCCTCTTTTTTAAGCGAAGCACATTGAGAATGACTTTTTTTATATACTCAAAATCCCTGATATTGGTACTTGCATCAAGCAGCTTAAACGTGACGCTGTCGATAAACTCATCATAGGTTTGATCCGATATGTTGGGGAACGAATTTTCGAGAGTGGATATCACGTGTCCAAAAAAGACCGGGAGATTTGCATCAACTTTGGCAGAATTTCGTTCAATATATCCAAAAAAATCCTTTTTCAGGAGGTTCAGCTTTTTATAGGCGATGGCATCTGAAAGCTTCTCTCCCTGCATACAGGAAAAAATGGCATGTTAAAATATTAAAAGGTATGACCTGCAAATTCTCTCATTCATCTGCGGTGTAGTAATAAAATTCGCCGAGTGCTTTTTGTTCCCGGTCAAGGAACGATTCGGGTTTATTGATCCTTGGTCTTCCGCTCTGGTCCCGGCGGAAGGTAACTTCAAGTGCCTGGAGGAACCGGTTCATTCCTTCGCGCATCTTAAACGGTCCGGCAGCAGTTCCCTTCCTGCCCGGTTCGCCTTCAAAGACAAGGATTCTCTCGCTGATCATATCGATGAGGTAAATATCATGGTCGATCACCATGATGCCGACTTTTTTGCCCTCAGCATGGTGTTTGATCATTCTCGTCACCTTAACCCGCTGCTCAACGTCAAGGTGGGCACTGGGTTCGTCAAGGATATAGAGATCTGCATCCCGGGAGAGGCACCCTGCAATTGCCACCCGCTGGAGTTCTCCGCCACTCAGGGAATCCACAGGTGACTGAAGGATTGCTTCTAATGAGAGTGATTCAATAATCTCATGTTGGTAGAGGGAAGAATCAAACTTTGTCGTGCGCTGGCGGAGGTACATTTCGACCGTATCGGAAGTGTCTGCCTTGATGTACTGGGGTTTATACGAAATCCGGAGGGTTGTTTCAATTTTTCCGGTCGTGGGTGTTTCAACACCGGCGAGCAGTTTTGCAAAGGTGCTCTTGCCCATACCATTTGCCCCGACGACTCCCAGCACCTCCCCCCCCTTGATGGTTCCACCGTTTACGGTCAGGTTGAAGGTTTCATAGTTCTTGGTCATTGCCGGGATCAAAAACACGTCTTCACGGTCTGAGCCCTTGTCATGAGCGCGTTTTTCAAAAACTACCTGCGTATCCCGGAACCGGACGTTCTCTTCAACAAGGTAGCCTTCAAGGTACTGGTTGATTCCGACACGGACTCCTTTGGGACGGGTGATGATACCAAAGACCGCAGGTTTTCCATACCCCACATGCACCGTGTCTGCAAGCATGTCAAGAATCGCAAGATCGTGCTCAACGATCATCACGGGGCGCTGCGTGGCCAGATCTCGGATCAGTTTAGCTGCAGCAATCCTCTGGTAAATATCCAAAAACGGGGTTATCTCATCAAGGAAATAGAGATCTGCATCCCGTGCAAGGCAGGCAGCGATCGCTACCCTCTGCAGTTCCCCGCCGCTCAACGTGCTGATGTCCTGATCGAGTACCGCATTGAGCTTAAGCACGGGCAGGATCTCTGCAAGCTTGTTACGCTCATCGGTGGTCTTTAACAATGCTCTGACCGTACCGGAAAAAACGTTTGGGATATAATCGATATATTGCGGTTTTGATGCAATCTTCAAGCTCTTTTTTGAAACGGTCTGAAGATAATCGAAGAGCTCGGTACCTGCATACCGTTTGAAGATCTCTTCCCAGGCAACTTCGAGCTCAAAGTTCCCGAGATTGGGGCGGAGCTGCCCGGCAAGAATCTTGATTGCCGTACTCTTACCGATACCGTTTGCTCCTAAGATCCCCGTTACTTTTCCCTCAACCGGTATGGGAAGGCCATACAGGGCAAACCCGTTCTTACCATACCGGTGAGTCGGGTGCTCGAGCTCTTCTGGCAGGCTTACGATATCAATCGCGCCAAAGGGACACTTCTTGATGCAGATGCCGCACCCGACACAGAGCTCTTCTGAGATGAGGGCCTTGCCATCCTCACCAATGACAACAGTTTCATCACCGGTCCTGACCCTTGGGCAGTAGAGTATGCATTCGTTGCCACACTTTTTTGCGTGGCATCGGTCTTTGTGAACAATCGCGATTCTCATTGGGGCTCACAAAAGAGGATTGATCAATTCAGGGCCGGGGGGAGCGAGGTCAACAGGATCGTCCATGTCATGAACCAGAAGGCAAAGGTCATGAATCCCTGGTAGAACCAGTCTTTTGCACCCAGTTTTGCAGTGTCCATACCCATGAGTATAAAGATGTGCTTCTGGATTACAATACCAGCGAGCATCAGCATGAGGGCAAGATATCCTGCATCTTTTGAAAAGGATATGGTGATGTAGTACGATAGCACGCCAACAAAAATCCCCATAATGCTTGCCAGGAGCGTCCGCTTGATGCGGGCAATATGTTCGGTCTGTTTATCTGCCTTTGTCTTCTCTTTTTTTGTCAGGGCAGGTTTTTCTTCGCTAGCAATCTCATTCATCCTGCTTCACCAGTAGTCTTATTTTTTAGTGCGCAAGCCATATGTAATTTGGTTTAAAGAAGGATTGACGCATTAAAATAACTCTTGTTTTCATGCCACTTTTCGAAATTTCAAGGTA